>DATKGA010000122.1:0-2309 GCA_035510935.1 Acidobacteriaceae bacterium
GGTCGAGTCGAGATGTGGCGCGGTGGTTTAGGTCTGGCCTATCTGTATCCGGCCCTTTCGGTTGCCGGTGCCTCATTATCCTGACCCTGCTCCGTTTCCACATCCCGCTCATCAAACCGGACATGCAGATTTCCCGCATCCGGCTTACCCCCGCTTCATCAGACCTTCGCACTCGACAGGTCGCAACGCTTGATCCGGACATCGTACAAGCCGAGCTTCTCATACAGATGCTTGGCCGGGAACTGGGCAAGCCCGGTTCCCCCGTATCCCGATCGGCGCAACAACCAACGCCGGAGCCGCGTCTCTGTGTAGCGCCGGACTCGTTCACGCGTCAGCGTGACCGGCCCCTGATTGAAGTAGCCACACCAACCCCGTAGCAGGGTGTTGATGCGGGTTACCGTACTCAGAGGAGTATCCGCGTACCACTGAGGCGTGGTCCTTTCATGGATTCGTTTGAGCAGGCTTCGCACAGCTTTCGCGGAAGGTCGGGTGCCGACATACAAGCGTCCGTCCTTGCCATGAAAACCTCCGACTGTGTAGCCCAGAAAATCAAATGACTCTTCTGGCAGCCGGGCGATGCGAGTCTTGGTGGTATTGACCTCCAACCCGAGCCGCGCCATCAACGCCTCCATCCTCGCCATCGCTGTCGCCGCATTTCCCGGACGGCAGCAGATCACGAAGTCGTCGGCATAGTTCACGATGTACGCGTCGAGTTGCTCCTGATGGCCGTGTTGCTGCCAGGCCAGCAGGAAACGGCGGAAGTAACAGTTGGCCAGCAACGGCGATATGACTCCGCCCTGCGGCGTTCCCCGTTTTCTTCTGCGCGCCTCGGCAGTCTGGACATGCCGCCCGTCGATGCGTTCTACGACCGGCACTGTCAACCAGCGCTTGATCGTCTTCAGCAATCGACCATCGGTGATGCGCCGTGCCAGACTGCGCATCAAGGGAGAGTGTGGAATCGAGGTGAAGTAGTCGCGCAAATCTGCGTCCACGACCTCTTGTCTCCCGTGCTGCGTCACATGCCAGTAGACTCGCCGGAGTGCCATCTTGGCGTCAACTCCAGGACGGAATCCGTACTGCTGTGGCAGCAGATCCGCCTCGAAGATTGGCCCGATCAGCAGCACCACCGCCATCTGCACCACGCGGTCGCGGATGGTCGGTATGCCCAGCGGTCGCTGGCCTCCGTTGCTCTTCGGTATCCATACCCGCAAGAGGGGTTTCGACGCGTATCGTCCCGCGACCAACTCCTCCCGCAGACTTTCCAGCCACCGCTCCCTTCCCTGATCTTCGATATGCTCGAATGTCTCCCCATCCACCCCGGCGGCTCCCGCATTCGCGCGGCAGCGTCGATAGGCCTCCTCGAAGACATCCTTACGGCAGACCTTGTCCCAAAGAGAGTAAAAACGATAGGCCGGTTCTGTCTTAGCTTTCATCTGTAGCGAGGTCTGTAGCTTCTCAACCGTACTCGGTGTTCCTAGACTCATCGTCAATCACCTGGCTCTCTGCCGCTTTCCTCACTGAAACGAGTTAGGGCTCCTTCCCTCCACCGGCGTTACCCGGCTTCAGCGGTACTACGAACCCCTCCGCCATCTGCGTCCGTCGATGCTGGCCCTCACGGGTTCATCGTTGGGCTCGGCAAACGATCTCCTGCCCACGGTCACAGACTTCCCTTGTTGCGCATTCTCCATCTCCCATGCGTGCCGCCGTCACTACCCCGGTGGGACCTCCGGCTGCGTTTCTCGCTCGCTTCACCGAAGACTGCGGTCTTCCCCGAAGTTATGGCGGGTCGACTCCCACATTGGCTGTTTCGAGGCCTGCTCGACGTTCACTCGCGTTGCAGCCTGCATGGACCACTAACCTCCTGATAGAGGCCTTTTCTCGAAGTGCTTCAGGTCATTCGTCGCCTCTTGACCCGCCCCGAGTGTTTCCGGCTGGAGCGAGAGTTTGCCGGCCCGGATTTGCACCGGGGAGGAAAATGCACCTTATCAAGGCACACACAACAGCTCGGCAGAAAGGGCGCTCCGTGCCGTGGCCATCGGACGGAAGAATTATCTCTTCATGGGAGCCGATTCCGGCGGCCAACCTGCCGCGTCGCTCTATAGCCTTATCGGAACAACCAAGCTGAACGGACTCGATCCTGCCTTCTACCTGCGCACGGTCCTGGCAACGATCGCCGAACATCCGATCAACCGCATCAGCGAACTCCTGCCCTGGAACATCGCCGCCTCGCTCCAGGCTGACTCTTCCCAGGCCGCGTAGACCCACTCAACAGGTGTCCGCTAAAAAAACAAGCGGACACCTGTTGGACA
>DATKGA010000123.1:0-55790 GCA_035510935.1 Acidobacteriaceae bacterium
GCCTCCTGCTGCAGCACGCGCAGCGCGGAGAGCTGGTCCTCCACATCGCGGAAGGCGGACAATACCTGTTCCCGATAGAGCGCGGTGGCCTGCTCGCGCTGGGCGATGGCGTAGTCCATCTGCGCCTTGCGGCGGCCCGCGTCGTAGAGAAGCTCGCTTGCGGATGGGCCTGCGTTCCACTCCCCGCTGCCGGAGCTGAAGATGCGGCTGACCAGATCGCTCTCCATGCCGCCCTCCGCGCCCAGGGTGATGTTGGGGTAGTACGCGGCCTTGGCGACGCCGATCAGCGCATTGGCGGCGGCGACGCGACGCTCCGCGGCAGCAATGTCCGGACGGCGCTGCAGCAGCTCAGACGGCACGCCGGTGGGGATGGCGGGAGGATCGCCGGCGAGTGGCTCGTCAATGATGTGAAAGCTGGTTGCGGGTTCGCCAACCAGAACGGCGATGGCGTGCTCGTACTGCGCGCGGTCGACGCCCAGGTCGACAAGCTGCGCGCGGGCCTCTTCCAACTGCGCCTGGGCCTCGGCAACATCGCTCTCTGTGCTGAGGCCGCCCTTGAGGCGAACCTGTGTCAGATCGAGCGTCTGGGTGTAGGCATCGATGGTGGCGCGCAGCAACTTGGCCTGTAGATCGATGCCGCGCAGTTGGAAGTAGGTGACGGCGAGCAGCCCTTGCAGGCTGAGGCGGGTGCTTGCCAGGTCGGCGGCGGAGGCCTGCGCGCTGGCCGAGGCGGACTCGATCTGGCGCCGGACGGCTCCCCATAAATCCGGCTCCCACGCGATGCTGAGGGGGATCAGGAACTCCCAGTAGTCGCGTTGCGTTGTGGGGCCAACCTGGGGGGCGTTGGCAGCGATGGCGTTGCGCGTGGCCGAACCGCCGATGGCGACGGTGGGATAGAGCGAGGCGTGGGTCTCGCGTACCAGGTCGTGGGCCTGCTCGTAGACGTGCAGCGCCGCCGCAATACTCTGGTTGGCACTGGCACAGTGCTGCTCCAGAGTGTTCAGGTCGGCGTCTTGATAGAGGACCCACCAGGCGCCGCGATCGGTGGAGTCGGCGGGCTGGGCTGCTGCCCAATCGCCGTTGTGGCCGTCTTCCGTGTAGGACGGCGGCGCGGGGACGGGCGGGGCCTTGTAGTTTGGCCCAACGGGCCTGCATCCGGCGAGCACAAGCGCGCACCCGGTGAGCGCAAGCGGTACCATCTGTGCAAATGTGCGAGTGGCCTTCACGGCTTGGTCTCCGCTGGTTGAGCCGTGGGGCCGCTGCCTGGCGTAACTACGCGCACCAGCTCGCCGTCGGTGAGCGAGTCAGGCGGGTTGGCGATGACGGGCTGGCCGGGAGCGAGGCCTCCGAGAATCTCGATGGTGGAACCGGAGTCTCGACCCTGCGTGACGCTGACGATGTGAGCGTGGTTGGTGGCATCGACCGTGGCAACATGCAGTCCGTCGGGCTCAAGAATCAGCGCACTGACGGGAACAATGAGCGCGGGCACGGCACTGGAGACGTTGAGGTGAACCTCGGTATAGCTGCCAGGCAGCAACTGGCCGGAGCGGTTGTCTACATCCACCTCGGCCAGCAGGGTTCGCGTGGCCGGATCCACTGCGTCGGAGGAGCGCACCAGCTTGCCGTGGAAGGTGCGGCCCGGATACTGGGGCAGTGTGAGGGTGGCCGCGACTCCGTTTTTGGCATCCGGAGCATAAACTTGTGGAACATTGATGTAGACGCGCAGCGTCTGGGTGGCGGAGATGTCGAAGATTTCCTTGCTGCCGGAGACGGTGCCCGAGCCGGGCGTGGTTGTGCTTCCGGCAGGGGTAACCAACTGACCGATGTCCAGGTTCCGCGCGGTGATGACGCCGTCGAAGGGCGCCTCGATGCGCTCGAAGGACTGCAACTCCTCGAGACGATGCATGTTTGCCTGCGCTGAGTTCACTTCAGTGTTGGTGGCCTGAAGCTGCGCCAGCGCATTGTCAGTATCCTGCTGCGAGACGGCGTTCTGCGCGATCAGGCTCTGGTAGCGGGCGGCGGTGATTTTAGCCAGCGCGGCATTACTCTGGGCCGTTGCCAGGTCGGCCCTGGCCTGGGCAAGCTGCTGGTCGAGCTCGGGCGTCTCGATGACAGCTAGCAGATCGCCCTCGTGCACATGCGAACCGATGTCGTGCGACCAGGACTTGACGTAGCCCGTGGTGCGCGCATAGATAGGGGCCAGAGTGAAGGCCTGCATGTTACCGGGAAGCACGATCTCCCGCGCGTCTTTCTCGTAGACCGGCTGCGCCAGGGAGACAGGCGGCGCGGCATTGGCATTGGTGTAGCTGGTAAGTTCGGTATTGGCATGGACGCGCCGGGCGATACCGGTAATGGCGAAGAAGACAGCTACTACGAGCATGACGACAACCAGCATCAGCACGAGCAGGCGCGAGACTTCAGGCGGTGCAGTTTCATCGGTCTGTGTTGGCGGTAACTTCGGCTCTGGGTCGCTCATAGCTGGTTCTCCGTGCGCGCGATGGGCGCTGCTTCTGTAGTTTCGGTCCGGTTGCCATGGCTCTTGGCACCTCTGTTGATCATGACTGGGCCTCATGCTGCGTTTTGGGCTGCGCGTCGACGGCAGGCAGATCGTTGCGATGCATCAACGAGAAGAAGACGGGAACGAAGGTCAACGTGCCAAAGGTGGCCAGCAGAAGCCCCCCAATCACCGCGCGACCGAGAGGTGCGTTCTGTTCACCGCCATCGCCCAGTCCCAGCGCCATCGGCACCATGCCGATGATCATGGCCAACGCTGTCATAACCACCGGACGAAAGCGGGTGAAGCCGGCAATCAGCGACGCCTGTGCTGCGTTCATGCCATTCCCCATCTGTTCCTTGGCAAAGCTGACCACCAGAATTGAGTTCGCCGTGGCCACTCCCATGCACATAATGGATCCGGTGAGTGCGGGCACGCTGATGTGGGTCCCGGTAAGGAAGAGCATCCACACGATTCCGGCCAGCGCGCCGGGCAGCGCCGCAATGATGATGAATGGGTCGAGCCAGCTCTGGAAGTTGACCACGATCAGCGCGTAGACCAGCACGATGGAGAAGATCAGCCCGTAGGCCAGCCCCTGAAAGGAGCTGTGCATGGTCTCAATCTGTCCGCGCAATGTGATTTCGGTGCCACGCGGCTTATTCGATTCGCCGTTGCTCAAAATCTTCTCAATCTTTCCTGCCACGCTGGCCAGATCGGACCCCTCGACCGAGCCGTAGATGTCGATGATGGGCTGCGCATCGTAGTGGCTCACCGTTCCCGGCTCCGTGCCTCGCTGGAGAGATGCGAGGTTGCCCAGAATCTGCGGCTGCTGGGAGGAGCCGTTGATGGCGATGGGAAAGTTTTGCAGCTCCTGCAGATCCTTCACCTCGTACTGTGGGGTTTGCACGGCAATGTTGTAGCTGACATGGTTCTGCGGGTTGAGATAGAAGGTCGGGGAGGTTTGAAAGCTGCCGCTGAGACTAGTGAGCAGGTCCTGCGCCACATCGCGCTGGCTAAAGCCAACCTCCTGGGCACGGGTGCGATCGACGGTGACCGTCCACATGGGCTGATTGAAGGGCTGCTGGATGCGCAGATCGGTGGTGCCTGGGATGTGGCTGATCTGCTGCATTAACTGCTCGGCCAAAGCGCGGTTTTGGTACACCTGCAGGCCTGCCACCTGCACATCGATCTGGGCCGGCAGGCCGAAGTTTAGAATCTGGCTCACCATATCAGTGGGCAGATAGTAAAACTCGGTGCCGGGAAACTGCTGGGTTAGCTTGTCGCGCAACGCGCGCGTGAACTCCGCGGTGGGCCTGTGTTTTCCCTCCAGTGAGACCAGGATGTCGGCATCCCCCGTACCCACCGGGGCCGAGTTCGAGTAGGAGAGATTCAAGCCCGAGTATGGGAGACCAATGTTATCGATGATTGTGCCCAGCTCACGCGGGGGAATCTCGCGACGGATAACGTCCTCGATCTGATCGCACAGCCGCGCCGTGTCTTCGATGCGTGTACCAGTGTGCGCGCGCACATGCAGCTTGAACTGGCCACTATCCACCGAAGGAAAGAAGTCCTGCCCCAGCCACGGGTAGAGCAGCGCCACCGATACAATCCAGAACGCCGCAATCGAGAGCAAAAACACAACTCGAAACTCAAGCAGGAGCCGCAGGGCACCGTGGTACCAGTCGCGCAGATTCTCGAAGGCGTGCTCGAAGGCGATCTGGAAGCGGACAAAAGGGTTGTAGCTTGCGCGCGCCTGCTGCACGCGGTCGTGCTCGTGGCCTTTCAGCAGATACTTGGCCATGGTAGGCACAACCGTCCGCGACAGGAAGTACGACGCAAGCATGGCGAATACGACCGCCTCGGCCAGGGGAACGAAAAGATAGCGCGCGACTCCGCCAAGAAAGAACATCGGGACAAAAACAATGCAGATGGCGAGTGTGGAGACGAAGGCAGGCACCGCAATCTGAGCGGCCCCGTCTAGGATTGCAGGCTCGACCTGCTCGCCCTCTTCCAGAAAGCGATTGATGTTTTCGATCGTAACCGTGGCATCGTCAACCAGGATGCCGACGGCCAGGGCCAGGCCTCCCAGGGTCATGATATTGATGGTCTCGCCCAGCACCGCCAGCATCAGCAGCGAGCAGATGATGGACAAGGGAATCGATACCGCGATGATGATGGTTGAGCGCCAGCTTCCGAGAAAAATGAGGATCATGGTTGCGGTTAGACAGCCGGCGATGATCGCCTCACGCACAACCCCGCTGATCGCCGATTTGACGAAGACCGATTGATCGGCGATGGGCCGGATCTGTAGCGCAGGCGGCAACTGCGCGGCAATCAGCGGCAACTGCTTGCGCACATTCGAGATGATGTCCAGAGTGGATGCGTTGCCCGTCTTCAGGACGGTGAGTAGAGAGGCGCGCTGCCCGTCGACGCGCACAATATTGGTCTGTGGAGGAAATCCGTCGCGCACATTGCCAATGTCATGAATATAGATGGTGGAGCCGTTCACAGTCTTGATGGGCAGGTTGTTGAGCGCCTCAATCGATTCCGGCGCGCTATTGGTCTCGATCTGATAATCGACGTGGCCCATCTTGACTTCACCGGCGGGCAGGATGATGCTCTGCGCGCTCACCGCGTTCACCACGTCGGAAGCGGAGAGGCCGTAGGCCTGCAGTTTCTGGGTGTCGATGTCCACCTGTACCTGGCGCAGCTTGCCGCCGTAGGGCAGCGGCATGGCGGCTCCCTGCACGGTGGCCAGTTGGGTACGGATAAAGTTTCCCCCGAAGTCGTTCAACTGCTGCTCGGTCAGGCCATTTCCCGAGAGCCCGAGTTGCAGCACGGGCACGCTGGATGCGCTGTATTGAATAATGAGCGGAGGCGTCGTGCCTGCGGGATACATCCGCAGCGCAGCCTGCGAGATGGCCGAGATCTGCGCGACGGCCTGGGAGATGTTGACGTTGGGGTGAAAGTACACCTTGATGACAGCGATCCCATTCAGTGTCTGCGACTCGGTATGCTCGATGTCATTGACCGTGGTGGTCAGGCTGCGCTCGTACTGCACTGTAATGCGGTCGCTGAGTTGCTGAGGCGAGAGTCCGGCATAGCTCCAGACCACCGAGACAACCGGGATGTCGATGTTGGGAAAGATATCGACCGGCGTACGCAGAATCACCACCGGGCCCAGGAAGAACAGCAGCAGCGACATCACTACGAATGTGTAGGGTCTCCTAAGTGCGAGACGTACAATCCACATCAAAACTCCTTTGGACGAGCATCGTGATGCCAGGGCCGCATAGAGATCGTCCCGATCGGCGTAACCATCAGCCAGGCTAATCAGGCTTCAGCAAGCGACATTGCTAAAGGATTCGCTGTTTATTTAACGATAGCAGCTTCCCTCCAGACTCAGTGCTGCTTCATTCCCCGGGAACCGGCTTCCTCCGCTTCGCTCCGCGGGACGCAAACCCATGGACAGCATATTGTTGGGTATTCTTGAGGGATAGACCTTGCTATGCTCGTGACTCTGTCCAGGATGTCCACCTTCCGCGCAGCCCTTCCGTCGTCCCGATGCGGGATCGGCGTTTTCTGCCTAACTCTGCTGGCCCTGACATTCGCACCGGTCTCGCCTGCGCACAGCCAGCCCCCTTCGCCGGTCGATGCTACGACCCTGGTGCGTCGCGCAGTACAACATAGGCTCGACGCCGAAAAGAACCACCCGCTATTGCGCTATGTTATCCATCGGACCGACGAGCATCGCGACACAACCAAGAGGATCATCGAGACCGTGGATGGCGACGTTGCGCGCCTGGTCGGCGTGGACGGCAAACCTTTGAACGCCGCGGCCGACCGCGCCGAGCTGGAGCGCCTGGACACGCTCACTGCGCATCCCGAACTACAGGAGCATCGCCACAAGAGCGAGCAGAAGGACGCAGAGCGCGCAAACCGGCTGCTTGCCCTGTTGCCGGATGCGTTTCTCTACCGGTTTGAAGGGATGGCCTCCTGCGCCGCTGGCCAGTGCTACCGGTTGAGCTTCACCCCTAATCCGCACTTCACTCCGCCCAACATGGAGTCGGACTTGCTCCGCGGCGTCGCGGGAGAGGTATGGATCGATGTCATGCAGGAGCGGCTGATCAGGCTGGATGGCCACTTTATTGCCGATGTAGACTTCGGATTCGGGATCATCGGTAAACTGAACAAGGGTGGAACCGTGCTGATGGAGCAGACCGACGTTGGCGGGCACGACTGGGAGCTGACACGCTTGACGCTGCATGTGAACGGTAAAGCGCTGATGTTGAAGACGTTTAGCTTTCAGATCAACGAAGAGGCGAGCGGGTTCGCTCCGGTCGCGCCCGGTCTGAGGTACACAGAAGCGATCCGGATGTTGAAAGCATCCGGCCCCTAGAGCGGCTGTGACGCATAGAGCGCAGTGCCGTTTATATGGGCGGCTGGGCCGTAATGGTGAGGACGCACCAGTCCATATAAGATCAACACTCAAGAAGTCATAGACTTGGGTGAATCACTGTAGCTATTCGACCTCAATAAGTGGCGACCGATACGCGCAGCACCTGGGGCGCGGATGAGAAGTTGAGCCCGTAGTCGGTCTGGTCGCCATTCAGGATTCGCCGGAACTTGAAGGAGCCATTTTCGTAGCTCCCTTCCTCCACCTTTAGAAATTGCCGATGGATCCACTTGCCATCGATCAGCGCGGATGGAGTCTGTCCGGTGCCAGTCTCGATCTGCTGCGACCTGCGCTGTTGTTCGGTTCCGGCTGGGCGGAAGTCAACGTGCGCATTCATCCCGGTAACCAGGAACTGGTTTTCCGCCAGTTGCGCCACCAGAGCGCGTCCCGTCGGCTCGGCGCTTTGCCTTGGAGCAGCTCCTCGACCCGCGCCGTAGGTGACGAACGCGTCCCAGTCGCCGAAATGAAGCGTCTGGGTGGCCGTTCCCGGCTCCTCGGCGACGGCCTGCAGCTTGCCCTCGAAGTTGAGACGGGCGATGTCGCGCATCATGGGCCCGATGAGCTGGTAGTTCTGCGCTGTCGGTTGCAGAAAGCTATCCTGCGCGCCTGCTGCGCCGGGCTGCGGCGCGGGAGTTCGCGTGTAGTCCAACCCGAAGGGCGAGTAGCCGATGGCCTGACGTCCGAGCGCGGAGAAGAAGAAGCGAGCGGTGGCAGCAGAGCTGCTGGTCTCCGGCACAAACAAGGCATTGTCCGGACGATGATAAAGGTCCAGTATCTTCAGATACGCCGTGGCATCGTTGTTGTAGATGTCTGGCGCAAGAATGTCGATTGAGGGTGCCTCCGCCTTCCAGATGTTCAGCACGTTGTCGGTGGGGCCTCCTGACTCGTAACTGCCGGGCGCGCCGGGCTTGATGGGATCGCGCAGTGCGGCATTGACATAGAGAGGTAGAGGGTAGATTGCCTTGCCTGCGGCGGCGATCTGCCCAACATAGCGCGCAATGGCCCAGGCGTGGAAGTTCACCTCGGCCTCCGTGCCGAAGACATCCTGCCAGTTCGCGGAACGCGAGCCGGGCGACACGTTCATGGCCTTGAGAACGTCGGCTGGGACCGAAGCCGCGAATAGCTTCTCCGCTTCAGGAGAGTAATCGCGCAAGGTCCACCAGGTGCCGGTTTCGTTCTCAACCTGCACCATCAACACCGTCCGCTCAGGATCGGCAGTCTTCAGATGCTTCATGAACGCGGTAAATGCGTGGATGTCCGCGTCGAGCGAAGCCTGGGCAAAGGGCGACGGCGAGTCCACCGGCTCACCGCGCTTGTTGATCACATGGGAGTACTTCTCCGGTTCGAGCTTCATCCAATCGGGCATGTAGTGCTGGCTGCCGTTCTTCCAGGTGCCGAACCAGAGCAGCACCAGATGTATGTGGTGCGCGCGCGCCTGGTTGAGGACGGTGTCGATCTGCGTGGTGTCGAACTGCCCCGGCTTCGGCTCAAACTGCTCCCAGTAGATGGGCGTCTCCACCGTGTTGACGTGCAGGGCTTCGGCCGCGGGCCACACCTGCGGCAGCGTGGCCGGCCAGTCGCTGGAGTTGTTCGTCTGCATGCTCAGCATCAGATAGGGCGCGCCATCCACCATGAGGGCGTATCGGCCATCTTGCTGCACGATGCTGGGAATGGGGTGGGCTTTCGGTTGTGCCTTATCGTGCGCCTGGGCCTGCGCTGCGATAACTGCACCCGATGTCATCAGAACTGCGGCGAGTATAAAATACTTCGTCATTTGCATATCGGTCCTCTGATCTTCTCCTGCCTGAAGCACGCCGCAAACTCTAAAAAACAGCGCGTTTTGGACAGCGCCAGCTTACCACTCAGACCGATGCAACAGTGGGATTCTTGAGTAGGGATGTCGGTGGTTGCCAGGGATGGCAAGCGGACATTCCCGAACCAGCCCTAAGGCTTGCCGGGGAACACTGGAATGCTCCCCGCTTCACAACCCCGCCTGGGAGGCTCATAATGGGCGATCAAGACCCGGCTCGTCCGAACGGCGCAGCCTGGCAAGGAGAATGATTGTGGTGCAAACGACTCGCCGTGAATTTCTGAAGGATGCAGCGCTGGCCGGCGCCGCAATGACCACCAGTAAGCTCGCCGAAGGCAACCTGCTTGCCGCTGCACAGGCTCGCAGACCTGCTACAGCCGCGCCGCAAAGGGTTGCGCTCTCGTGGCTCACGGCAGAGCCGCCTCTGGTCTCCGGCGGCGTCAGTTGGGGAGTGCCGTGGCCGCAGGGTGCGGTTGCACGAGGCGCGGGATTCAGCCTGAGCGCGGACGGGAAGGACCTGCCCGTGCAGAGCTGGCCGCTGGCTTACTGGCCGGACGGTTCCCTGAAATGGAGTGGACTTGCCACGGTTGTTCCCGCTGGGCTGGCTGGTCCCTTGAGCCTCGCGACTGGCACGCCTGCGGTCGCTGGCACGCTGAAGGTGACGAACGACGGCAAGACGGTCGTCGTCAACACGGGCGCGCTGCAATGCTCGATCCCGGCCACAGGCGGCATGAACCTGGTGGAGTCGATGACGGTGGAGGGACGTGCTGTTGTTGGCGCCGGACAGCTGGTATGCATTATGCAGAACGGCCCGGATGGCGAGCCCGGCGAGGTGAGTCCGCAAGAAAAATTTGCCAGCCTGGTGCAGAAGGTCACCGTGGAGCAGACCGGCCCGGTGCGCGCCGTGGTGAAGTTTGACGGAGTCCATAAGGGTGTGAAGTCGGGCCGTGAGTGGCTGCCGTTTCATGTGCGCCTGTACTTTTACTCGGGCGAGACATCGGTGCGGATGGTGCATACGATTCTCTTCGATGGCGACCAGTCAAAAGATTTCATTCACGGCCTGGGGGTCACGTTTGCCGTGCCCATGCGCGAGGAGATCCAGAACCGCCATGTGCGATTCTCCGGCGTTGACGACGGCCTGTGGTCCGAGCCGATTCAGCCGCTGATCGGGCGCTCGGGCGGAACGCGTATCGTTACCGACGCCAGCGGCAAGGATGTATACCCGGTCCAGCTGGAGGGCCAGCGCGTGCCTAATCGCGCGCAGATGAACCAGCAGGGCCGTAACATGGTCAGTGATTGGGCTGTGTGGGACAACTTCAAGCTGGTGCAGCTCAATCCCGATGGATTCACCATTAAGAAGCGAACCAACCAGCAGAGCACCTGGCTTTTTTCGGCGGCAGGCACGCGCGCATCGGGCCACGTGTTTGTGGGCGATGTGAGCGGCGGGTTGGGTTTGAGCGTGAAGAACTTTTGGCAGTCCTACCCAGCGGAGTTGCATGTGCAAAGCGCTTCCAGTTCCGCCGCGCAGCTTACCGCGTGGCTGTGGTCGCCGGAGGCTGCCGCGATGGACCTGCGACACTACGACACGAGGGCGCACGGACTTGAGGCATCATACGAGGATGTGCAGCCGGGCAACAGCACGCCCTATGGCATCGCACGCACCAGCGAGATCACTCTGTGGCCAACCGGGAGCGTACCGGCCAAGGCCGGCAGCGCCCTGATGGCGAAGGCTGGCAGCACGCCTCCCGTTCTGGTGGCTTCGCCGCAGTATTACCACGATGTGCGCGCGTTCGGCCTATGGAGCGTGCGGGACACCTCGACACCTTTCAAGGCTTCGGTTGAGAGTGGTCTGGATGCCACGCTCAACCTCTATCTTGGTCAGGTGGACCAGCGAAACTGGTATGGGTTCTGGAACTTCGGCGATGTCATGCACTCGTACGACACCGCACGCCACGTCTGGCGTTATGACCTGGGCGGCATGGCGTGGGACAACTCCGAACTGGGCACCGATAGCTGGCTGTGGTACTCCTTCCTGCGCTCCGGGCGCGCGGACATCTTCCGCCTGGCGGAGGCCATGACGCGCCATACCGGCGAGGTGGACAGTTACCACTTCGGCCCGATGGCAGGCCTGGGCACGCGGCACGGCGTCTCGCACTGGGGGGACGGGGCCAAGGAGGCGCGCATCGGACAGGCTGCGTTCCGGCGGTTCTACTACTACCTCACCAGCGACGAGCGCACCGGCGATGTGATGCACGATGCATTGCAGGCGGATAAGTCTGTGATCGCCTACGACCCCATGCGAGAGGCGGACCCGCCGCGCGCCGGCGATGAGAAGTTCGTGACGCGGGTGCGTTCCGGCCCAGACTGGCTGGCCCTGGCTGGCAACTGGATGACGGAGTGGGAGCGCACCGGCGACACGCAATGGCGCGACAAGATCGTTGCCGGCATGAAGTCCATGGAGGCCATGCCCCACGGGTTCCGCACCGGCAAGAATATGCTGATGGGCTTCGACCCTGCGACGGGCAAGCTGACCGCGCGCGACGCTACGCTGGGCACCTATAACCTAGCCACCATCATGGGTGGGGCGGAGGTGATGATGGAGCTCAATATGAGCATCGACGACCCAGCGTGGCAAAAACTCTGGGTGGATTTCTGCACCAACTCAGGCGCGGGCATCAGCCAGGGCAAGCTGGTGGCCTACGCCTATCATGCGACCAAAGATCCGGCGCTGGCGCAGAACGCTCTTGCGGGTCTGCGGGGCGGCGGCGGTCGTGCTCGCGGTGGCCGCGTACTGCCTCCGAATGCGCTGGCTGCAATCGACGACGGGGTCGACACAAACGGTTCCTCGCAAAGCGGCCTGAACGCCATCGCGGTGCTGGAGTTGTGCGCCGACGTGCTGCCCACCGCCGTGCCCACCGCACCCGCCGGAGGTTTCGGAGGGGGAGGGCGTGGACCCAATACTCCGCCGGCGGGCGATGGCGGCGCTTGATGATCGATTCATCTCTGCATTCGAGGAAGATCAAGTACTCTCTGCTGATCGGTCCAGTGCTGGCGATCGGGTTCATGACTTCCGCTTCGCATGCGCAGACGGCTGCACCGCGTGACGCAGCCGCAGAATCTGCGCGGCAGCAAGCCGCCGACCTGGCTCAGTTCGAGCGCAAGGCCACCCTCTCGAAGGAGCTTGGAGCAACCCATATGCTCGTCACCGATGGGCTCCCGCTGGCCACCTGGGAGATGGATTCCGCGGACCCTTACCCAATGTGGTTCGTACACCATGCTGGTGTGCTGACGATCTTTCCCCCGGAAGAACTTCGGCCGTATGTGGACGCCAGGTACTCGGCGGAGGTATCGGGGATTTTGCAGCAGCGATGCGCAGTCCTGGGTAAGGTTGGCCTGAAAGGCGTGTGGAACGCAAACGAGCCGGAGGTGCTGCCGGAGGCGTTCTTCACGGCGCACCCGGAGCTGCGCGGCCCGCGAATCGATCAGCCCAACCGCTCGCGCAATGTGTACTTCGCCCCCAATGTGGATGAGCCCGATACCTTGCGGATGCTTCGCGAGTCCATGCAGAGCCTGCTGAAGACATGCCCGGAGGTCGAGCAGTTCAACTGGGTCACCATCGACGCCGGATCGGGCTTTGACTGGGCGCCATCGCTTTATCCCGGCATCAATGGCAACAGTAACTATAAAGACCGGCCCATGTCGGACCGCGTCTCAGGCTTCCTGATCAACGCCCAGCAGGCCGCCAGGGACGCAGGCCACGAGATCCAGATCAGCCTGAACCCGATTGCGGCCCGCCCGTGGATGGTGCCGACTTTCTCAGAAGATGTGCTGGATGGCATCGTACGCAAGCTGCCTCGCGGACTGGCTGTACAGGGTCGCGAAGGACCCGATGGCCGGGCATTCGCGGGCGTTGCCACGGAAGGCAGTGCGGGAGCGTTCTATCCGGTGACCGGCATCGTAGTGCCATCGCTCAGTAGCGGCGGTACGTCCGCGCAAGCACGAACGATGATCAACTTTGGGGACAGCACAACCATGTACTTCAACTACCGCCTGCTGAAGTTCACGGAAGGCAAGCCCATGCGCACGCTGACCCAACGGGTGACAACGCTGCGTGCCTTTGCCACAAGCGAGGTGGGTGAAGGACAAGCGGACAACCTGGTCGAGGTATGGAGCGCGTTGAACGATGTCCAGCAGAACTTGCAGGTGTTGGACTTCGGCAGCATGCTTCGCATGGGGCATGTGCTCAATCGCTGGATTACCCGGCCCATGGTTCCGTTTCCGGACGCGCTGAGCGCGACGGAGACGAAGGACTATCGTCCGTTCCTCTTCCAGGCGAAGGGCGAAGAGCAGGCCGGCGACCTGATCGATATACAGGCCATGAGGATGTATGAGGGCTGGGGCGCCAGGATGCTCTTCCAGCGCACCATCGAGGTCACACTGCCGCGGGCGCGCAGGGCTCTGAGCCTGGTGGAAGGGATTCAACGCGCGGCCACGGACGATGCGGCACGCAAAGAGTGGGATCTGTTGGGCAAGCGACTACAGGCCGTTATTTATCTGCTGCAATCGGCGGACGACATGGTGGAGTATCAAGCGCAGTTGGATCGTGTGAAGGCGATCGGCGAAAAGCCCGATCCAAATCCGGTGCTGGGCGTACAGTCCAGTTGGGACCGCACGGACCTGATGCAAACGGCACGCACGGAGATTGACACCATGGTCAACCTCAATCGCCTGCTGCAAAGCACAAGCGAACCGATTCTGGACCTTGCGCCGACGCCCGCCGAAGAGACGATTATGCGTCTCGGCCCCACTATCACGGCCCAGATCAAGCACAAGATCGATGTGATGAACGCACACTGGCGCGACTACGATCGCCTGTTCACGGCGCCGAACCCATAGGGCCCGCAGACCGTCAAGGGGAGAGTATGAGCGACACTGCAAAGCCAGCCACAAGCCTCCTCGAAGAACGCACGATTCGCAAAATCACATTGCGGCTGATTCCGTTCCTGATGCTGCTTTACTTTGTTGCGTTTCTGGATCGTATCAACGTAGGGTTCGCTGCCCTCACCATGAACCGGGATGTTGGCCTTACGGCGCAGATGTTCGGGTTTGGTTCAGGCATATTCTTTCTGGGCTACTTCGTCTTCGAGGTGCCTTCCACTATGATCCTGCACAACGTGGGGGCGCGGTTCTGGATTGGTCGGGTGATGATTACATGGGGCCTTGTCTCGATCGCCATGGCCTTCACGCGTGGCCCCATCAGCTTCTATGTCCTCAGGTTTCTGCTTGGCCTGGCGGAAGCTGGTTTCTTTCCTGGAATCATCCTCTACATCAGCTACTGGTTTCCCGCCAATCATCGCTCGGTGGTGACCGCGATGTTTATGGCGGCTGCACCGGCGGCGGGACTCGTGGGTTCGCCCATCTCAGGCGCACTGATGCAGATGAATGGCATCCTCGGTCTGCGCGGCTGGCAGTGGCTCTTCCTGCTCGAAGGCGTACCGGCACTTCTCCTGGGCCTGGTTACGTTCTGGCTTCTGACGGATCGCCCAGCGGATGCCGCGTGGCTCGCCACGGACGAGCGCGAGTGGCTCACACAGGCAGTCCTCGATGAGCAGGCCGCCATCAAGGATCCCCGCAGCCACAGCGCATGGCGCGCGCTTGCCGACTGGAAGGTCCTGACACTTTCACTGGCATACTTCGGAACCTCGGCTGGGCTATACACGATTGGATTCTGGGCTCCGATGATCGTCAAAGGCCTGGGCTTCTCGGTATTCAATGTCGGGCTGCTCGTAGCCATCCCAAACCTGATTGCTGTGATCGGCATGGTGATGTGGTCGCGCCACTCCGACCGTACAGGCGAGCGATACTGGCACGCGGCGATTGCGTGTTTGATTGCAGCAATTGGAATGGCTGTGGTCGCGCGCGCAGGCTCTTCCGCCATTCTGGCCATCACTGGACTCAGTCTCACCGCGTTCGGGGTGAGCGCCGCCAAACCTCCCCTATGGAGCCTGCCTACTCTGTTCTTTGGCGGAAGTGCCGCGGCCGCCTCCATCGGACTGATCAACTCCCTGGGCACCCTGGGCGGCTTCGTCGGTCCCATTATGATCGGTGCGAATGATGGAGGCAACGGGCATTTCAGTCGCGGGCTTTATCTGGTTGGCGGTACCCTGATAGTGTCTGCCATAACCATCCTCCTGCTGCGTCATGCGACGCAACGAGAGAGAGACCAGGACCTGCAAACACGAAAGGCGCTTTAACATGCCGCAACCCAGCAACAAGAATCGGTGCTATAAAATTGCCGTCATCCCCGGCGACGGAATTGGTACGGAGGTCGTCCCGGAAGGCGTCCGTGTGCTTCAGTCCGCCGCTGAAAAATTCGGCTTCAAGCTCCAACTCGAAGATTTCGACTTCGCCTCCAGCGACTATTACCTGAAGCACAACAAGATGGTGCCGGATGACTGGAAGGAGCAGATTGGCCACCATGACGCCATCTTCTTCGGCGCCGTGGGCTGGCCGGAAAAGGTTCCTGACCACATCTCACTGTGGGGATCGCTGATTGCCTTCCGCCGCGAGTTCGATCAGTACGTCAACCTGCGGCCGGTTCGGCTGATGCCCGGCGTCCCGTGCCCACTCGCCGGACGCAAGCCGGGCGACATCGACTTCTTTGTGGTGCGCGAGAACACGGAGGGCGAATACTCTTCCATCGGTGGAAGAATCTTTCCGGGGACCGACCGCGAAGTCGTCCTGCAGGAGACGGTAATGACCCGTATCGGCGTAGACCGCGTCCTGAACTTCGCCTTCAATCTGGCGCAAAGACGCGAAAAGAAACACCTGACTTCGGCCACCAAATCCAACGGCATCTCCATCACAATGCCCTTCTGGGACGAGCGCGTGGTGGAGATCAGCAATGCCTTCCCCAACGTCAGGTGGGACAAATATCATATCGACATTCTCACCGCGCAGTTTGTTCTCAACCCCGATCGGTTCGACGTCGTTGTAGCCTCCAACCTGTTCGGCGACATTTTGTCCGATCTGGGCCCAGCCTGCGCTGGAACGATTGGCATCGCACCTTCCGGCAACATCAATCCCGAAGGTCGCTTCCCGTCCCTGTTCGAGCCTGTGCACGGCTCCGCCCCGGATATTGCCGGCCAGGGCATCGCAAATCCCATCGGCCAGATATGGTCCGCCGCCATGATGCTGGACCATCTTGGTGAAGTGGAAGCAGGCACCGCCATCGTCAGAGCCATCGAGAGCACACTGGTCGACAAATCACGGTGCACTCGTGACGTAGGCGGCACGGCGAGCACCTCAGCCGCAGGCAATGCAATCGCTGATGCGCTCGCCGCTGGGAACTGAGTCGGCTGGTATGTTTTTTTAGAAACGGTTACGACTCGCGCATGCTCGCGGCGGATTGCGGCGTTTCGGATTTCATGGAAACGCCATTCAGAACATCCTCCGCGCGCCGATCGTCGAAGGCACGCTCCCACTTGGCGATCACGATGGTTGCAACGCAGTTGCCGATGATGTTGGTGACCGCGCGTGCTGCATTGGTAAACTGCTCCACACCAAGCAGCAGGACCAGGCCAGCGGCCGGAATCTGGTGCATGGTGGTCAGGGTTGCGGCCAGAGTGACAAACCCCGCTCCAGCGACCCCAGCCGACCCCTTCGAAGTGAGCATAAGCACCAGCAGGACACCGATCTCGTCTGCCAGACTAAGGTGCGTATTGGTGGCTTGCGCGATGAAGATTGCGCCCATGGCCAGATAGATGGCGGTGCCGCCGGCGTTGAAGGTGTAGCCCGCGGGCATCACCATGCCAACAATGGAGCCCTCACAGCCGAGCTGCTCCAGCTTGAGTATCAACGGCGCCATCACCGCCTCCGACGAAGAGGTGCCAAGGGTGATCAGAATCTCTTCGCGGAAATAACGCAGCAGTTTGAACAGGCTCAATCCCGCTGCACGCGCAATGCCGCCGAGTACCACCAGGACGAAGACGATGGATACAAGCCATACGTCTGCCGTGAACTGCACCAGCGGTCTAAGACTGCGCAGACCATACTGGCCGATGGTATATGCCATGCCGCCGAAGGCGCCGATGGGCGCAAAGCGCATGACAAAACGCACGATGCCGAACATGCCGCGCAGCAAGAGGTCCAGCATATTCACCAGCGGGCGCGCGTCTTCGCGGAACTGCGAGAGCGCCAAACCAAACAGCACGCCGAACACGATGATCTGCAACACATTGCCGCTGACAAAGGCATCGCCAATGCTGGATGGAATGATGTTCAGCAGAAAGTCTGTAAAGCCGAGATGCTGGGCCGTCGCGGTGTATCCGGCGATGGCTTTGGTATCCAGAGTGGACGCATCGATATTCATTCCCCGGCCGGGATGCAGCACGGTCACGGCAATCAACCCCATCAACAGAGAAACCGTGGAGACTACTTCGAAATAGAGCAGGGCCTTGGCGCCGACGCGTCCCACTTCCTTCAAATCGCCCATCCGGGCGATGCCAATGACGACGCTGGCGAAGATGATCGGCGCCAGCGTCATACGGATCAGGCGTACGAATCCATCCCCTAACGGCTTGAGCGCTACCGCCTGGCGAGGGAAGAACACTCCCGCGATAATGCCAAGCACAATGGCCACCAGCACCTGCAACCACAACGGCCCCAGTAGGTGTCGGTGAGAGGCCGGAGCTGCCGTACTGACATGGTTCTCAGACATCGTAGGTCTACTCCGCAAGCGACCGCATCACACGGATGAGATCAGCCTTCCCTTCGAAACCGATGCCAGGCAGATCGGGCATGGTGATAGTGCCGCCCTCAACGCGGACACCATCTGGAAATCCGCCATAGGGCTGGAAGAGATCTGGGTAGCTTTCATTTCCACCTAGTCCGAGCCCGGCCGCAATGTTCAAGGACATCTGGTGCCCACCGTGTGGAATGCAGCGGCGCGGCGACCATCCTGCGACCTTCAGCGCCTGCAAGGTCCGCATATACTCGCACAGCCCGTAAGACAAAGCGCAGTCGAACTGTAGCCAGTCGCGGTCCGGGCGCATGCCGCCGTAGCGCAGCAGATTGCGCGCATCCTGATGGCTGAAGAGATTCTCTCCGGTAGCCATGGGGCCGGGATAGAACTCCGCAAGGGCCGCCTGCAACGCGTAATCCAGCGGATCGCCAGCCTCCTCGTACCAGAACAGAGGGTACTCGCGCAGCATCTTCGCATAGGCAATCGCGGTTTCCAGATTGAAGCGGCCATTGGCATCTACGGCAAGCTGCGCTTCGTTGCCGATCTCCGCCAGCACGGCTTCGATGCGTTCACGGTCTTCGTCGATGCTGGCGCCGCCAATCTTCATCTTCACTACGGTGTATCCGCGGTCGAGATAGCTGCGCATCTCCGCGCGCAGAGCAGCCAGGTCCTTGCCGGGATAGTAGTACCCGCCAGCGGCATAGACGAAGACGCGCGGATCGGCCTGCATGCTGTGTCGCTCCGCCAGCAGCCGGAACAACGGCATGACCGCGATCTTGGCTACGGCATCCCACACCGCCATATCGATGGTGCCAACTGCAACGCTGCGCTCGCCATGCCCGCCGGGCTTCTCGTTGTGCATCAGCACAGTCCATATGCGGTCGGGATCGAAATTGTCTCCGGCGTCGTTCAGCAGGATGCCGGGCGGGGCCTCCAGCAGGCGGCGTGCAAAACGCTCGCGGATGAGTCCGCCCTGGCCATAGCGGCCATTGGAGTTGAATCCATACCCGACAACAGGCCTGCCATCGCGAATTACATCCGTGACGACGGCGACCAGCGAGCAGGTCATCCGCGAAAAATCGATATAAGCGTTGGCAATCGGGCTTGAGATCGGCGCTGTGATTTCACGCAGGTCGACGATACGCATGACTCTCCTTGCATAGCTGCCGTTGAACCAGTATGCAGTTTGGATGGTCTGTCACGACAGATTTTCTTTCCTTTGATACTGCCGAACCGGCTGAGCATTACGCGATGATGGAGTCCGGCGCGGCGCGGCTCATCAGGATGCGCACGTCCGTGGACTTGTTGATGGAGAAGGCGGGCGGCGAGCTGGGCGCGGTAATGGCAAAGAAGTCCGCGCGATGTACTTCATCCAGATAGATGCACGGGCGTGCGTCGGGCGCAACCGGCGCGACTTCTACATGGCTCATCTCCAGCCGGTTGACGTGGCGGAAGTAGAAGCCGTAGGCAGGCAGTGGTCCCAACATGGACGGCTCGGGGTAGGAGTTTTCGTGCTCGCCAACTTCGATCTTGGCCTGATCGGCCGTGCCTCCACCGACGCACTCGACGAAGACATCGGAGATCTTGAGGTCTTCCACGGGAAAACCGGGAATGCCGGTGATATTGGAGCCGAACCTGGAGACAGTGTTGTGGCATGTAACGTTGGAAATAAGTACGCGCTTGAGGGTGCCTGTTACGGTGCTCTGGTCCGTTCCCACAGCGCCCTTGGGGCCGCGCAGGCGTGCGCCAAGACGCAGGAAGATGGGGCAACTGATGATGTCCCGCATGGTGATGTTCGTGATGGCAACGTCTTCCAGATGGCCTCCGTCGACGGTCTCCAGCGCGAGGCCCTGGCAGCCCTCGAAGACACAGTTCGAGACGGAGAGGTTGACAAATCCTCCGTTGGACTCCGTGCCCAGCTTGATGCGTCCGGTGCCGCCGTTCGACCTGCGCTTCCAGGTGCCGTCCAGCACACTGCCCAATTCCCAGCACCCTGCGACGTAGCAGTTGGTGATGGCAATGTTGTTGCAGGAGCGGTTATACCCCAGTGCAAAGCTGGCCTTGGGCACGATGGCGTCATCCCAGGGGGAGTTTACCGTGCAGTTGGAGACGCGCACGTTTTTGCAGCAGTCGATGTCCATGCCGTCGCGGTCGGTGTCGATTTTGAGATTGTCGATTGTGAGGTTGTCAACGCCGGTGACCAGTATCGCGAAGTGCCCGCCCTTGAGAATGGAGAAGTCGCGCAGAACGACGTTGTGGCAGTTCTTGAGGCCGATGGCCTTGTTGCCGACACCGGACTGCTCGGCTTGATACATGGGATAGTTGCCGCGGGCCATCGCCACCCGGCCGTTGCCTAGCACCTGTGGCGCTCCGGCCCCGCCTCGTCCACCTGTTGCACCTGGTCCACCTGCTGCGCCGGGTACTCCCGCTGCACCTGCACCGCCTCGTCCACCTGCCGTTGCGGCTGCGGGTGCCCCAGCAGCTGCGGGTATGCCAGGGTCGCCGGGACGTTCTACATGCGTGCCGACTCCTGTGGCGCCACCTGACTCGACGGGGGGCCTGCCAGGGCCTGCGCCAAAGCTCAGCCCTTTGCCCCAGATGAGGCCGGGACCGGTAATGGAGAAGTCGCTGATACCGTCGCCCCAAAGCAGCGAGTTGTGCCAGTGGTTGTGCCCGTAGTCCTGGTAGGCATCCCACGCCGTCTTGGGCTCGGCCGGATCGTACGCTCCTCCCATATATCCGGTGGTCTGGCCGGGAAGCGGCGAATCCGCCGCAATGATCGCCGAACCCTGCGAAAGATACAGATCCACATGGCTCTTCAGCCGAATGGAGAAGCTGACATAATTGCCCGCGGGGAAGATGACTGTGCCTCCACCGGCTGCCGCGGCCGCTTCGATGGCCTTATTGATGGCGGGCGAATCGACGGTCTTGCCGTCGCCGGTTGCGCCGTAGGCGCGCACGTCGAACTGCATGGGCGAGAGCGCAGGGGCAGCGGCTTTCCTGGCTGCGGCAAATGCTGGAATCGTGGAGGCGGCAAGACCCATACTGCTGAGTCTTAGTAGATTGCGGCGGGCAGAATCAATGGGGCTCATAGCGGGGGTCATCCTAGCAGAATGGATATGCCAATTGGAAATCGTCCTGTTTGGCAACGGATCGTAAACGCATATAGTCGTTGGTGGAAGAGCCATTGACCCGCCTGCGATGGAGTTGCGCTAGCGAGTTTACTATTCTCATCCAGTTCAAGGCGCAGTTATGCGGCGCAGCGGGCGTTATCGCAGCATCACGACCACAGCGTCGCGTGGCGGAACGGTCATCGTCAACTGCCGGCCGGCCAGTGTGATGTGCGCATCTCCCCAAACATCCTCCGCAGCCGAGAGAAGCTCATCCCCTGCTACAGATACCGTCACCTGCTTCGACTCTCGCGTCGGGTTTGTCACCCAGATATGCGTTCCGCCGGCTCCCTCATGCAGTCGAGCCTGGACTGCGGGATCGTCAATCGTCACCTGCGGCGTCAGTCCAGCGAGTTTCAGCAAGCTGGCAAACAACTCCCTGGTTGCCGCGCCATGATGCAGGTAGTATCCCGCTCCGGGGAAGGAACCCATCAGCAACGTCCGCCCCTTGCCAAAACTGTTCTCGACTGCGGCGATGTTGCCATTCGTGTATTGGCCTGCCGCTTTGCCGCCCTCTAGATCGTAGTCCTGGCGAAAGTAGCGGCCATAGATTTTGCTTCCCTTCACTTCAAACAGCAGTTGTTCAGAGAGGTCAGGATCGAATTCGACATACTTCTCTCGCGCGCCAAACAACTGGTCGAGGCCATAGTTTGGCTGGACCGTCCCAACATGGCCGAAGTCGCCGAAGTAAGCCGGCAGCCCTTCGCATAGCAAGGTTCCGCCATTCTCTACATATTTCTTCAGCCGGTCGGCGGTCTCGCGCTTCAGCATGACCGGATACGCAAGATAGATAAGCTTGTACTCGTCGATATTCTCCAGAGCCACAAAATCCGCCAGAATATTCTGGTCAAAGAACGCCTGATACGCGCCTTTTATCGATTGCGCATAGTACGCAGTCTCCCCTTGCTGCACATAATTGAAGAGTTCAGACTCGGGAATGAAGACCAGGCCAACATCGCCCTTCACTGGCCGCGACTTCCACACCTCCGGATGAGAGTTCGCCCACTTTGCCACCTTGCCCGCCATCTCGGCCCGCGGTGTGACCGAGCCATCCATCGCGAACGCCCCGAACGCGCCAAACAGCGGCCCATCCAGCAGTGGCCTCCACCGTGGGTAAAGGATCCCTCGCGCGCCGGCAGAGCAGGAGATCAGGTTCCAGATGCGCACATCCTCCGCATCGGGCTGGCGACCGTCTTCTCGTGGACGCCCAATCACCTGGGGCTGCATCCACAGAGGGCCCGCCTCTGCCTCGGCGTGCCAGAACGGCTTGCCTCGCGCGCCGCTACGCACCAGGTCCATCGCCTGATACTGTAGCCACGGAGCATTTCCATGCCGTGAGGCCACCCAGGTCAGGCCCCACACATCCATCATCGCGGCGGAACGCCATTCATTGTGCGCCGAGGAAGGCAGCGTCTCCAGGGTGCCCGCAACACCGTGCGCGCAAATCAGATGGCGCGGATCCAGCCTGCGAAACAACTTCACCCGCCACTCAAGCAGTCGAAACGCGTCATCGATGCGAAACTGCAGCCAGTCCAGGCTCTCCGCGTATCCGCCCAGGCTCTCGGGAGCGTCCACATCCTCCCACGTCTCGTAACTGTACCGGCCCCATGCTTTGCCCAAGGCGGACAGCGATCCGTAGCGTGTCCGCAACCACTCGCGCAACCTCTGCCGGGTGCCGTCACAGTAGCAGTTCATCTTCCTCGCGGCGCCACCGGCGTAGGTATTCTCGTTCCACAGATCGTACCCAAGCAGTGCAGGGTGGTTTCTGTAGCGCAGGATCAACGCTGTAAGAAATCTCTCGGCTGCCGCCTGCGCCTCGGGATTGTCCAGGCACAATCCTGGAAAGCCGCCGACTGCCGTACTTTCGCCAATCTCGCTGTTCTGGATCGATCCATCGCTCGACTTGTAACGCGCGGCTGCATACCGGCGAAAGGCCCACTCCGGCGCATTGGTCGTGAACTCCGCGACGATTACCTTCAGCCCATTCGCCACGGCAAGGTCCATCATGCGGTCATAATCGGCCCAGTCGAATTTTCCCGGAGCTACTTCGATTGCGCCCCACAGAAACCAGTGGCGAAAGGTGTTCATGCCCACCCGCGCCGCGGTCTGATGGTCTCGTGCCCAATCTTCCGCCGGCGGATTCGACTTGCGAAAATACACCGCTCCATACGGAAACACCGATCCCATCGCAACTTCCTTCGACTGTTGCGGTTCCTGTGCGAGCGCCGCTGTACTCGTCTCGATGCCCGGCAGACCCGTCACGGCGGATGCGCTTACCAGGGCTGCCGCCCGCATAAACTCTCTGCGCGTAACATCCAGGTATTCCTTCATCTCGAATTCCCTTCGTCGCATAAGCTTTGAAGCCATCCACGTTACGCTGTCATTCTGTGATTACAGTACATGCGTTTGTGCTCCCTTGGCACGCCCTCCTGGCGCGGAATTGTGGCCTCGGTTGTCAGCTAGGGAACCCCGCATGGGGCAGTATAGAGGGTATTCCCAGTAGGGCGATACAGCCCTTTATGCCAGAGTGTATTCTGTGGCTCGTCGGTTATGCCCCTCACGCACTTGTGGTGAGGATGACTACGGATAGGGGACGATAATGATGACGAGCAAACGCTGGAGGATGTTACTGGCTGCGGTTCTTGCCACCGCAGGTGTGTTGTGCGCACAGCAGACTCGTACAACGGTTCCGAATCCCTCACCCAACCCTCAGGATGACAGCAAGCCGAACAGCAGCGCGGTCCCCGATGCGTATGCGCTGACGGGACACTTCGACAGAATTGTCGTCATCCGGCTGAAGTATAAGGCAAACCTGCTGGACGGAATGAACAGGATTGTGAAGCAGCAGCACATCCAGAATGGCGTGATCCTCTCCGCAGTTGGTTCGCTGCGCGGATACGAGATCCACACAGTATCGAATCGTGACATGCCCAGCCAGAACACCTTCGTGAAGGACCCGACCCAGCCGGCCGACCTGGTCAGCATGAACGGATACGTTATCAACGGCCGCATCCACGCGCATATGACGATTGCAACGCCGGACAGGGTCATTGCAGGTCATGTGGAGCAAGGCAACGAGGTATTCACCTTCGCCGTGGTCACCATCGGCGTTATGAATGGCACCAACCTGGATAAGATCGATGACAAAACATACCGCTGACCAACTGCATCCGTCTTTGCCCGCCAAACCCGTAGGAGGATCGATGTCAGGAAATACAATTCAGGTAACCGCATCCAGGAATGATGGAATGTCTATTCCAGAGCCGGGTCTTCGCCGTCAGGTCATGTCCTATAGCGCGTCCATGATGCTTGTCCGGCACACGATGACCGACGGCTGGGTCGGCGCACGGCACAGCCATCCGCACGAGCAGATGGTATACGTCGTACGCGGACGCATCCGCTTTGAACACACTGGCGGAGTCTTTGAGGCGGGGCCCGGAGACAGCTTTCTTGTTCCCGGCAACGTGGAACACCAGGCCTCCGCGCTGGAAGACTCCGAGGTGCTTGATATCTTTACCCCCATGCGCGAGGATTACGCGGCGTAACAACGGACCGGGCCAAGTCAAAGAAAAAGCCCGGATGCAGTCGGACCAACGATCCAACAACATCCGGGCGAGGCAAGCGTAATCTGTTTAGAAAACGATGTGTCCGGAGAACTGCCAGTCGCGCGGGGTGCCGCTTGCACTGGTGACCTGCCCGAACGTGCTCGCATAAGTGACCGGGGTCACCCCGGCCGCGCTTGTTTGTCCCCAGCTTCCATTGGGACCGCCGAAGGTCACCTTGTTCCAGACATTCGTGCAATCCGCCTGGAAGATAAACGTAGCCCTGTCTCCATAAATGGGGAAGGCTCGTTGGATCGAGGCATTGAAGTTTTGAGTCCCGGGATTCCTGAGGTTCAGCGGCGCACTGCGAGGTGCATTTCCGATCAGGTACTGGTGGGTGCCGGTGATCGTCGATATGTCAGCCGGCTGCGTGAACGCAGTGGGAGTGACGTAGTTGTTTGCGGTGCAACCTGTACCAACCCCGATATTGCAGGTGGTGAAGCCGTTGGCGCCGCTGCCATAGCTTCCGTTGATGCGCGCGGACCCGCCGGTGAACGCCGGGTTGATGGATGCCTGGCACTGGCCCGCATTGGGCACTGCGCCAGAGCAGTTGCCGCTTTGACCCCATGTGACAACAACTGGGCTGCCGGAACTATAGTTATAGGTTCCCGACAGTTGCCATCCGCCGACCAGTTCTCGAGTAACTAGCTGTTTGCTTCCGAAGTGTCCGGATGTGCCAAAGGGCAGCTTGTAGACGCCGTACGCGTTGACGATCTGAGGCAGAGATACGGATGTCCACGAGCGATCGATACGGTTCTGGTGCCAGCTCTGTGCATGGCCGTCGATGGCCGCGGCCGGGATGTTGTATCCGCTGCGGAATGTGCCGTCGTCTCCGATGTTCTTGGAGTAGGTGTAGTTCACGTTGAAGGTAAGGCCGCGGGCTGCACGCTGGCTCAGTGTCATCTGCAGTGCGTTGTAGGAGAAGTTGTCGGTATAGGCTCCGCCCAGGCCATCCTGTAGGCTGCTGTACTGGGGGAACGATGTCAGCATCTGGCCTATGGTAAGCGCGCTGTTGGTCGGAGCAGCATTGGCCGCAGTGGTAAAGAAAGCAGGATTCGGTGCACTGGGTAGTACCCCATCCAGGATGGCCACATTCGCGGAGGTCGCCGGCGCCAGCAGCAGAGGAGTCGAGTTGGCCTTGCCCGCCGAGTTATAGCCGCTGACCCCGCCTAGAGCGGCAAGGTACATGGGATCCAGTTGATTGTTCCAGTATCCACGCGCATTCTGCGAGTTGCCGTCGAAGGCGTGATGCGACTCGTCCCCGACATAGTTGACCTGTAGCGTCATGTCCTTGGTGATCGTCCGCTCAAATCCGACGTTCCAGAACGTATACATCGGGGCGCGTCCACCGGAGTACGGATCCATATATCCCATGGCCGCAGCAGTCACAACCGCACCGGCGGAGTTGAGATAGTTGCCGGTATCGAGAATCTGGCTTGCAGCACCCGGAGCAGGAGCAGCCGGGTAGGCATAGCCGGGACCAAAGAGCGCGGTGTTGGCGTTCGCTCCCAGATATGCGCTGTTACTGCTCAGCCAGAAGGAAGGACCGGCGCCGGCGCCTGATACTGTATCTGGATTCGAAGTGGCAGTCGTATTGAATCCGAGGGCCTGGGCTGCGCCATTGGAACCGCCGTTGCCACTCACGCGTCCGCCGCCAGTATCTCCGCCTTGCGAGTACACAATGGCGATCGCGCCGCGAAGTACTGTTTTATTGTCGATGGAATAATCGATACCTAGTCTCGGTCCCCAGTTCTTCCAGTAGGTGTTCACCGGTGTGGTGCAGCCGCAGCTTACCGCCGACCCCCCGTAGTTACCGGCGAACTCCAGCGCACCCGGCGTTCCTGTGGCCGAATTCGTGAGTGTCGGATTCAAGAAGGTGAAGTGGTCGAACTTCTCGTGCAGTGGCGGCAGGTAGTCGAAGCGAAGTCCTACATCGATCATCGTCTTCGAGTTCAGCTTGTAGCTGTCCTCCACAAAGGGTGCAATAGCCTTGATGCGGCTATAGATGGTGGCCACATTTTGCAGGGGAAGAGTAATCGGGTCCACAGCGCCCAGCAGGAAGCTGGCATAGCCATAGCCTGTGGCCGAGGTATCGATATTGTTGCTGCAGCCCTGTACCCCGGCGGCGCAGCCAGTTCCGCCAGTGACGTAGCTTGCGGTTGGAGACTGGTTGAAGGGCAGAGACAGAACGCCGGTGAATGTGGCCGGGTTGGCATTGTTTAGTCCCTCAAACTGATAGGTCATGCCAAAGGTGAACTGATGCTTGTCCTTCAGCCATTGCAGGTTGTCCACCAGGGAATAGTTGTTCGGAATAGTGAGCTGGGTCGATGCCGAGTTACTGTTGGTTGTCCAGGTAGCCGGTCCGGTTGTAGCGTCCTTGGAGGTGCCAAACGATACACCAGGAAACTCCGTGCTCGCCTGCCCACCCGGCAGATTGGTAACACCGAACGCCCCAATAGTCTGCGCGGTGCTGCCATATCCGGCCGCGGTATCGGTGGGATTGATAATCGGCATGTAGAACCGTGTATAACCCCACTTGAACTGATTGGTCATATGCGACGTGATGGTATAGGTGTCCTCAACGTCGTACTGCTTGGGCACGATGACAGCATAATCCCCGACCTCGTACGGCGGTGGCAGATACGGCGAGCCAAAGTTGTTGATATACACAACGTGGCCCAACGCTCCAACTGCGGAGACCCTATTCGTCGGGCTGATATCGATGTCCACCCGATAGTCGTAGAGATGGTTCTCGCGTCCGCCAATGCCGGTGCTGAGGTAGTTGTTGGTAATGGAAGCGGGGTTGTAATTGGCGGCCGTAGCATTGTTGTAGTTCGGCCAGAAAGACTCCATCTTCTGCGTGATCGGAGAAATATCGGCGGTCGGGATCACATTGTTGGTCGGCACACCGTTCTTGATGCCCTGAAACGGTGCCCGCGTGCAACCTAGTATCGTACAGCTGTTGGTCATCGGATCGAATAGGAATGCAGCATTGCCCGTGTTGCCGGTGATACCGGTCCCCGGCGATCCGTTGATCTCCGTGAAGTCCCCATTCATCATCAGGGTGGTGGGAATGGTCGTGAGTGCCGGGTTCTGACCAAAAGCCGAGTGGTATTTGTCATACGCGACGAAAAAGAAGACCTTGTGCGCCGTGTGAGGAACAAATCCGCCCACCGACGCGGAGAGTTCACTCGGATGTTCGGGGGCCTTCGGCGCGGCTACGTTTGCACCTGCGGCATTCTTGACGGTTAATGCCTTTTGCGTGAAGGTCCACGCTTCAAAGACAGTATTGCGGAAGAACCCCGATGCCTGACCGTGAAACTTCAACCCGCCGGACTTCATGGTGAAGTTCATCGAGCCCGCGCCCATGTACTCCGCCGGAGGAACGCTGGTGTTCACCTGGAACTGATCGACGGCTTCCGGGCTCATATTCAACGCAACCGTGCGGTTGTCGCCCTGTTGGTTGATCGTCTCCGACGGTACGCCGTCCATGTAGAGATAGCCGTTATAGTTCGCTGTTCCGCCAATTACGGGTGTGCGGGAACCAGGTTGCGCACCGGGAATAAATGCCGCAAATGCAGTTGGGTCGCGCTGCTGGGTCGTCGATTGGAAGAGAGGCAGATTGGAGTAAATCTGGTTCTCCATCACCGCGCCCAGAATCGCGCTGTCAGTGTCCAGCACTGGAGGAGCTGAGGTCACGTCAATTGTCTCCGAGGTGGTTCCGACCGACAGCTTCGGATTGAACCCCAACTCGGCCAATCCCACCACATCCAGATTCTCCTGCTTCAATGTCTTGAATCCCTTGGCCTCCACAGTCACCGTATAGGTGCCAGGAGGGAGGGGAGCAATGGTATACAACCCCGCCGAGGACGTGGTGCGGCTGGTGGACACATCGGTTGCGGCATTGATCGCCGTGACCGTGGCATCACCGACCACAGCTCCCGTGCTGTCTGACACCGTTCCCCTGATGGTACCTTCGCCTGCGGTCTGAGCTTGCAGGGCGGCTGGATAGGCACTGACAAGTAGAACCAGCACTGCCAGAAATGAAAGTTGTACGCGCGTGGCGCGGACAAGGCAAGTTATCAACTGCCGCATGATGATACCTCCAACTGGATGTTGTGGAAGGGCTACGCAGGACGAACCTCGAGCACCTGTTCCACGGGGCCCCGTGTTTGATTTTTTTGAAATGTATTCTTGTGGACTTTGCACTGTCAAGAAGAAAAATCGACGCTAACTTTAGCGATAACTATTTCAATAGTATCAATCACATATCGCCGCCATCCGAGGCCGCGCAACGCCTGCCCTGGTGGAATGAGGATAGGTTGGGATTAATTGTGGGAAGGTTGCTTGTTCTTCGAGGCCCGGCGCTGGGAAGACTCCCGAATCACCAGGGAAGGCTTCAACACCACTCGCCGCTTGGCCGTGCTGGTCTTGTCTTTCAACAGCCGCAGCAGCATCTTCGCCGCGCGCACGCCAATCTCACTGCTGTGGTGGTCCATGCTGGAAAGAGGAGCCTTCAGGCTGGCGCCGTAATGCAGGTTGTCGCATCCGATGAATGCTATGTCCCTGGGGATATGTAAGCCCGCCTGCAATACCACATCGATCGCGGCGATCGCCATAGGATCGTTGTAGCAAAAGACGCCATCCGGAGGCTTTCCGGCAAGCAGGTTGTCCATGGCGATGGAGCTCTGCTGCCAGTCCAGTCCGTCCGCGGTCATATAGGGGCTCACCAGGTCGGGGTTGAACCGAATGCCGTGTTGCTTCAGCGCCTGCTTGTAGCCTTCGAAACGGCCAACCCCCGTGGTGAACTCCAGACCGCGAATGTGCGCGATCCGCTTGCATCCCATTGCGATCAGATGCTCTGTCGCCATCTTTCCCGCAACCCGATCGTCCACACCCACATAGTTGGTTCGGAATCCCGGGAAAAAACGATCGATGAGAACGAAGGGAATGTCCTGCTCATTCAGCTGCTGGAACTTTGCAGGAGATGTACTGCAGGATGCAATGATCAATCCATCCATGCGATGCCCCAGAAGCTGCTCGATCGCAGCTTCTTCGATCACGGGGTCCTCCATGGACGAAGAGATCATTACGGCATAGCCGCTCTTTTTCATGGTGGAAGAGAGCGCCTCCAGAACATCGGCAAAAAAAGGATGAAGCAGAGTGGGCACAATCACGCCCACCTGACGGCTCTCTCCCGTAACCAGACTGCGCGCCGTCAGGTTTGGCCTGTAATTCAGCTCCTTTGCCTTGGCCAGCACTCGATTGCGAGTATGGGTGCCGATGTCGGCGTGATCGCGCATGACCTTGGATACAGTCACCACGGAGACGCCCAACGCCTGCGCTATGTCCCTCATCGTGACTGCCATCGCTGATCCCCGAAATCAAGAAGTAATAAAGATTGTCGCGCTCGTCTTGCGCAGATGGTGTCGAGACGTTTGATACTAACATTCGCTCTGTAATGGTCAAGTTGGCGTGCCCCGGCATCCCCGGAAATTGACCCAGTACATGCAGCCGGCGTTGCGCCCTCTTATCTCAACGAAAATGCTTGCGCGACAGTCTGGCCCGCATCACGGGATTCGCACAGCAACCAAGGCTACGTCGCCCAGCAATTCCTGGATTTGTGCGGCGAACATTGTCAAGGCGATCCGCCGCAGGTTAGTGGGTTAACAGGACGATGCCCTTGCGGCGCGCCTGGGATACCTGAGAGCATGGCTGGCATGATCGAGTTGACTTCCTCACCGCTGCATCGTCTGTTTCGCAAGCACATCTGGCTTCTGGCAGCGGCGTTTGGACTGATGGCGTCCGCGAGCACGCTCTCCGCGCAGATCAGCGCTCAGAATCCTCTGGTCATCGATGCGTCGGCACCCACGCCCAATACGCCCGGCCCCGCCAACTATACCTTCGACACCGCCGACGCGCGCTCGCCCAGCGGCCATATCCTCGACCTCAACGCGCAATATCTCACTCTCGACGGCAAGCCCTGGCTACCCGTGATGGGCGAGATGCACTACACCCGTGTGCCCGAAGCCGAATGGGAGAACGAAATCCTCAAGATGAAGAGCGCCGGCGTTCAGATCATCGCCACCTACATCATCTGGATCCACCACGAGGAAGTCGAAGGCCAGTGGGACTGGTCCGCCAACAAGGACCTCCGCCACTTCGTCCAGCTCTGCGCCAAACACGGCATGTACGTCGTCCCACGCATCGGTCCGTGGTCGCACGCCGAGGTACGCAACGGCGGATTCCCCGACTGGCTGCTCGCCAAGACCACGCAGCAGCGCTCCAACGATCCGGCGTATCTCCAATATGTCGACCTCTACTATAAGCAGATCGCCGCCCAGCTCAAGGGCCTGATGTGGAGTGAAGGCGGCCCGGTCATCGCCATTCAGCTTGAGAATGAGTACCACGAACGCGGCGCGGGACGCGGCAACGAACACATCCTTAAGCTGAAGCAGGTGGCGCGCGACGCCGGTATGCGTGTCCCGTTCTATACGTTAACCAGTTGGGACGGAGCTTCCATCCCCTCAGGGGCCGTCTTGCCCGTCGACGGCGGCTACCCCGACGCACCGTGGGACGCCTCCATCGAAAAACTGCCGCCTAACGGGGTCTACGCCTTCCGCCTTGGTCGCCCTGCCGCTGTTGACATGGGTGCCATCGGCGCGCCGCAGACGCCCGCTGGCAATACCGCCAACTCCTCCCGCAGCACACCCTTCATCACTGCGGAGATGGGCGGCGGAATGCAGGTGACATACCATCGCCGCCCCATCGTCTCAGCCGACGACATTGCTGCCATGATGCCCGTCATGCTCGGCTCCGGGGTAAACCTTTACGGTACGTATATGTTTCACGGCGGCGAGAATCCCGATGGCAAGCTCACCACGTTGCAGGAGTCGCTGGCGACCCACTACGCCAACGACCTGCCGCTAAAGACCTACGATTTCCAGGCACCTATCGGCGAGTTTGGCGACGAGCGCGAGAGCCTGCTCAAGCTTAAGCTCTGGAACTACTTCCTCAACGACTTTGGCCCCCTCCTCGCACCCATGCAGCCCCACGCTCCGCTAGTCCTACCATCCGGCCCCGGCGACTTCTCCGTCCCGCGCATTGCCGCTCGCACCTCCGGCAACAGTGGCTTCCTCTTCGTCAATAACCATGTGCGCGAATACCCCATGCCCGTCCGCGAAAACTTCCAGGTCACCATCAAACTCCCCGGCGACAAATCTATAACCCTCCCCAGCAAGCCCATCACCCTTCCCACCGACGCGTACTTCGTCTGGCCTTTCAACATGGACCTCAGCGGCCTACACCTCCGCTTCGCCACCGCGCAGCCGCTCGCCATCCTCGGCACCGCCGCCGCGCCCGTCTACGCCTTCTTCGCCCAACCCGGCATCCCCGCCGAGTTCATCATCGAAAACATCCGAGGCCTCAGCGTCCCGCGGGCAGACCCGCTCCAGGTTGTCCGCTCCGACGATACCATCCGCCTCGTCCAACCTGACTCCAACGCGACTGCCACAGTACCCTTCACCCTTCCCAACGGTAAGGTCGTCACCATCCTCCTGCTCGATCCATCTGCCGCGGAGCACGGATGGAAGATCGCCGCAAACGGCCGCACCGAGCTCCTCATCACCCCTCAGCAGGCCGTCATCGATGGCAACACTGCCACGCTCAAGAACCTGGTCGACAATGGCTTTTCCGCCGCCGTCCTTCCCGGCTTCAGCCAACTCACGTCTCTCGACCCGTCCTGGCCGCTGAGAAGAGAAGGTCACAACTTCACAGCCCTCAACCCGAGCCTCCACCCCTCCGCCACAGTACTTCGCTTCACCGAAGTCCGCGCGCCCGACTCAGCCGCCCCACTCCCCGCGGATTTCAAACCCTCATCCCGCCCGCGCGTGGTCGCCGCCGCCCCCACCGAAGCGGATTGGTCCCGCGCCGCAACCTACTCCATCCCGCTCCCCAAATCCGCTCTCACCGACACCCCTACCGAACAGCACTTCCTCCGCATCACCTACACGGGCGACATCGCGCGCATTTCAACCAACGGCCATCTGCTGGACGACAACTTCGCCGACGGACGCCCCTGGCTCGTAGGCCTCACCCGCTTCACCCCGCAACTCACGCAGTCCGGCGGCAAGCTCGACCTCTCCATCTACCCACTCCGCCCCAACCCACCCATCTTCTTCGAACCCGGGCACGAACCCAAACCCGACACCCCAGCCGCTGCCCTGCAATCGGTCGAGATGATCACGCAGTACACTCTGAGGCTCAAGCTTGTGCCAACAGCAACCCAGAAAAAGTGACCAATTCGCTGACGCAAGATGCGCCGTGTCCCGCTCGCTGTTCGCGCCTCTCTAAAAGCGGCGCAGCAATTCAAACCATACTCGCGCCGCTGCCCGTGAAGTTTACGAAGTCAGCGGCAGTTGCTGCGGCATGAACGTGGCGATGCCATCGCTCTCGGCTACGCGAACAGGCACTATCTGCACACTCGCCGGCTTCAGGCCATCGCGCGTAGCAGTGACGATAATGGACTTCGGTGCCGGATCGGTGCTGCGAACCAGTGTGGAGCGTACCGCAACGCGATTGATGCCGCACTCGGTGTTCAGGTACAGATTGTTGGTCGAGTTGATCTTTCCGCTGTTGTAGCCGCCGCGCCAGATGGCGGGGCCGGTGCAGGTGAAATCGACGCGCGCGTCGTCGGTGGGGCAACGCTGGCCCTTGGCGTCCACCACCTCGAAGTCGATGAGCGCAATGTCCTGACCATCGGCCTGCAGGCCCTTGGGGCCAAGGATGGGGGTCAGCTTGAGGGCAACAGGCGCACCGGCGGTAACAATCTCCTGCTGGGCGACGATCTTGGCCCCGTTCTTGCCGACAGCCTTGATGCTGCCGGGCACGAAGGCGACGTTTGGAAAGGCGAAGACCCATCCGGTGTCGGGTTTGGAGTTCACCCCGAGCGACTTGCCGTTAACGAAAAGCTCGACCGACTCCGTATTGGCGATGACGTAGACGGTCTTCACGGTCTTCGTCCCATCAGGCTGGGTCGCAGGGTAGGTCCAATGGCCCAGGATGTGCAGGTCGGGCTGCTCGTTCTGTATCACCCTGTGGGCAAAGTAGAGCTCCTTGGGCAGGCGCATGGCATCCACCTTGCCGCTGACACGGCAGACTTCGGTAGAGTCCTGACGGCCGTCAGCGTCCTCGTCCGTGAAGTAGATGGAGCAGTAGGCGGACCAGCGCGAGTGCTTCGGGTCGGTGTTGGAGATGCGGTTGCTCCAGTACTCCCAGTACTGCTTGACGCCGTCCAGCGCGAAGTTCTCTGAGCTGTATAGATAATCCGAACCGTGCATCCAACTGTCGTTGGGGCCTTTTTTCACCTTGTAGTAGGGCGGCGAGAAGTCGTCCCACATGCGGCGTGCGCCTTCCTGGCGGTAGTCTTCCGACTCAATGATGGGTGCGCGATCGCGCCGATCGGCCGAGTAGGCGCGGAACATCGCCGAGGGAGTGGCCAGGGTTTCCACCCCCGTGTCCTGGGCCATCATTACGCCGTAGTACTCCGCAATGTTGTTGTTCGCCGTATTGGCTGCGTTATTGGAGTCGCCGCGAGAGCCGATCACTCGTCCCCCATCTGGGTCCCACTGCTTGCGCAGATCCACCATCTGCTGCATCTGGTCTGGCGCAACCACGGTGTTGCCCGCCTCCCAGAACAGAATGCTGGGGTTATTGCGGAAGTAAATCATGGACGCATGCATCACTTCCACACGCTGGTCCCACTGGCGTCCGTGTGAATCGCTTTCGTTATCCCCGGCCGGACAGACCTGAATAATGCCGAAACGCGCGTAGGTATCCGCATTCACCTTCTGAGGCGAGATGTGCATCCAGCGCATGTAATTGCCGTGGCATTCGCGGATCAGTCTCGCGGTATAACTGTGCATCCAGTCGGGATAACCTGCGCCTACCGCCGCCCATTCGTCGGCCGCGCGCTGGGAAAAGCCCTTGAGGTAGACGAATTTGTCATTGACGTAAACACCGCCGGTTCCCGCGCCGCCCTTGAACTCGGTCTTGCGAAATCCGGTCTCGATGCGATTGACATCGACCACCTTGTTGTCCACCTTGAGCATGGAATAGACGTCGTACATATAGGGGTCTTCGACGCTCCAGAAGCGCGCATCCGCCAATGTGCCGCCCGCGGACATCACGCTCTTTTCGCTATCCACCATGTCCAGTGGGTCGCCATCGAACTGGGCGCAAACGCGGCCATTGCTGTCGACAATGGCTACCGAGAGGCCGACCGTTGCGCGTTCACCCGACATGTTGTGCACCTCGGCATCCACCGTCACATCCGCCGTCTTACCGGCAATATCGAAGTTGCCTGCATGCACATATACCCCCTGGCTCTCCAGGCCGTAGTAGAGCGGCAGTGTCTGATGGATCTTTCCGGTCACATGCAGCCATACATGGCGGTTGATGCCGCCATGGTTGGGGTTGAAGCTATTCCCGGACCACTGGTAGCTGGTTCCCACACAGGGGGTGCCGTCGGCGTTCTTGGGGTTGGCCGCGCAAAAAGCGCGTTCCTTGTAAGTGCTGGTGTTGTCCACCTTGACCGCGATCACGTTCTCCTGCGGACCGAGATGCACTGCGTCGGTGATGTCGATGCCGTAGGCGGTGACGCCGTTTTCGTACAGGCCGATCTGTTTGCCGTTCAGGTAGATGTCGCCGGCCTGGCGCATGCCTTCAAACTCGAGGAAGATGCGGTTGCCGGCAACAGCGGCGGGCAGCTTGAAGTGCTTGCGATACCACGAGAGTCCCTTGTAGGTGCCCATGTCGCCGCCGCCATGGGAGATGAGCATGCGGAAGCTGTCGACATCGTTGAAGCTGTGCGGAGTGGCAACCGGCGACCAGGCAGCGTCGTCGAAACCGGGGACCTCGGCGCCCGGCACATCCTGGCGGATGAACTTCCAGTCGAGGTTGAAGTTCAGCGTGGTGCGCGGCGACTGGGGCGGAACGTAGGTTGCACCCGCAGCCGTCGTGGGCGCGGCAAACATAGGGTAGGAGCGCCCCAGTACGACCGGCAGTCCCAGGGCTAGAAAGCTGGAAGCACCAACAAATTCGCGGCGAGTTACTTTTCGGGATGACACGGGATCGGACCGCCTTTCGTGACTGGAATGGAAACAGAAGACCCGGTGCAGGAACCGCGTAGCTTACCAACAGTAGTCCATCCGCTGAAAGATCGTCTATCGCCAGATCATCTATTGCTCTTGGAGACGTATGACCGTTGTAAATTGTCTCCTGCTACCCTCTCTATGCGACGGTCGGCGATGCTGTATCGACATACGGTTTAAAGTTTGAACCATGGATGAAACCCTTTGGTCATAGGGATATACAGTCAGGTGGGACTGTCTTCTTCAGCATTCCAATGCACAGGCTTCATTCCAGAAATGTTGTGTTCCGCATCGCTTCCGGCCTCAATCTGGAAATTCGAGAAGTGGGGATGAGTCGGGGTAGGTTCGCAATGAGTGTGACTGGGGTCACCGACCCTGGACCGATACCCCCATACTCTGGCAATGGGCTCCCCTGCATGCGGGAGCGGGTTCGATGCGAGTCGCCCGCAGAGATCAAACAGCCCATAACTCGAAAGCGAGCAACCCATGGCGTACGTAATTACCGATGCGTGTCAGAAGGATTTTCTGTGTGCATCAGAGTGTTCCACCACTGCGATTCATCCTGGGAGCGATGAGGATGGCGCAGCCTCGGTGACCCAACTTTTTATCAATCCCGACGAGTGTATCGACTGCGGCAACTGCATCTCGATCTGCCCGTCCAATGCGATCTATCTGATCGACGAACTCCCCGACGACAAGGCGGAATTCGCAGAGAAGAACGCAGCGTACTTCCAGTAACTCCGGCCACGTCTCGTTGGCTTATGGGCACTGTCCGAATTGTCTCTTCCATTTACAGCAGCAAAGCAGGGACATAGCCCTGTCAGTGGCAGGTCGACTCATCCTGGAACTGCTTGGTCGCAGCCATGGAGGAGAGGGCGCGTGCGCAGCTCTGTATCTTCTGGTCCAACGGATAATTGTCAAAAGAGTCCGGAGCGGTGTAACTGGATTTGTCGTGCATCGCCAGAAATTGATCGCTCATCTGCTGCATGTTGGTGAACTCAGTGCGCAGTAGCTCCGTAGCGTTGTGGTCCGGAACTGTAGTGGCAGCGGCAATCGCAAGTTGCAGCTTCGCGTCGGCCGACCGGCGTAGCCCACCCACCCAGTCTTCGCTCACGGGCTTATTGGATTGCACAGCGCTCACAATCGCGGCGCGCCATTCACGGATCGCAGTCAGATCCTCAATCTCCGCTCGCAGATAATCTTCAGAGAGTTGAGGTGGCTTGTTTGTCGGTTCGGGCTGCAATCGAGTACTCCCCAGGGCGGGCAGCGTCAGAATCGTCTGGTTGCCTTGAAACCGGATCGTTCCATGCATGATCCGCGCCAGCGATTCAATATCGACATAAAATTTCCCGTTGATCTGGATCAGGGTCGCATGGTCGGGCTGGCCGGCAATTGCGAGGGTTCCAGTCTGCTGTGTCGCCTGCGCCACGGCTCCTATCGACAGGGCAAGCAACACAGCCAGCTTCGCCATCAAGCGTAGGGATAGGTTTTTCATCTGGTTGCTCCTTTGCCTATCCGTTGGATGCCCATTGGCATCTTCAGGGCGTCCCGGCAGGCACAAAGGCTTCGCTCAACGGCGCACGGCACGCTTAACCTGGGCGTATTGCAGCAGAATGAAGCTGTCTGTCATGCCCGCAATGTAGTCGGCGACAACCCGTGCCAGGCCCTCACTCTCAATCTGGTCCACATAGCCTGAGGGCAGCTCATCTGGCTCGGCAATCCAGAAGTTGAAGAGCTCGGTCACCACCTGCTCGGCCTTTTCATGCTCCAGCGAGAGCTCGCGACAGGTATAGAGGGTCTCGTAAAGGTACTGCTTCTCCTGCAGGCGCTGGGACTCCGCCAGAGGCGAGAACGCTGCCAGCCGCGTGGGGTGGGAGCGCACCTGGTCCAGACTGGTTGCGCCGATCGCACGCGTATTGGCCAGCGTGGTTGCCAGCAGGTCGTCGGTCAGAACGTTCTGCATCAGTTGCAGCGCCTCGTTGAAGAGGTATTTGATATCGACACCGGCGTGCTGGCGCTCCACCTGTGCATAGCAGCGACCCAGCAGATCGACATGCTCGCGGATGTGGTAGATCTCCAGAAGCCCCGACTCGACCCCGTCGTCCAGGTCGGCGGTGAGATACGCTATCTCGTCGGCCAGGTCGATCAGTTGCGCCTCCAGCGGAGGCCGGCGGTTTAGCAGATAGCCCGCAAGCTCGGGATACTGCTCCACCGTGTAGTCCCGTGAGTGTTTGATAATCCCCTCGCGCACGCCCAGCGTAAGGTTCAACCCGCGATGAGCGGCGTAGCGCAGTTCGAAGTGCTCCACGATGCGCAGCGCATGGATGTTATGGTCAAAGCGCAGACCGTGGCGCTTGAGGCACTCATCCAGCGCTCGCTCGCCGGCATGGCCGAAGGGCGGATGACCGATGTCGTGGACCAACGCCAGCGCCTCGGCCAGGTCTTCATTCAGACCCAGCTCCTGGGCAACACTGCGCGCGATCTGGGCCACTTCGATGGTGTGGGTCAATCGGCTGCGGAAGTGGTCGGAGGCGCGGCTGGTGAATACCTGGGTCTTGCCCGCCAGGCGGCGAAAAGCGCGTGCCTGCACTATGCGTTCGCTGTCGCGTTTGAACGCGGTGCGGCTCGGCCGTTCCGGTGCTGCGTAGACACGCTGGGTAAGCGCATCGTTCACATCTCCGGAGACCGCACAAAGATGCAGGTCGGAGTTCTTCGCGTCCATCAAAGTCAAAGTGAGTTAAGTGTACCGTGCACGATGCAGTGGGTTCGTCCGCACGATCGTTACTTCGCGTCTCTGCCCGGGGCTGGGTTCAGCTTGGCCAGTTTGACGCGTGCATTCTCCAGTTTGTGCTGCACCTTCTGCACGTCCTCGGGGTCGGCTTCGGCGGGCAGGGAGTGGGCATACTCAGTCATCGAACGCTCCCACTGCGCAACCGCCATCTTCAGGTTCCCGGTCTTTTCGTATACCTCGCCCATATGATCGTGCACCGTGGGGTCTGTGTTCATGCGCTCAATGGCTTTGTGCAGGTTCTCTTCCGCCTCGGAATATTGGCCCAACTTGAAGTAGACCCAGCCCAGCGAATCCAGATAGGCGCCGTTCTGCGGCTCCAGATCGACCGCCTGGCGGATCAACTTGAGCGCCTCAGGCAGCTTCTGTCCCTGGTCGGCCAGCATGTACCCCAGGTAGTTCAGTACCGAGGCACTCTGCGGGTCGATGGCCAACGCCTTGCGGAACTGCACTTCAGCCTGGTCATACATCTTCTGCCGGTCGTATAACATTCCACGCAGAAACAATACAGAGAGCTTCTCTTCCGGCTTATTGGCCAGTGCGTCGACCTTGTCGAGTTGGTCGCTGGCATCCTTGAACCGTTTTAGGCCAATGTAGGTCTGAGCAAGGTCGTCCTCCACATCGCGGTCGTCCGCGCCTCCGGTCAATTGGGCCTTGGCCAGCGTGAGCCCCTCGTCCACCTGCCCCGTATCGACCAGTTGGTTGGCGTAGTTCAGTTGAATCAGATGGTTCTTTGGAAGCGCCTTCGCAGCTTCCGCGGCAACCGCGGTTGCATCTTTCCACTGGTGCGCATCGCGATAGGCTTCTACCTCGCCATCGTAACCGCGCTCCGCGTAGCAAGGGTGTGCCGGATCGTCACTGGACGCAGACGAGTTGCAGTCTCCGCCAAAACCGACAATCTGCTTATATGCCGCCACCGCTTCCGCCGTCTTGCTCTGTTCGCGGTCAATAATGCCAAGCCGATCCAGGAAGATGACGCGGTTTTGCTTCTCCGGCTCGGAGTAATTGCCATCGGGATGCGACGACGCATCAAGAATTGCAGTCAGAACAGTGGTTGCCTGATCGAACTTGCCCAGCGCGTCGTAGTTGAGGGCCTCGTTGTAGTTCAGCTCTAGCGAATCCGGGGCCTGCGACTTTGCCTTTTCCAGGGTTGCCAGGGCCTCGTCATAATTCCCTTGGCGGCGCTGAACCTCGGAGATGCGAATCTCGGACTGCGAGTCCGTGGGGTCCGCTTCAACCATCGCATTCAGGACCTTAAGCGCCTCATCCAACTGCCCGTCGGTCAGCAGGGCGCTGGCAAGGCCGCGCTCCACATCACTGTTATCCGGCTCGATCTCCAGCGATCGGCGGTAGGCCGCTGCCGCTTCCTTCGGCTTCTTCAACTGGTCGTAACTCTCAGCCAGTGCGAACTCGATGCGCGCAGTACGATCCTCCACAGGCACTGCCGAGAGTGTGTCTGCCGCCCGCTGCGCGTCCCCCTCTTCGCTATACAGGGCCGCCATCCGGAGCACGGCCTCTTCGGAGTCCACATCAATCTTCTGCGCGGCCTTGAACTGCGCCTCCGCCTTGGCGTGGTCATTGTTGAGCGCGTACAGCTGACCCAGCAGCAGCGTGGTCTCCAGGTCGTTCGGCTTCAGGCGTGCAATAGTCTCGTACTCGGTAATCGCAAGCTGCAGCATCTCGCTCGCCTGCGCGCCCTGCATGTCGCCCAGCGTGCGCAGATATACCTGCCCCAGCAGAGTGTGGGCCTCCACATCGTTCGGGTTCTTCTTCACCTGGTCCTGCGCCGCGCTCACCGCGTCCTTGATACGCCCAATCCTGAAATAAAGATCGGCCAGACCGTCTTGAAGCATTATTGAGTCGGGATCGGCGTCCAATGCCAGCTTGTACTCCTCAACCGCCTGGGTCGCATACTCCGGCCGACCGGCGCTGACTGCCATCTCCTCATAGAGATGCGCCAGACCGTAGTGGTAGTAGGCGCTGGAGCGGCCGGCATCTGACTGGTTCTGCTCCGTCTCCGCAGCCGGCCTGCGCTGCAGGATCGGTACGGCGGGCTTCTGACTGGCCGGAGGAGCAGTCTGCTGCGCGGCGGCAAATAGCTGTGATGTTGCAATCAGCAGGGCGGAAACCCAGACCAGCCGTAGGGAATGAATCAGAGATGCTCGAGAGCGCAAGACCATGGGCGTAGGTTCCTATCCGGCGGGGTCAAACAATCAAACAATATTTAGACGCTGGTTGGCTTCCCTTGGATGCTGTTGTCGGCGCAATCCTGCCAATCCAGCAGAGTACGACGATTATATCTGTACTTTGAATGTCTGCGGCAGCCGCGTGGCTCTATCCGTGACGGAAGTGTCGTATCCCGGTGAATACCATGGCAATACCGAGCCGGTCTGCCGCCTCGATCACCTCGCTGTCGCGCACCGAGCCGCCGGGCTGGATGATGGCCGTCGCGCCCGCCGCGGCCACCGCCTCCAACCCGTCCGCGAAGGGGAAAAACGCATCCGAGGCGGCAACTGTTCCCGCCAGCGGAAGGATGGCCTTCATCGCTCCGAAGCGCGCCGCGTCCACTCGACTCATCTGTCCTGCGCCAATGCCGACCGTCTGCCCGTGGCCATCCCCGCTGTTGCCTTCGGATTTGTTGCAGCGCGCGTAGACAATCGCATTCGACTTCACATGCTTGCAGACGGTCCACGCGAACAGCAGTGCCCGCGTCTCCTCCGGAGTCGGCCTGCGCCTGGTCGTGACAATCAGATCGGCCTCAAGGATGCGGCCGCGGTCGGCATCCTGCATCAGGAATCCGCCCGAAACCTGTTTCAGCGTCCGCACCGGGCCTCCCGCGCCTGCATGGCTCGCGGCAATCTCCAGCAACCGCAGGTTCTTCTTTGCCGCGAATCGCGCGACCGCCTCCGCAGTAAACGACGGCGCAATGATCGCCTCCACAAACAGCTTCGCAATCTCCTCTGCCGCCTCGGCGTCCACCTCGCGGTTGATACCGATCACGCCGCCGAACGCCGAGACAGGATCGGCCTCCAGCGCGTGCCGGTAGGCTTCGAGCACGCTACCCCCTGTGGCCGCGCCGCATGGGTTGGTGTGTTTGATGATCGCCACCGCCGCGTCCTCGGCAGCGTCGAACTCGCACACCAGCTCCCAACATGCGTCCAGATCGACGATATTGTTGTAGCTCAGCTCCTTGCCCTGCAACTGCTTCGCAGAGGGCACTCCACGCCCGCTTCCGTCCACATACAGCGCAGCTTTCTGGTGCGGGTTCTCACCGTAGCGCAGCACTGTCTTCAGCGGTTCGATCACACGCACAGCCTGCGGCATCGCCTCCAGGTCGAAGACCGCCGGCTCGCCGTGCGCGGCAGGCTCCGCAACGCTCTCCAGCGTGGTTGCAATTCCCGCGTCGTAGGCTGCCGTCACCGCGAAAGCCGCCCTGGCCAAACGCCAGCGTGTCGCACGGCCAAGCGAACCCTGATTCGCGTCGAGCTCTTCAGCGATCAACGAATAATCCCCCGCCGACGTCACAATCGCCACGTCCTCGAAGTTCTTCGCCGCCGAGCGCACCATCGACGGTCCGCCGATGTCGATGTTCTCGATCATGTCGCTGAACGCCACGCCCGGCTTGTTCGCCGTCTTCTCAAACGCGTAGAGGTTCACCACCACCATATCGATCGGCTCGATCGCGTGTTCGCGCACCGCGGCCACATGCTCCGCATTCCCGCGGATGTGCAGAATGCCTCCGTGGACCTTGGGGTGCAGCGTCTTCACCCGGCCGTCCAGCATCTCCGGAAAGCCGGTCAAATCGCTGATGTCGCGCACTCTCAGGCCGGCCTCGCGCAGCGCACGCGCCGTGCCGCCGGTGGAGACCAGTTCGACGTTGTGCGCGGCCAATGCGCTGGCAAACTCGACCAGGCCGGTCTTATCGGTTACGGAGAGTAGGGCACGACGAATACGGCGAAGGCCATTCAATGCTTCAGGGCTGGCTGTGGGAACGGATTGGCTGGTCACGCATCCATTTTATGCCGAAGCCTCAACGCGCCTGGGGAAAGAAGAGGGTAGAGAAGTTCCCCACCCTGAGGAAAACCCGGCCTTACCGCACCATCGCTCCCGTCAGTTCGCTCACCCGCGCGACGTTATGGCTGGCGCACCAGCGGCGCACTCCGTTGGCGATGTTCTCCACCGCCCGCGGATCGGCAAAGGTGGCTGTGCCAACCTCGACCGCCGTCGCGCCAGCCAGCATGAACTCCACAGCATCCTCCGCGCGCGCGATGCCGCCCATTCCGACCACTGGAATTTTCACCGCCTGCGAGGCCTCATGCACCATGCGCACCGCGATGGGCCGGATGGCTGGCCCCGACAACCCGCCCGTCATGTTGGCGATGCGAGGTCTGCGCGTCTCCACATCAATGGCAAGCGCCAGAAAAGTGTTGACCAGTGAGATTGCCTGCGCTCCTGCATCCTCGCAAATCTTCGCCATCAGCCCAATGCTGGTGACGTTGGGCGTCAGCTTCACCATCAACGGACGCTGTGCAGCCTGGCGGCAGCGCAGGGTGAGTTGATAAAGCGAATCGCCGTCCGTGCCGAAGACCATGCCGCCGTGGCTGGTGTTGGGACAGCTCGCGTTGAGCTCGTACAGCGCGATGCCGTGTGCGTCGTTCAGAACCCGGATCACTTCGACGCAGTCTTCAATCGTGGTGCCGAATATGTTAGCGATAATGACCACGCCGGGTATCTTGCGCAGCCTGGGCAGCTTCTCTTCCACAAAAGCATGCACCCCGATGTTCTGCAGCCCGATGGCATTCATCATTCCGGCGGGCGTCTCGATGATGCGCGGGCTTGCGTTCCCCGCCATTGGCTCGCGCGAAATGCCCTTGGCAACGAACGCGCCAATCCGGTCCAGCGATACGATCTCCTCGAACTCGAGGCCATAGCCAAAGGTCCCGCTGGCCGCAATCACCGGCGAGCGCAGCACCACCCCGGCTACCGTCACGTGCATGTCGGGCTTGCTCAGCTTGTCACCGCCGTTCGCATCCCTCCCAGTGTAATGGCGAACGCCGCGCAAGCGCATCCACGCCACTCGTTGGGTAGAATGGATGGGATGCTTGACCTTGCCTATGTGCGCGCAAATCTGCCGGTTGTGGAAGAGAAACTGCGCGCGCGCGGCATGGATCCGGCCCAAGTCCTCGGCGATTTTGACGCCATCGACCGAAATCGACGCGCAGCTATTACTTCTGCTGAGAATTTCAAAGCCCAACGCAATCATCTGAATGAGCGGATCGCCATGCTCCGACGCAATGGAAATGGAGTAGACGTCAGCGCGGAGATCGAGGAGACCAAGCGTCTTAAGTCTGCAGGAGAGTCCCTCGAAGCCGGTGCCAACGCCGCCGATGATCGTCTGCGCGAGATGATGCAGACGCTGCCCAACCTTCCCCAAGACTCCGTCCCCCCCGGCAAATCCGAGCACGACAACCGCGTCGAAAAAGCCTGGCACGGCAATGAAAAGTTCACCGCCGACGGCTCACCCGACACCGCATACACCCCCGTCGCACCCATCCCCACTCCCCAGCCCCACTGGGAGATCGGCGAGCGCCTCGGCATCCTCGACTTCGAGCGCGCCGCCAAAATCTCCGGCTCGCGCTTCGTTGTGCATTATGGGCAAGGCGCAAGGCTGGAGCGCGCCCTCGCCAACTTTATGCTCGATCTGCACACACGCGAGCATGGCTACACCGAAGTCCTACCACCCTACATGGTCAATTCCAAGTCGCTCTTCGGCACCGGCCAGCTCCCCAAGTTTGCCGAAGACCTCTTCCACTGCGACGACAAGGGAGCGTACGAACCCGGCAAGTTTCAGGACGGCGACCACTGGCTCATTCCCACCGCCGAGGTTCCCGTCACCAACCTCTTCCGCGACGAGACGCTGGACGAGTCGCAACTTACCACCAGCTTCTGCGCCTACACCCCCTGCTTCCGGTCTGAAGCGGGGTCGTACGGCAAGGACGTCCGCGGAATGATCCGTCAGCACCAGTTCCAGAAGGTCGAGCTGGTCAAGTTCTGCCGCCCCGAGGACTCTAACGCAGAACATGAGCGCCTCACGCGCGACGCCGAGCGCGTGCTTGAACTCCTCGGCCTGCCCTATCGTCGCATCCTCCTCTGCACCGGTGATATGGGCTTCGCTTCGGCCAAGACGTATGACCTCGAAGTCTGGCTTCCCGGCCAGGGCCTCTATCGCGAGATCAGCTCTTGTTCGAACTTCGAGGCGTTTCAGGCGCGCCGCGCAAATATACGCTTCAAGCCAGCGGGCAGCGCGCAGGGCAAGTCCAAAAAGTCCGAGTTTGTGCATACACTGAATGGCAGTGGGCTCGCCGTCGGGCGCACCTACCTGGCCATCCTCGAAAACTATCAGCAAGCCGATGGCACGGTGCGCATCCCACAGGCGCTACAACCCTATATGAACGGCGAGACGCTGATCGCGCCGCGGCGGCACACAGGCAGCGGAAAGGCCAGGAAGGAATAATCGATGGGCAAACTTTTACGCAGTTATTTTTTCTGGACCTACGAGCGCGGCAGCTTTCACTTCGACGTCATGGTCACCCTCATCCTGATCTTTCTCTTCGTGTCGCCGCATTACATCAACTTTAAGGACAGGCCGGTGGAGACAGTCGCGCTGCAAGGCAGCGAGGTACTTGTCAAAGAAGCTGGACGCGAGGGGGCCAGTAGCCGCTTCATCTTCCAGATCCGCAGCGACCAGGCAGGTGGCCCGACTGTCGCGCAAACCGACGACCAAAGAAAGGCTGCGATTCTTCGTTTGGTCGAGCCAATCTCCGGCGAGGTCACCGTGCAGCGCGATGAGCCGGTGCTGGACGCGCACGGCAAGGTGGTGGCCTATAACGCGTGGGTGGTGCGATGAAGCGGCTATCGCTCTTCGCTGGAATTGCAGCCAGCTCGCTTCTTCTCGCCGCCGGATACGGCGTGAGTCACTCCGCCGCGCAGGCTATGCCAGACCGCTTAAAGACCGTACTGGCTCAGATGGACGCAGGCAGCAAGGCGTTTCGCTCCGCCGAGGCCTCCATCCAGAAACAGCAGTTCGAGAAGATCGTCAACGACACCACGACCGAATCGGGGACGATCTACTTCCAGCGCACCGGCGATACGACACAAATTGGGGCGGCATTCGATCCCCCCAACGCACAGACCCTCGAGTATAAGAGCGGCACCCTGACCATCTATACAGCCGGCACAAATCAAATCAAGACCTACTCGGCTGGCCAGAACCAGGCGCTCGCGCAGACGATTATCGCGCTTGGCGCCGGAGGCAGCGGACACGATCTGGCTGCGAACTGGACCATCACGGATCAGGGCGCGGAGAAGATGAAAGACGGCAACCAGACGGTAGAGGTTGAGAAGCTTGATCTGGTATCGAAGGACCCCACTGTACGCAATACATACACACACATCACCATGTGGGTCGACCCATTGCGCGACATCTCACTCAAGCAGGTGGCGTTTGCCCCGTCAGGCGACACCGATACGACGATCTACTCCAACATACGGATGAACCAGCCGATCGATCCGAAAGCGTTCGCCATCAAGTGCAAGGGCAAGTGCAGCTAACTCACGCGCCCGGCTTTGCGCGGAATTGCGAACAGCGCGCCAATCCATACAAAGAACACAGGGAAGAACTCCAGCGTATAGCGGGGCTCTGAGTTGTCGATGAAGAGCAGTAGTACCGCGCGCAGGATCAGGCTGGCCGCCATCGCCATGGCAAGTTCGCGATAGCCGTGCTGGCCAGGTGGATGGAACGACATCCAGTCGTTGCGCTTCCAGGCCCTGAATCCGGCGAACGCCAGCGCAAAGAATGCAATATTAAGCGCGCCGTACAAGGCAGCGAAGGCCGTCTGCGCGCGGTGCTCCTTCCATCTCCACCATTCATCGGCTACCGGCATCATCTCGGTGCGCGGTCGCAGGGTCATATCCAGCACACGGGCGATATGCAGGCCAAAGTAGTATTGCACCGGGTGCTCGTGGATCAGTTCATCGCCCAGCGCTCCGAAGCGGTTGTCCAGCTCCGGGGTCAGCACGAGGGTGGCGTTGTAGTCGTCGAGCAGGGCCGCGGTGCGGCGGCGCATCTCTTGCGATGCCGCTGGCGTGGCTGCGGCGAAGGCGCGCTCGGGCACGTCGGAAAACTCAATGCGCTCGCCGTCCATGGGCCAGCAAACCTCGTCGGTGGAGGCGAAGTCGATGGCCCAACTACCGTACCAGCGACCGAAGCCATGCAGCACTACATCGCTCGGATCACTGGCGTCCCGCGGAGAGAGAGGCTGAAAGACGTGGAAAATTCGTTCGTTGCGGGCCGTCCATAGCAGCAAAGGAAGGGCAACGCAGAAGGCTGCCATGACTACCGGCAACGCCTGATGCCACCGGCGTTCACTACGTCCGTTCGTAGTCAGCGATCTCCACAGCATCGCCGGCAACACCGCCGCGGCCAGCAGGCCCTGTTCCGGCCGCAGCAGAATGGAGTAAGCCAGCGCGGCGGCGACGGTCCACAGCCATAGGTTGGTTCCCTGGCCGGCGTCCTGCCAGCGCGCACAGGCGTAAAAGGCCAATGCAATTGTGGTGAAAACCAGCGTTTCAGCAAGCACCGTGGAGCTATAGTTTGCCGTAAACGGACATAAGGCCGCCAGCCAAAGGACCCATAGCCGTGCGCGTCGGCCAAACAGGCGCCCAGCCAGTGCGCTCACCAGACAGCAGGTAACCAGGTCGGCGGCAATCTGAACATTCATCACGGCGCGGTAGTTCTCCATGCCGAAAAGACGGAAGCAAGCGGCGAGGAACAGGGGGTAGCCGGGTAGGCGGGCCAGCGTTGGCCGCACCACGAGCGAGCCGGGCGTGGGGCCGCCGTCCGTGACACCGTAGACTCCGTGCTGCAGCCAGGTCTTCGCAATCTCGCCATAGAACAGGCCGTCGCCAGCCACCCGCCCCATGTGGGAGGCAAACCATAGACGAAGCAGCAGGCCGGCCAGCAAAGCCACGCCCGTCCAAAGCCAGAACCTGAGTCGCTCTCTGTTCATCTACCTGCATCATACTGCGTAGCCTGAGATGCATTCGGGGGTGCGCGTTGACTATGCCAGGAGGGCTGCATACGATTGCGCAGGGGCAACTTTACGGATGATTCATACTCGTGCCGGGGAACGCGCCTCGCTCCCATGCGGTCCTCTCGAGCTAGCTCGATTCGCACTCCAGCGCACCGAATCGGCGCCATGCACGGGAGTTTGCAGGCAAATACTTGCACTCCGCTAGCTTCAGTCTAGAATCGGCGACTAGGGAACCATGAACCAGCAAGTCTTCTTCGATCCTCAACGCAAGCGCTGGAAGCGGCTGCGGCGAATCTTCGATAGCATGGCGCTGTTCGGCGTCGTCGTCGGGGTCTTGTTCGTCATCGGCCTCATGCGGATGACGACGCTGCCCGAACTGTTGCTGACGCCACCCAAACGGAATCGCATCGCCCTCAAGGTTGAGCCCGCCAATCCAGGCCAGAAGCTGCGCCACTCGCCGCATCGCAAAACCGATCTCAAGCCCTCCGAGGTAATCCTCAACTCGGGCGAAGGTCTGCGCGCGGCCTACTACGTGGAGGACGATCCCGCCAGCTACTCCTCGCTGAAGCAGCACATCCACCAGATCGACCTTCTCTTTCCGGAGTGGATTCACATCGTGACCCCCGACGGCTCGCTCACCTCCTACAGCCTGGACAATCGCGCCTTCGCCGTGGTGGATGAGGACGGAGTGCATGGCGTGGACCATGAGCAGAGGGTTGCCCACGCCATTGCGGCGGCAGGGGAAGACACCGAAATATTTCCCCTGGTCAACAACTTCGATCCCATCAAGGGAGCCTTTCAGTCCGCCATCGGCGACTTCCTTGCAAGCAGCGTCTCGCGCGCCCATTTTATCCAGCAGATCGACCAGTTCCTCGCCGCAAACCCCAGCTACCGTGGGATTTCGCTGGACTTTGAGGAGATACCCGACGAGGCGCACGTGGGCTATATGGCGCTGCTGGCGGAGATCTATCAGGACTTCCATCCGCGCAACCTGAAGCTGTATGTCAACACCCCGGTCGGCGACATCTTCGACCTCAAGTACATGGCAGATCACTCCGACGGCCTTCTGTTGATGAACTACGACCAACATCAGACCGGTAGCGGCCCGGGACCCATCGCCGCGCAGGACTGGTTCCTCGACAACCTGAAGGACGTGCTGAAGGTTGTGCCCAAAGAGAAGGTAATCTGCGCCCTGGGAAGCTATGGGTACGATTGGACGATGTCGCTGCCGCCCGCGGGTGCCAGGGGTCACGGCACGCCGGCAACGCGTTTTGTGCCGAAGGTACTTGCTGTGCAGGAGAAGTCGACCCAGGAGGCTTGGCAGGACGCGTACGATGCCGAAGCCCAGATCGAGCTGGATCCCGACTCGCTCAACGTCCACTTCGCCTACGACGACGACGACGCCCATGTCCGCCATCAGGAGTGGTTCCTGGACGCGGTCACGGTCCTGAACCAGATGCGCGCGGCGCGGGCGCTCGGTATCGAGACCTTCGCCCTCTGGCGGCTCGGCTCCGAGGACAACTCGCTGTGGAGAATATGGGACAGACCGATCAACTCCGATCCAGTCCTCGACCTCGCCCATGTAGAGCCCGGCTACGATGTCGATACCGAAGGCGAAGGCGACATTCTGAGCATCTCGCGAAAGATGCAGACCGGCAACCGCATTGCAACCCTGGACGACGATGATTCAGTGCTGCCACGCTTCCGCTCGGTCACCGCCGAGACGATGACCTCCTACCCCCTCTCCTACACCGTGCAGCAGACCGGCTATTACCCAAAAGAGGTCGCCCTCAGCTTCGACGACGGGCCAGACCCAAAGTGGACGCCGCTCATCCTCGACATCCTCAAGAAGTATCACGTCGTCGGCACCTTCTTCATGATCGGCGAGGAGGCGGAGAACAACGTCGGCGTCATGCGGCGCGTCTACAACGAAGGCCACGAGATCGGCAATCATACCTTCACCCATCCCGACATCAGCGACATCTCCAACGCCAGCGTGGACCTGGAGCTGAATCTCACGGAGCGGCTCTTCGCCGCGGAACTCGGCGTGCAGCCGCTCTACTTCCGGCCTCCCTACTCCATAGACCAGGAGCCCGACACCAACGACCAGGCTGCGCCAGCCGACCGCATTCAGGACCTCGGTTATGTCATTATCGGCAATAAGATCGACACCAACGACTGGGATGAGCACCCCCGCAAGACCCCACAGGAGATCGCCGACAGCGTCTTCCAACAGATGCACGACATGCAGACCCGGCCCTGGATGCAGGGCTCCATCATTCTGCTGCACGACGGCGGGGGCGACCGCACGGCTACACTGGCCGCCCTTCCCGTCCTTATCCAGACTCTGCGCGACCGCGGTATTTCCATCGTTCCCGTCTCGCAGCTGATGGGCAAAACCCGCGCCCAGGTAATGCCGCCGCTCAACCAGCATCAGCTCTGGCAGGCTCGTGTGGATATGGTCGCCTTCTTCGTCTGGGCCTTCTTCAATCACTTCGTGGTCGCGGTCTTCTTTGTCGGCGACATACTCATGAGCGCGCGCCTGCTCATCATCGGCGTCTTCGCCGTCATCGACCGCTTCCGCAAGCGCAGGAACTTTGCCGGACCGAACTATGCACCGCGCGTCGCCGTGCTCATTCCCGCCTTCAACGAACAGAAGGTAATCGTGCGCACCGTCCGCTCGGTCTTGCTGTCGCACTATAAGGACATCCGCATCATCGTCATCGACGACGGATCGACGGACAAGACCTATCAGACAGTCGTCGACGCCTATCCGGCGGAGATCGCATCCGGGCGGCTGATGGTGCTGACCAAGCCCAACGGCGGCAAAGCCGACGCACTCAACTTCGCGTTGGCAAAGACGCGCGAGGACATCTACATAGGCATTGACGCCGACGGCGTCATCGCACGCGACGCCATCACCAACCTGGTCTGCCACTTCGCCAATCCCAGAATCGGCGCGGTCGCGGGCAACGCCAAAGTGGGCAACCGAGTCAATCTGTGGACTCGATGGCAGGCGCTGGAGTACGTCACCAGCCAGAACTTCGAGCGTCGCGCCCTGGACCTGTTCGACGTCGTGATGGTGGTTCCAGGAGCGATCGGAGCATGGCGCACTGCCGCCGTCAAAACCGGCGGCGGATACCACACCAACACCGTGGCCGAAGACGCCGACTTGACCATGAACCTGCTGGAACAGGGCTACCAGGTGATCTACGAGGACAACGCGCTGGCGTTCACCGAGGCCCCAGTCAACATGAACGGCCTGATGCGGCAACGCTTCCGCTGGTCGTTCGGCATCCTGCAGGCCATCTTCAAACATCGCGGCGCGGTCCGCAAACACCGCGCGATGGGCCTCTTCGCCATACCCAACACCCTCATCTTCCAGATCCTGCTGCCGCTGTTCTCGCCGTTTATAGACCTGATGTTCGTCGCCGGCGTCGTCAATTATTTTTACGACAAGCACTTCCACCCCGAAGCCGCATCGCCGGCCAGCTTCGAAAAGCTGCTTGCCTTCTTCCTTGCATTCCTCATCATCGACTTCCTCACCTCCGCGCTGGCCTTCTCGCTGGAACGCAAACACCCGGCCAGCAAGGGTGACGCGTGGCTGCTCTTCCACATCTGGATCCAGCGCTTCACCTACCGCCAGGTCTTCTCCATCGTGCTCTTCAAAACCATCAAGCGAGCCATCGACGGCAAGCCCTTCGCCTGGGACAAGCTCGAACGCACCGCAACCATGTCCAGGGAGACGGAAAAACTCACCGAAGCCAGGTGAGCAATGCGGCGAGTCGATACTCAGGGCTGCGATGGCATTCGGGGTTGCGGAGCTGCCGTGGGTGTGCCGTGGGTGAAGCGGTGCAGCAGGAATTCCTGGAAGAGCGTGCCAAACGCGCCCTCAGCCACGCCCAGCAGCGTATTGTCCACGGTCACCTGCAAGCTGTGCTGGTCGCTCTGCGGATAGTAGAGGGTCGAGATGCCCGCGGCCCCCAGGTTGCCCAGGACGTTTGAATAGTTCGGCTGCCAGTGGCCGTTGTCGCCCTTGCAGACGCCCACCGTCATGATCGCGTACAGCGCGCGCACCACAACAGGCCCATGTCCCCGATAGTAGTAGCGCGGGTCCTGGTGCAGCAGAGAAGGCAGCAGTGCGGCGCCAAGGAAAGTAGAGCTAAGCCTGTCGCCATAGATAGCCCCGTACCGTTTGGTGTAGCCCGAGAATTCCTGACCATAGCCCTCGAAATCGTCCTCCCATTGCTCGATTCCGGCCGTGACCCCAACCGTGAAGTAGGTTACTGGATCGGCAGATACTTTAAGCGCCAGTTTGAACTTCTGCTTGCGTGTCAACGGCGCCGCATCTGGGATATAGGACACGTAAAAGTTCGGCAGAACTCCCAGTATCCGCTGATGCTCCTCCGCGGTGATCTGCCGCTCCGCCAGGTCCTCCACCGTGATCGCATTCACCGAAGTGACGATCGATTCAACCCCCAGCTGCACAGGAGACATGACGATGCTTTCGCCGTCATGCACCACCAGAACGTCCTTGATCGTCCACGCCGCGAAGCCGGCGGCGTTGATGCGGACGATGTATCTTCCCGCCGCAACTGCGTCGAAGCGGAAAGCGCCAGTCGAGTCCGAGGTCATGGTACGTGGGCTGTTCGACTCAGCTTCCCGAAGAGTGACCTGCGCGCTCGCAATCGCCGCATTATCGGTGTCGACTATGTTACCGCTCACCGATCCTGCAGCTCCAACCTCAGGAGGCGGAGTCGCGGGTAGCGGCTGTTCCGTGGACTGTGCTAACGCAGCGGTACCCGCCACAGCAATAGTCCTGGTAGAAGAATTGCTACCGCCGCCTGAAGAGATTTGCCGCGCGACCGGCTGCTGGGCCACCAGTTGCGTAGCAACTGCGCTCAAGCAAAACATGAGCCCAAACATCCTAACTACGCCACATTGAGCACAACTCACCGGATTGGCAAACCGCATAGGCTATTGCCCTCCTGAAAACGAGACCACACGACCGGCTCTTTGGGGCGCCCAGTAGAAAAATAGTGCCGGAAGAGACGAACATAACAGAAAAACGCGGAACCCCGAAGGGCTCCGCGCTGATCTGTTTCCTGAAAATTTACGCGACGACTTCGATGCCCATCGACCGTGCCGTACCGCGAATACTCTTGGCCGCCGTCTCCACCGAGTTGGCGTTCAGGTCGGGCATCTTCTGGGTGGCGATCTGTAGAATCTGCTTCTCCGTCACCTTGCCGATCTTCTCCTTGTTGGGCGTGCCCGAACCCTTCTCGATGCCGGCCGCCTTCATCAGCAGCACAGCCGCGGGAGGCGTTTTGGTGATGAAGCTGAAGCTGCGGTCCGCGTACACCGTGATCACCACGGGAATGGTGATGCCGTTCATCTCCGGCGTTGCCGTGCGCGCGTTGAACTGCTTGCAGAACTCCATGATGTTGACCTGGGCCTGACCTAGTGCGGGGCCCACCGGCGGCGCGGGTGTGGCCTTTCCGCCCAGAATCTGTAGCTTGACGTATCCAGTGATCTTCTTCGGTGCCATGATTCAATCCTCTAATGTCTTCTGGCGGCGACGCGTGGTCCACTGCCGATTTTGTGCTGCTAAACTCGTCCCGCGTTTGCAGGCTGCAATGCTTGCTACTCTTCTACCTTGTCCACCTTGGCGAACTCGATCTCGACCGGAGTGGAGCGGCCAAAGATAGAGACCATCACCTTCAGCGTCTGGCGATCTTCGTTCACGTCGTCCACCGTGCCGTTGAAGTTGGCAAACGGGCCTTCGTTGATGCGCACCTGCTCGCCCTTCTCGAACTTTACCTTGGACGACGGCTTGTCCTTGGCGCTCTCGGAGCGGAACAGAATCGAGCTGACCTCAGCCTCCGAAAGTGCGACCGGCTTGTCGCCCGTGCCCAGAAAGCCCGTGACCCGGGGCGTGTTCTTGATCACATGCCATAGGTCGTTGTCCAGCTCCATCTCCACCAGCACATAGCCGGGCAGAAAGACGCGTTCAATGGTGTACTTCTTGCCATTGCGCAGCTCGGTCACCGGCTCCGTCGGGATCATGATCCGGCCAATGCGGTTCTGCAAACCGAATGCCTGGATGCGGCTCTCCAGCGACTCGCGCACCTTGCGCTCGAAGCCGGAGTAGGCGTGGATGATGTACCACTTGTAATTCTCATTGACCGGCGGAGCAAGCTGCTCGGCCGGCTGTTCGCCGCCCGGTTCCTGCGCTTCCGGAGTCTGCTCGTCTACCGCCATGGTCAGTATGCCTTCTTGAATGCTCAATCTCGTCTGTCTCTGCTTTGCTTCCTCTGCGCCGCTTCTGCGCAGAGCTTGCTGCTAACGTTTGGTCAGGTACTGGATCAGGTGGGTAACTCCCTGGCCGAAGATGGTATCCACCACAAAAAAGTAAGCGGCAAACAGGAAAACCGCCGCCAGTACCACGGAGGTCGTGGCCTGCACCTCGGTGCGCGTCGGCGTTACCACCTTGCGCATCTCGCTGCGCACGTTCTGCAGGAACTCCATCAGCTCACGCGGGCGCGCCTTCAGCCGTTCGATTCCGGTGTCTTGCTGGTCAGCTACTGTAATCGTCTTCGCCATGCTGCTGCCTCAAATCTTCATGCGGAATGCTCTCCGCTGCGTTGTTGCTTCAAACCTTCATGCGGACAAACCATCCGCTGCGTTGCCTGACTGCCGTACTCTGCCGCGGCCGTGAGGGTCAAGGGCCGGAAAACTGGCGGGGGAGCTCGGATTCGAACCGAGAAGATCGGTTTTGGAGACCGACAGTTTAGCCGTTGAGCTTACTCCCCCGGTTGCAACCGGGAGGGAAATGAACGCCGGGGCCTTGCTCTTCCCTGTTCCCTGTTCCCTGCTGGTTCTTACTTCGTCTCTTTGTGGTCCGTGTGCTTGCGGCAGGTATTGCAGAACTTCGAGAACTCAAGCCGACCCGTGGTCGTCTTCTTGTTCTTCGTCGTCGAGTAGTTCCTGTTCTTGCACGTCGGACACTGCAAGGTAATAATTTCGCGCATTTTGTTTGTCCTCCTAACGTGGCCAGCCACCTCGGCTGGCAAGCAGCTTGCCTGGGGAAGGGTTCAAGTATCCTTCCCATGTGACACGCCGCGACACAGGGCCAATGGCCCCTGCTGCCAATCCTGAATTTTCTTGCGGAAAGAGGTGCGGTCAGGCCACGCACAACCTTCTACTATTATCCACAAAAAGCCGGTTTTAGGGAAGGGAGTGTCCCCGGCTTCTTCTGCTGACTTTCCCTCCAGGCTTCATCACCGGCCCTACTTCAGAAATGCCTCCACCGCCGCATCCAGTTTCGCTGGTTGGTCATACATGATGAAGTGCCTGGAATCGTCGATCCGTGTCAGTTCAACATTCGGCATCTTCTTATAGGCCGAGGTGTAAAGCGCATCTGTCATCGCAGGATCAGGACCCTCTAAGGTCGCATCGTAGGGGTACAGCATCAGCGCCGGTGTCTTGATTGTCGCCACATCACCACGCAAATCAGTCTCCAGGTCTTCATACATTGCATTGGCAAAGACCGCGCGGTCGCTGGCAACAGCGCTCGCCGCAACAGCCTTCTTGCCATCGTCGCTCTTCACCAGCATCGCAGCCGAAGCCGGCTGCATGGCGGCAAAATCGGCGGCAGAGGTTGCAATGATCTGTTGCCGCATCGCCTCGGCCTGCGGCTTCGTGGTCTCCACCGTCGCAGCCGGATTGAAGATCACCGCATAGTAAGGAAGCGAATCGACAATGACGAGTTTGCGAAGGTCCTCCGGATACTTATCGGCCAGCATCAGCGCAAGCAGCCCGCCCAGCGAATGGCCGATCACTACGGGGTGCATCTTGTTCGCCACAATATACGCGTGCAACTCTTCCACCACTGCGGGGAGGATAGTGCCGTTTGCATTGGGGCCAGCGGGAGTGCCCGCAAAGCCATCGATCTGCACCAGGTGCAACCGGTAGTTCGGCGCAAGGAGTTTGGCTTCCGCATCCCAAACCGCACGCGAACTCGCCAGCCCCGGGATCAGAACAACGTCGGGCTTAGCAATGGTTCCCGCATCAATTACCGTGAACCGTGTCGGGACAAAGGCTGGAGACACAGCCGCGCGTGATGATACGGCGAATAAGGCGATGGCGCAGAGAACGACGGCGGGTGCCTTGACGGCACGACAACACTTCATCTCGACAACTCCTTTCCAAACGGATGGAGAAGTTACTGGAGTAGGTGGATATATCCGCCGCAAAACGAAGCGGCGGGAACCATCCCCGCCGATCATTTTGATCGGAAGTTTACTTAATGATCTCGCTGATGGTACCTGCGCCGACGGTCCTTCCGCCCTCGCGGATGGCGAACCGCAATCCCTTCTCCATGGCCACTGGAGTATGCAGCGTCACTTCCAGCTCCACGTTGTCGCCCGGCATCACCATCTCGGTGCCCGCCGGCAGCTTCGCAGAGCCGGTCACATCGGTCGTC
>DATKGA010000124.1:0-13545 GCA_035510935.1 Acidobacteriaceae bacterium
GCAATCTAAAGGAAGTACCCCGGAGCTTGCGGGTAAAGCCGATAGCATCTTGCGTAGCGCATCTAGCTGGGGTGATGGAAGGTAATAATTTTCATCCATCGTCACTTACTCTCGGCGGACGCAATGGCTTCTTGTTGAACCTCTACTGATGAGTTTGCTGACCGGTTTTTGTAGCTGGCGCCGATGAAGTCGCGGAAGATGGGATGGGGCTCCAGCGGCTTGGATTTGAACTCGGGGTGGAACTGGCAGGCGAGAAAGAATGGATGGGTGGGAATCTCGACGATCTCGACGTAGGTGGCGTCGGGGGTGGTACCGGTTAGCCTGAGACCTGCTCCAGTCAAGACAGGTTCGTACTCGCGATTGAACTCGTAGCGATGGCGGTGGCGCTCGGAGATTTCGGTGGCGCCATAGGCCTTGGCGGCGAGGGAGCCGGGTTCGAGCTTGCAGGCCCAGGCGCCGAGACGCATGGTTCCGCCCATCTCCTCAACGCCGGTGAGCTCGCGGAGTTTATAGATGATGCGGTGGGGCGTGGCGGGGTCGAACTCGCCAGAGTTGGCGCCGGTGAGGCCGCAGACGTTGCGCGCGTACTCGATGCATGCGGTTTGCATGCCAAGGCAGATGCCGAAGTAGGGTGTGCCGGACTCGCGCGCGAAGCGGATGGCGTTCAACATGCCTTCGATGCCGCGCTTGCCGAAGCCTCCGGGGACGAGGATGCCGTCGAAGCCGGTGAGTTGGGACTCATAATCACGGTTGGGACGGCCGGGAGCGTCGCCGATGGGTTCGTCGTGGGTTTCGAGACCTTCGGCCTCGATCCAGGTGACCTTGAGCTTGAGATTGTGGGAGAGCGAGCCGTGGACGAGGGCTTCCTTGAGGGATTTGTAGCTGTCCTCGTACTCGACATACTTGCCGACGATGGCGATGGAGACTTCGTCTGCGGGATGGTAGGCGCGGCGGACGATCTCCTGCCATCGGGCGAGGTCGGCGGGTTTGGCGTCGATACGCAGCAGCTCGAGGGCGAGGGCGTCTACCCCTTCGGCGGCAAAGGTGAGGGGAACCTCGTAGATGCTGGAGACGTCGCGCGCGGCGATGACGGCGTTCTCCTGCACGTTGCAGAAGAGGGCGATCTTGGCGCGCATCTCGCGGGGGACTGCGCGGTCGCTGCGGCAGAGCAGGATGTCGGGCTGAATTCCGATGGAGAGCATCTCCTTGACGGAGTGCTGGGTGGGCTTGGTCTTGAGCTCCTGCGCGGCGGCGATCCATGGAATGAGGGTGACGTGGACGAAGAGGGTGTTGTCTCGCCCCAAATCTTGACGCATTTGTCTGATGGCTTCGAGGAAGGGGAGGGATTCGATGTCGCCGACCGTGCCACCGATCTCGACGATGAGTACCTCGCAGTCGGCGGCGACCTTGCGCATGGCGTTCTTGATCTCGTTGGTGACGTGGGGAATGACCTGAACGGTTTTACCCAGGTAATCTCCGCGGCGCTCCTTGGTGATGATCTGCTCGTAGATGCGACCGGTGGTGAGGTTGTTGTCGCGGGAGAGCTTGGCGTGGGTGAAGCGTTCGTAGTGGCCGAGGTCAAGGTCGGTCTCCGCTCCGTCGTCGGTGACGAAGACCTCGCCGTGCTGGAAGGGAGACATGGTTCCTGGGTCGACGTTGAGGTAGGGATCGAACTTCATCAGGTTGATCTTGATGCCGCGCGCCTCCAACAGGCAGCCGATGGAGGCTGCGGCGAGACCCTTGCCGAGCGAAGACACAACTCCGCCGGTTACAAAGATGTATTTTGCTGGCATCTCCGCCTCCGAATATTTAGATGTTTTGATTGGCCGCGCGTGTGGGGCACATACAAGTATCGCAGGAATGAGGGACGAGGGCAATGGGCGGAGCATATGAAATGTTCCGCATTGCTACCCTGCGTGACACCTACTGCCGACTATTCGTGAAATCACCCTCTTTTCGGGATAGTTTTATTGGCTGGAAGGCATCAAATTTTACACGGCACACACACCGCGGAGGAAGACGATGGTATTGGATTTAGACGCAATCAAACATGGGTCGGCTGAATCGGGCGTGGAAGACCTGATCTTGAGGCGCTGGAGCCCGCGTGCGTTTTCCGACAAGGTCGTGAGTGATGAGGACATGAAGAAGATATTCACCGCTGCCTCCTGGGCCGCGTCCAGTTCGAACGAGCAGCCCTGGCGGTTTCTGGTTGGGAGGAAGGGCGACGCAACTTACGGGAAGATATTCGATTCGCTGGTGGAGTTTAACCAGATGTGGGCGGGATCGGCCCCGGTCCTGATTCTTTCAGTGGCCATGAAGAGCTTCTCAAAGAATGGCCAGCCCAACGCATGGGCCTTGCACGATACCGGAGCGGCCTCGGCCACGATGTCGCTGCAAGCAACCGCGCTGGGGTTGCATACTCATGGAATGGCGGGCTTCGATAAAGACAAAGCGCGAGTTAGTTTCAATCTTCCTGAAGACGTCGAGCCTGGGGCTGTGTGGGCGCTGGGATTCCTGGGTGACCCTGACACGCTTCCGGAGAAGCTTCAGGCGATGGAGAAGGGGCCTCGGGTGCGTAAGGCGTTACCCGAGTTTGTATTCGCGGAGTGGGAGAAGCCGGCGGCGCTGTAGGCCGGAGGCGGTATCATTGGCTGCATGGCGGCAGCGGGGACGATTGCGAGGCTGTGGATCGACACGCAGGAGTGGTCGCTGGGATGGCTGCATGGGCTGCAGACGCGGATGGGACGCGAACCGGAGACGGCTCCCCACCTTGCTACAGGCCTGGACGGCGAGCAGGCTGCGTATTTTGAGTTGAGACGGCGGGGATACCAGGTGGTGGCGCGTCGCTGGACCAACCCAAGGATGCGTGGCGACGTAGACCTGATCGGGTGGGACGGGGATTGGCTCTGCTTTGCGGAGGTGAAGACTCGCACCGAGCGGGACAACACCCCGGCGGAGACTGCAGTAGATGAGGACAAACGCAATATGGTGCGCGGTCTTGCCAGGGCCTACCTGCGAGCTTTGCCGGAGACAGAGAGGGCAGCGGTCCCGGTGCGCTTCGACGTGGTCTCGGTGTATAAAATCGAGGGCGCAACCGAGTTCGAGGTCTTTCCTGGCGCCTTTGGATGGCAGTGAACTAGGCCTTCACCTGGAGGCCGCAGGACACTTTAGCAGCGCCCGCGGTGTCTAATAGGATGGGATCCTGGATGGATGATTTGGGGACGGGGGATTTGATCGATGACGCTGCTGAATGCACCGGTGTATGACGAGCAGAAGGAAAATCGCAGACGCAACATTCTGGCGGGGTCGGGGATCTTTATCGCGGCGATGGTGGTGCTGACGGTGGGAGGATTTCTGCTGGGGCATGGATGGCTCTTCACCAACCTTCCGGCAGAGCACAGGATGAATGTGTTTCTGACGGCGGTGCAGGCAGGCGATTACTCGAAGGCATACGGAATCTTCTACAACGATGCAAGCTGGCAGCAGCACCCGGAGCGGTATGCTGACTACCCGCTACAGCGGTTTACCGAAGACTTTACCACCGAGAGCGAGTGGGGTGGGCCGGTGAAGTCGTTTCATGTGGAGTTCTCCAGGCGGAACGCGACGGGGACCGTGGTGGCGGCAACCATCAACGGAACGACCAATCTGACGATGAATATTCAGCGTTCGGATGGGACGCTGTCGTTCTTTCCGTATGTGTTGACGCGGGGGTTATGAGGGCTCGGAGCAGGGACTACTTTTTGGCCGTAATGGCTTCGCGGCGGATGGATTGCAGTTCGGGAAGGATGCGGCCGAGGGCGGCGGGCGGGGCGTTGGGCGTGCCGAGCGCGAAGTAGGCTTCGCGGAAGAGCGGAAAGAGGCGGTCGTATTGGTCGGCTTCGCCGGGCTCGGGGGTGAAGGTCTTGAAGGGCGGGCAGAGGGCGTCCTGCGCGGCCTGGATGGTGGGGAAATCTCGGGCGGCGAGGAAGGCGATAATGACGGAGCCGAGCGAGGTGACGTCTCCCTCGGGAACGAGCACCGGCTTGCGCAGGACGTTGGCGTAGATCTGGTTGAGCCTGGGGTTCTTCTTGGGGATGCCGCCGCCATTGATGACGCGGTGGATGGGCGCGCCGTTTTCTGCCATGCGGTCGAAGATGATGCGGGTGTGCAGGGCGGAGCCCTCGATGGCGGCGAAGAGTTCGTCGGCGGCGGTGTGGTGGAGGTTCCAGCCGAAGGTGACGCCGCCGAGGGCAGGGTTGACCAGAACGGTGCGGTCGCCATTGTCCCAGGTGAGGCGGAGGAGGCCGGTTTGGCCAGCCTTGAAGCCGGTGGTGGCATCGGAGAGCGCGGCGACGGTGGTTGCGGCGCGCTGGGCAATGGCGGCGAAGACATCGCCGACGGCGGACATTCCCGCCTCGATGCCGACCTGCGCGGGATCGACCGAGCCGGGGACGACTCCGCAGACTCCGGGGACGAGGGTCTGCTGGTCGCTGAGGCCGATGATGCAGGTGGATGTTCCGATGACGTTGACCACGTCGCCGAGGCGGATGTTGGCTCCGATGGCATCCCAGTGGGCGTCGAAGGCGCCAGTGGGGATTGGGATTCCGGGGGTGAGACCGAGGGCTTCGGCCCACTTTGCGGAGAGGCGGCCGGCGATCTTGTCAGAGGTGTTGTAGTGTCCGGCGATTTTGTCGCGAACACCGGCCAGCAGCGGGTCGATGGATACCAAGAACTCTTCTGGCGGGAGCCCTCCCCAGCGCGGATTCCACATCCACTTGTGGCCCATAGCACAGATGCTGCGTGGGATTTCGTTGGGATCGGTGATGCCGCACAGGGTGGCGGCGACCATGTCGCAGTGCTCCATAGCTGTAACAAATTTGGGACGGAGGGAAGGGTTGTGGCGCAGCCAGTGCAGGAGCTTGGACCATCCCCACTCAGAGCTGTAGACTCCGCCGCACCAGGCGATACCCTCAAAGCCGGTGCCGCCGTGGAAGGCATGTGCGGCGCGGGTGATTTCGGCGGCTTCTCCGGCGGCGCGGTGATCGCACCAGAGATAGTACTCGCCGAGGGGAATAAGATTTTCACCGACAGGGATGACGCTGGAGCCGGTAGTGTCGAGCGCGATGGATTTGATCTCATGGCCGTCAATGCCGCTGACTTGGATCGCCTCGCGCATGGCGCGGGTGAGGGCGGACATCTGGTCGTTGTGCGACTGCGTCTTGAGCTGGGGGTCGGTGGGCGAGCTGTGCAGCGGGTACTCGGCTACGGCGGAACCGAGCTTGCCGCGGAGTTTATCGAAGATGGAGATGCGCACGCTCAGCGTGCCGAAGTCGACCCCTGCCACTATGCTCACGGAGGATTCTCCCTTGCGCGGCGCGAGAAATTGCCGCATGAGAATTCTAGCTGTATTTGAGCCAGCGGAGGAGTTCGGGGAGGGTGGGGCGTTTGCCGTACATGAGGACGCCGACGCGGTAGATGCGGCTGCTGACCCAGACGATGGCGTAGATGGAGGCCGAGGTAAGGGCGATGGAGGCGATGATTGCCAAGTGGCTGGGATGGCCGAGAGAGACGCGCAGGTACATCAGAAGTGGGGTGAAGGGCGGGATGAGGGCGAGGACGCGGGCCATGGTGCTGTCGGGGTTGGTGAGGACGCTCTTGAGGGTGACGAAGCAGGCGATGAGGGGAAGTACGAGGAACAAGTTGAGCTGCTGCAGCTCTTGCTCGGAGTTGGTCATGGCCCCGAGGGCGGCGGCGATGGAGGAGTAGAAGGCGTAGCCGAGGGTGAAGTAGATGAAGAAGAAAACAATCTGCGCGGCGGTGAGGGAGAGGTGGATTCCCTGGCCTCCGAGATTGGCGGTGACGGAGCTGGCGGAGAGGAGCAGAGCGGCTGAGAGCCAGATGCCGACCTGGGTGAGGCCGACGGAGCCGACGCCGAGGATTTTTCCCGCCATCAACTCCTGAGGGCGGATGGTGGCGAGCAGGATCTCGAAGATGCGGGAGGTCTTCTCCTCGATGATAGAGCGGGCAACGTTCATGCCATAGAGCATGATGACCATATACATGAGGAAGAAGAGGATGGTGACGCTGACGACGGCGGACTCGTGGTCCTGGCGGTGGGGGGCGTGGGCGGCATGGATTTCGACGGGCTGCAGCATGGCGTTGGCCTCGGAGGCAACAATGCCGCGGTGGGCAAGCTGCTCGCGCATGAGGACGGTGCCGAGGGCAGAGGCCAGCGTGCCGCGCAGATAGTCCTGCTCGCTGGAACTCGGGGTGAAGGTGAAGGTGGGGCGGGTGGGCTGTGACGTGGCGGGCGTGGCCGCGGGAGTAATCCAGAGATAGCCGTCGAGGTCGCCTGAATCAAGTTCCTGATCGAGGATGGATCGCGTATCGGGTCCGATGTCCATGGCGTCGACGGTGAAGAGGGTCTGATTGGCGCGGGGCGTTCCATGCCGTAGTTGCAGCTCGGACTGCAGGTCGAGGGCGAGTTGAGTGTCGGAGCTGACGACGGCGATATGGACAGAGGAGTCCGATTTTGAGTTGACAAAGGCGCTGCCGTATATGAAGCCAAACATGATGAGCGGGATCATGACGGTGGTGACGAGGAAGCCGCGAGTGCGAATTCGCTCGACATACTCGCGGCGCGCGATGAGCCAGACATTATGCATCGCGGCCGCCTCCGTTGGGCTGGTCTAGCTCTGCCATGGAGAGCTTGCTGCCGTTCTTGGCGGGCGACGTCTGCTGGACCTTCTCGATAAAGATCTCTTCCAGGGTAGGCTCCATCACTTCGAAGCGCGTGACGCGAGCGTGGCGGATGGCCTGGGCGAGCAGCGACTGAGCGTCGTCGGCCAGGGTTGCGGAGGGCCGGAGCCTGATCTCCGCATGGCCGTTGTAACGGGTGAGGCCTTCGATGCTGGGATGCTGCAGGAAGGCGTCGTCGCCCTCGTAGTAGATGAGGACGCGGTTGCGCGGGTAGCCGGATTTAATCTCGCGCATGGAGCCGGAGAGGATGAGATGACCGCGGTGGATGAGGGCGATGCTGTTGCAGAACTTCTCCACCTGGTCCATGCGATGGGTGGAGAAGATGACCGCCTTGCCGATGCTGCATAGGTCGACCAGGGTGCTCATCAGCAGGAATGCATTGACCGGGTCGAGGCCGCTGAATGGCTCGTCCATGAGGATAAGGTCGGGGTCATGGAGCAGCGCGGCGATGAACTGGATCTTCTGCTGCATGCCCTTGGAGAGGTCTTCGGTCTTCTTGGGGATGGCCTCGACGATGTCCAGCCGCTCGCACCAGAGGCTTGCGCGGCGAGATGCAACCGAGGCGGTGAGCCCGTGCAACTGGCCCAGGAAGGTGAGCTGGTCCAGTACGTTCATCTTTTTGTACAGGCCGCGCTCCTCCGGCAGATAACCGACACGGCCCAGGACGGAGCGGGTGAAGGGACGGTCGAAGAGCGATACCGAGCCGGAGTCGGGCACGGTGATGCCGATCATCATGCGGATGGAGCTGGTTTTGCCGGAGCCGTTGGGGCCGAGCAGGCCGAACATGGTGCCGGGCTCGATGGTGAAAGAGAGGTCCTCCACCGCGACCTTGGTGTCGTAGACCTTGCGGATGTTCTGAAGTTGAACGATGGACATGGGGAACCAAGGGGTAATGGCAAAGAATTAGTCTAGCAGCGGAGGGCGGCGCGGAGCGAAGCACGATGGTAACCCGGCGGGTCAGTTTGAAGTGAAGGCTGAGGTTACCGAAAAGCTGGGCCCGGTTTACAGGGCGGCGGGGGATTCGCTACACTTAGAGTGTTCCAGAGGCCGCGGATGTTTCATTCGGCCTCGGTGTGTTCTTCATCGCCGGCAACGCCAATCCATACAAAATTGGCTTCGCGAAAAAGTTGGTTCGCGAATTGTCTGTTGCCGGATAGGCCATGCCTGCTGTAAGGCGAGGCTGGATGGTGACACGCAAACCAACCTCGCCGACAGGCGAACAACTGTAGTACCGACCGACGGCTGAAGCCGGGTCGAAGGAGACTTCACCATGCGTCATCGCAATGCAGGATATAAACTTGGCCGCAACACAAGCCACAGGCGCGCCGTTCTGCGCAGCCTGGTCACCTCGGTTGTTTTAATGGACCGCATCGAGACCACTATTACGAAATGCAAAGCCGCCCAACCGCTGGTGGAGAAGATGATTACGCTGGGCAAGCGGGGTACGGTACACGCGCGGCGGCAGGCGCTCGCCTACCTGATGACGCCGGAGAGCGTGGACCGGCTGTTCAGCGTGGTGGCTGCGCGCTACGGCGACCGCAATGGCGGATACACGCGCATCACGCGCAGTTATATTCGCAAGGGCGATGCGGCCGAGATGGCGTACATCGAGCTGTTGGGCGCTGAGCAGGAGTTGGATGCCAAGCGCGAGAAGCGCGAAGAAGCCCGCGCCAAGAAGCGCGAGGAGATCGCCAAGCAGATGGAAGAACAGAACCCCGCCGAGGCTGCCGACGCTCCCGCCGCAGAAGCAGAAACTAAGGCCGAGGAATAGGCAGCAGGCTATCGATTTCAGAAACAGGAGTGCCCAGGTCTCGACATCGAGGCTTGGGCATTTTTGCGGTTATGCGGATGGCGGGAGAGCGGCGCGAAGCTGGGCGGCGGTGAGGCCGGCGATGCGCAGGGACTTGCTGCGGTTGGCGGCCCCGGTGAGCAGCGTGACGCGGGCGCGCGGGACGTGCAACTCGCCGGCGAGGAAGGCGATGAGCGCCTGGTTGGCACGGCCATCGGTGGGTGGCGTGGTGAGCGAGACTTTGAGTGCACCATCATGGACGCCGTCGATGGCATTGCGTCGCGCGCCGGGATGCACGTGGACAGGCAGAGTGCAGCCGTCGGAGCTATCGCGAATTGCGAGGGAGGTGGTCAATCGTTCAGGCCATACTTGCGGCCAATCTCCGCAAGGCTGATGCGCTTGCCGGGATTCTGCAGGCGTTCAGTGGCGATGGCTATGTCTTCCAGGTCTTCGAGGCGAGAGAGCACGGCTTCACTGAGAAATGCGGTCGAGGTCTCTCCGGCACGCTGGGCTCCCTGCTCAATCTGGTTCGCAAGATCATCGGGGATTTGAATCGTGACCATAAGAACCTCCTTATTCGAGTATAGCGAATGAAGGTTAACGCCCGTGGTCTTCGAGGAACTCTTCGACTTTGAGTGCGGCCAAGCATCCCGTTCCGGCGGCGGCGATGGCCCGGCGGTAACGGCTTGCGGTCCAGAATTCTTGGTCGAGAGCGTGGGCCGAATCGAAGTCACATTTTTTCACATTCAGGGTGTCGCGTGAGCCCTGCAAGGCGTGGTACGTTAATCGCACTGCAAAAAAACATATGAGCGGACCCCGTGAGCGAAGGTGATGCACCGCAGTTCTTATGCGGTCCGCTTGCCGATTCTGAAGCAGCGTCGCAAGGCGGCTGCCTAACCCGCTTCATTGAGGAGAAACCCATATGAGCGCAGTAACGAACCCAATACCAGCTAACAATAACAAGACCGCGGTGGAGACGCCGGCACAAGAAGTCGCGGCAGCCAGTGCAGCGCAACAGGCCGCCATTGCAGCCTTGGCCCTGAAAATGGAGGTCTCCGGTATACGTGTCCATAATACCGGTGCGTTTGTCATGAGTTTTTCCATCGGGTTCCCGGAGTCGCCTAGTTCGCCTAATACGGAGTCGTTCCCCGTTGGCGACAGCCGCACGATCAGCATGGCGCTCACTCCCGACTGTTTCAAGACAGTCGGCGGCGTGGTATGGGCAACAGGAACTCAGATCTGGCCGATCGCGCATATTACGGATGGCTCGAGCAATCACAGTGCAGGACAGAACGTCATCTTCAATGCGAAAGCGCCCGGCGTGGCGATCTATAACTGTGGCGGCACATGCGATATTCCGAGCTTCAGCTTTCAGGAGATCTCCACGGACGAGGGAAGCAACCCTGTGCATCATGGGGGCGGCCCGAGTGGTCCGAATTACTCCGACCCGGCTTCGGAAGGGGCTGTGGGAATTGTTGAAGGAATATTGGAAGGTTTGGCGGGTGGGGGGATAGGCTGACTCCCAAGTAAGCCGTTGCCGCAAGCCGCGATGACTTGTAGCAACGGCGTACCTGATCGTATCGCGCTGCCTCAGCGACCGTGATCTTCGAGGAATTTTTCGGCTTCGAGGGCGGCCATGCATCCTGTGCCGGCGGCGGTGATGGCCTGGCGGTAGCGGCGGTCCTGAATGTCTCCGCAGACGAAGACGCCGGGGACATCTTTACCATTATGGGTGGGGAAGACGTTGCCGTGGGTGAGGATGTAGCCGTCGGGGTCGAGGTCGAGCTGGCCGTGAAACATTTTGGCGTTGGGGATGTGGCCGATGCCTAGGAAGAGGAAGGCGACGGGGAGTTCGCTGCGCTCTCCGGTCTTAATGTTATGCAGCTTGAGGCCGCGGACCTCTTTCTCTTCGACGCCGAGGACCTCTTCGACCACTGTGCTGGAGAGGAACTCGATGCTTGGATGCGCCATGGCGCGCTCCATCATAATGCGGCTGGCGCGGAAGCGGTCGCTGCGGTTGATGAGCGTGACCTTGGTGGCGAAGCGTGTGAGGAAGAGCGCCTCCTCCATGGCGGAGTCGCCGCCGCCGATGACGGCGATCTCCTTGCCGGAGGCGAAGAATCCGTCGCAGGTGGCGCATGAGCTGACGCCGTGGCCGATGAGCGCCTGCTCACTGGGCAGGCCAAGCCAGCGGGCCGAGGCGCCGGACGCGATGATGAGCGTGCGGGTGCGGATGGGCTCCTTGCCGGGGCCGAGATCGAGGACGTAGGGATGCTTGCTGAGGTCGGCGGAGACGAGATGGGCCATCTTGAGTTCGGCGCCGAAGCGGACGGCCTGCTGCTTCATGTTCTCGATGAGGTCGGGGCCCTGGACGCCCTCGGGCCAGCCGGGAAAGTTCTCCACCAGGGTGGTGATGGAGAGCTGGCCTCCTGGCTCGTGGCCTTCGAGGACGAGCGGCTTGAGGTTGGCACGGGCGGCGTAGATGGCGGCGGTGAGGCCGGCGCAGCCGGAGCCGAGGATGACGGTATCGCGGGTTGTGTTGTCGGGCATAAGGATTGATTGGATTGTAAATGGCTGGATTGGATTCACGGAGATATTGAGGGAGGTTGCGTTAGCCGGAGTCGCCGTAAGGGCAGTGGCGGCATCCGGAGTTGCAACAAGTCCCTCGTTTGAGATGGTATGCAGCCGTGAAGACGAGGTACGGACCTTCGTAGTAGAAGTCTTCCGGGGCCAGCTCCTGCATGGGTGGCACGGATCCCTGCTGTGCTGTACCGGACGGCGGGAGCTTGGGTGGCGATGGAGGCATGGGGTGGGGCTGCTCGGGGGCTTGGGGGCGCGACTACATATTGCCGGAGCCGATGAAGGTGTCGTGGGCGGCAGGGTTGTCGGCGTCGAGCAGGGCCTCGATGGCATAGTCCAACTTGTCCTGGGCGGCGAGGATGAACTCGATGGCGTCTCGTCCAGCTCCCTGTCCGCCGGGATTGGGCGTTATGTAGTGGGCGGCGATCTTGGTCTGGTGACGGGCGTTGGCGGTTGCAATGGCCAGACCGCAGACGCGCATGACGGGCAGATCGATGACATCGTCTCCGACGAAGGCGAGCTGATCGAGGGTGCAACCGGTGCGCTGGAGGATGTCGTTGACGGCGGTCATTTTGTGCGACTGGCCCTGATAGACGAACTCCAGGCGCAGATCGCTGGCGCGGATGGCGACGGTGGCCGACTCGCGCTTGGTGATGAGGCCGACGCGCAGTCCGCCGAGACGCGCGATATTGATGCCGAGGCCGTCGTGCGCGGTGAATCCCTTGAACTCCAGACCGTGGGGCTTACCGTCTGGGCCGGGCTGGCCACCATCCTTGGGAAGGAAGTAGAGTTGACCGTCGGTGAGGACTCCATCGACATCGAAGAGCAGGATTTTTATGCGGCGAGCGCGGTCTTCCGCGGATAAGGTCATGAGTACGATGATACCTTGACGGGCGAACGATGAGCATTCGGCTCACCCGTCAAGGCGTGTGTTGCGTCAGAGACCTAGTGGTGAGAGGCCAGTGTTAGCGCCAGCGGCCGGCGTGCCAGACGTGGCCACCGCGCTCCTCACGCCACTCACCGGGGACCCACACGGCTCCGCGATGGGGTGGGCGCTGGTAGGCACCGGGGACCCAGACGTATCCATGGCCGTCCCAGCGGTGGTAGCCGGCAACCCAGACATAGTCGCGGTGTACGGGTGGAGGCTCGGGGACAACTTCGACGGGGCGCGGCGGCGGCGGACCGATGCGGACAACGAATTGTGCGTTGGCCGCGCCGACGGTGATAAATAGGGCGCAGGCTGCGGTGAGGATTTGTTTCTTCATAGGATTTATCGCTCCTTGGTACTGCTTTCCATTGAGATGCAGATTGCGGCGGAAAGTTGTGTTGGCATTTTCCGGCTGTGCCCCTGTTGGCGCGCGTGAGCGTCACGGAGCGACGATGATGGATCAGTCATGAAATCCGTTGCCAACCCAATCCCGCAACGCTTTGTATCGCATCCCTGTTCCTGCGCCAAACAACACTCTAACTGCCCAACTGGAAGATTACGGTGATAGTGGTCTTCACTTTAATAGGCTCGCCGTTGAGAAGGTAGGGGCGGTAACGAGCTACTTCGACAGCAGTCAGTGCGGCTGCGCGCAGCATCTGCGGTCCGCTGATGGCGTGGAGGCTCTCGATCCTGCCGGTGTCGGAGATCACGGCCTCCACCACGACCTCACCCTGCACACGCGCTGCTCGCGCGATGGCTGGATAGACGGGCTGGATCGGCGTTAGGAGCAATCCCATTGAAACACCGGCGGAGATGTGCAGGGGAGCGCTTGGCGGTGCCCGTTCTACAGTGACGCCCGGGCCGGTTACGACGCCGATAAGGCTTGCGATGCCAAGCGGGCCTAGGTCGGTCTGCGTCATGTGCAGAGTTGGATCGAAGCTTGGCGCCAGGTCATTTGAGGGGCCGCTGTTAAGCAGGAAGATGAACGGATGCGCCGCAGCGGCGGCCGCTGCCGGAGTTGCCACCGGAGCGCTGATAGCAGCGGAAGAGCCGGCGACTTTCGTTCGCTGTACCTGCTCCACAACAGGCTTCTGAAGCAACGGCAGAGACAGATGCGGTGCATCCATCAATGTGAGGAGGGTCTGCGGCCGCATGAGAGGAAATGCGATCAGAAGGCCTGCCAGAGTGCATTGCAAGGTGATGGAACCCAGTGTGGTCCATTGTTGTGTTCGGGTGATGGCCAGTCCGCGTGACTCGATGAGAGATCCTTCAAACATAAGGCACCTCCGAAGAACCGGATCGGTGCGCATCTGCGAGGAATGCGTACTACTGGCTTAGACACCGCGCAGGAGAAAAGGTTCCCGCACGCGAAGGAGGTGGGATGAGCGATGATGGATCATCCATGGAATCCGTAGCCAAACCGACCCAGCAGCGAGTTATTTCTATCGATGTGCTGCGCGGGCTAACCATTGCATTGATGATTCTGGTGAACGATCCGGGCGACTGGAAC
>DATKGA010000125.1:0-3397 GCA_035510935.1 Acidobacteriaceae bacterium
CTGAAAAAGTAGTCGCAGAAATCAAGGCGAATGGCGGCAAAGCGATTGCTATCCAGGCAAACCTCACTGATCCTGACTCCATCGGCCCGTTGATCGAGACGGTGGCGCGCGAGTTGGGACCGATTGATACCCTCGTCAACAACGCCGGCATCTATGAGTTCGGCCCTGTCGAAGCCGTCACACCGGAGCACTTTCACAAACAGTTCAACCTGAACGTGCTCGGCCTCATCCTCACCACCCAGGCCGCGCTGCGCCACTTCCAGCCCCAGGGCGGCAGCATCATCAACATTGGATCGGTCGCAGCCAATGGCGTCAGCGCCGGCTCCGTCTACAGTGCCACCAAAGGCGCGGTGGACTCTTTGACTCTCGCGCTCTCCAAGGAGCTGGGCCCCAGAAAGATTCGTGTGAACTCATTGAATCCCGGCATGGTCGAGACAGAAGGTATTCACGCGGCGGGATTCATCGGCAGTGATTTCCAAAAGAAAACTGAAGCCGAGACTCCGCTTGGCCGCATCGGCCAGCCAAAAGATATCGCCGGGGTCGCCGCCTTTCTGGCCTCGGACGATTCTTACTGGCTCACCGGGCAAACCATCCAGGCATCGGGCGGCGCTCGCCTCTAACCTCCCAGCGACCGGGCCATCTCCAAATGGGGCACCACGTCTTTGTGGCAAGGGTTGGAAACTACCAAACTCAATTAACTCCGCGCACCCTCGGCTTCCAGCAGCTGCCGCTTCCGTTCCACACCCCAGCGATACCCAGTCAGCGACCCGCTCGCCCCCACCACGCGGTGACAAGGAACCACCAGCGCCACGCGATTGGTCGCGCACGCCCGGGCCACAGCCCTCGTAGCTTTCGGATCGCCTAATTCCCGCGCAAGCTGGCTGTAACTCCGCGTCTCTCCGCGCGGAATAGTGCGCAGCGCCTGCCACACCCGCAATTGAAATGCCGTCCCGCGCAGGTCCAACGCCAACTTCATCTGCGACCCCGGCTCATCCTGTACCACCTGCCGGACCGCCGCATCAACCAACCCTTTCAGACTCGGATCACGCCTCACCGTTGCCAAGGGAAACTCCGACCGCAGGCTTGCCTCCGCTTCGGCCGAGGTCACTGCCAGCGCAAGCCAACACAACCCGCGGCCCGTTGCCCCGACAACCACCCATCCGAATGGAGAGCGCGCGCAAGCGTACCCGATCCGCTCATCCTTCCCGCCCTGGGCAAACCGCCCTGGAGTCATGCCAAGGCCCGCACCCTCATAGCCCCGGCTCGACGAACCGAATCCTGCCTCATAAATCGCGTCGGTCACGTTTTCTCCTTGCTTCAGCGCGTCACGCAGCCGTCCCGCTCGCAGCGCCCGTTGATATTGCAGCGGGCTCACACCGAGCTCTTGCTTGAACATCCGCTGCACCGTGAATGGGCTCAGCCCTGCCACACGCCCCAACTCCTTCAGCGGCATCGCGCGATCAAGATGTGCCTCAATATGAGCACGGGTTTTATCCAGAGGGTTGCCCACCGCAGCAGCCGAAGGCTTGCACCGCTTACACGCGCGAAACCCGGCGGCCTGCGCCTCTGACGCTAGCCGGAAGAAGCGCACGTTGTCCCGCAATGGCCGCCGGCTCGTGCAACTCGGCCTGCAGAAAACGCCAGTCGTCGTCACCGCATACAACAATCCCGCCGCAGGATCGCGTGCGAGGACCTGCATCCACGCAAGCTCAGGATCGATCGCAACACGCTCAGCAGAGCCTCGCCCGTTCGATGCTTGAGATCCCCTTGTCATTTGAGTGCTGTTCATCATGGAATCCATCGTCGCCGAACACCCACGCACCACGCTATCCGGTTCTTGCGCGCAATTCAGATTCTCGACGCGCTCGCGATACAAGCGGTTCCCGGTTTCGCCGTTGAGTCGTGGGACATGAAGAGTCTGAACCTGCTCAGTACGGGCCAGACGCTAGAAGCTGAAAGCTAGCTCTTAGCCTGTAACACTTTCTCCGCCCGCACCAAATCAGCCTCGGTATCCACCCCAATCGTGTCCCCTGGAGCCTCTGCCACATACAGCCCGATCCCGTTTTCCAGCAGCCGCAGTTGCTCCAGCCGCTCTATCCGTTCCAGTGGAGAAGGCTCCAGCGCCGCAAACCGCTCCAGCGCCGCCTTCCGATACGCATAAATTCCCAGGTGCTTCTTGAACCCAACCAACCCAACACCGTCCCGATCAAACGGGATCGCCGCTCGCGAAAAGTAGAGAGCCCGCCCATCCAGCGCCGTCACCACCTTCACCGCATTTGGGTCCTCAATTTCCTCGGCAGCGCAAGGAACGGCAAGAGTTGCAACTTCGACTTCAGCCCGCGCAAACAGCGCCAGCAGCGGCTCAAAGAACTCCCCCGTCAGTGTTGGTTCGTCGCCCTGGATGTTCACGTAGATATCGGCGTCGATCTGCCGTGCCACTTCGCGGACCCTGTCGGACCCGCTTGGGCAATCCGTTGACGACATGAGAAAAGGAATTTCTCGCTCCCTGCAGACTGACGCCACTTCCTGTGAGTCCGTAGCCACAACCACTGGGTCCATCAGCCCGCTGGCCATGGCCGCGCGCCACACCCACTCCACCATGGGCCGCCCCGCAATCACGCGCAGCACCTTGCGGCTTAAGCGTGTCGAACCCAGCCGCGCCGGAATCACGCCGGCGATTCGCAACGTACTCATGCAGGCGAGTTTACAGCAGCAGACGCTCACCCCTCATCTGCGCCGCTTTCCAACCCAAAAGTCGCACCCGCGCAGTTTGACCTCTAAACCACCCACCCGTATCATCAACAGTGGGTCGTCTGCACGGATTCGCGTCCGTCCCGTCCCAGTTGGCCTTTTTGCCCACGCCTTCCTGGCGCCCCCCCGGCGGAGTAGCTCAGATGGTTAGAGCGACGGATTCATAACCCGTAGGTCGGCAGTTCGATCCTGCCCTCCGCCACCATTTCACGCGTTGGAATCAATATTTTAGAAGTTCTTTCCCTGAGCGCTCTGGAATTGCTGACCCAGATTTCACCCAGGACGCGGCCTCAGCCGGCCTGCTCCCCTGCGTGCGGTTGTTCAATGGAGTTCCGCCCAATCCTCTTACGGCACCAGCAGAATCGGCGCTCGCCAGAAAGTGGCCTTCCCCGTTTCAGGATCGAGCACGGTCACCTGGCAGTCGTACTCTCCCGGCGGAAGACTATTGACGCCAAGGTTGAAGCTCATCGGCATGGTTCCCAGCCGGCTCGCTGCGTTAGGGGCCATCGCTGTTGGCGGCGTTTCGAAAACCTTGTTTCCGCCTAGATAAAGACTCACGAAGGCGAACACCGGCCCACCGGCAACCATGCTTTCCGGTTCCGGGGGCTTGTAAGCCTGGAAGTACACGAACAGCTCTCGGGCTCCC
>DATKGA010000126.1:0-8775 GCA_035510935.1 Acidobacteriaceae bacterium
GGGGATGCGCGTGTGATCACAACTCACTTTTTGAACTCGCTCGCCTACTCTGAGGTTCTATTCTGCCTCGCAGCTCTCTGTGCAATCACACTGAAAAAGCAGTGGTCAGAGTATTGGTCGCTGGGCGCGTTCCTGGCCACCCGTTTCCTCTCGGATGTAATCTTAATTCCTCTCTTTAATCTCTCCCACCAGACTGTTAACGGACACAGTACTGCTAGTGCTCACAGCGCGTACGTTGCGTACTTCTATGTCTATTGGATCAGCTTCGCGATCGAGTCGATCCTTGCGCTGATCGTGGTCTACAGCATCTTCCGCCTTGCCATGGCTCCCCTCAAGGGCCTGCAGCAGCTCGGTATGCTTGTCTTCCGCTGGGCCGCATCCATCTCGATCATTGTGGCGCTTGGCTCCGCTTTTGCCCCTGACATGACGCGCACAAGGTACCTCATCGCTGCCATCTCCCAGTTACAGCGTACTCAGAGCATCCTCACCCTCTGCCTTCTGGTCTTCGTCTGCTTTGCCATCCGTCCTATGGGACTCAACTATGGCAGCCGAATCTTTGGCATCAGCCTCGGCCTCGGAGTAATGGCCACCAACGATCTGTTGCAGTCTGCCGGGATCGCGTTGCACCTCCACATTTATTCGGCCTACAACCTGGTCAACGGTGTTGTCATATGTGTGGTGCTTGCCACCTGGACCGCTTACTTCGCCCTGCCGGAGCCCAAACGCCGCATCATCGTTCTTCCCACCACCTCGCCTTTCCTGCGCTGGAACCAGATCTCGCAGGTCCTCGGCGATAACCCCGGCTACGTCGCGGTGGGCGGTTTGCCGCCAGAGCTGCTCGCGCCCGCCGAGCTGGAAGTCATGCACCGCGCCTCACGCAAGATGGTTGTGCCCTTTCCCAAGTCGATGAGCGCATAAGCGCTCCAGTTGCACCGCGCAAAGAGAAACTCCCATGCTGAAGACTGGCATGGGAGTTTCTCTTTGTATTTGCTTGCCCTACCGTCGAGCATACCTGCGATGACGGCGGCGTGGCGCGGGACGTCGATGATGTCCCTGCCCTACCTTCACCACGATCTGCGCATCCGCCTGTGGCGGCGTATAGACGCCGGCAAACATAAATAACATCGCCAATCCTAGCAACCAATGTTTTATGTGAAGCTTCATCTGCATCTTTAGTCCTGCCGCGCCCGGTTCGGGCCAGCGCTGTATAGGATGCCGAATCGTCCCTGCGTGGCCACCTATTCGCAGTATCACTCCTTACCGCTGGCTACCCACTTGCGTCTGCCCTAGCGCACCACCCCAACCTGCTCCATCGGCCAGTACACGAAGACTGCTTTACCGTAGATCAGATCGCGATCCACCGGCCCAAAGTCGCGGCTGTCGCTGGAGATTGACCGGTGATCGCCCATCACGAAGTACTCTCTGGCCGGCAGTACCATCTCCGGCTGCGACCGGTCATCGGCAAAACTCCTCTGCAGATACGGTTCCTTCAATCGCACGCCGTTCACATATACTCGTCCGTGATCGATGCGTAGGTCGTCACCCGGCAATGCGATCACTCTTTTGATATAGCTTTTTTCATGGTCGCGCGGATACTGGAACACCACTACGTCGCCCTCATGGATCTCCCCCACCCGATAGGCAATTTTGTTGATGAACAATCGATCCTGGTCTTCCAGCAACGGCAGCATGCTGGTTCCTTCCACCCGCACCGGCTGGTACAGAAACAGAATGATGAACGCTGAGACTGCTACGGATACCACCAGGTCGCGCAGCCACGAGTGCCAGCCTGCCAATCCCTGACTGGCGCCGGAATCATCGCCGCAACCGCCAGACCCAGGCACCATTCCGGAGCCGCCGCTCCCTGCTCCCGCACCCGCCTGTTCTTGGTCAAACACGTTCTCTCCTCGCAGCTTTCCCGTGTCGCACTCTTACTTAGACGCCGCAGGCCCGGCATTCGGACTCACTGTTTCACCGCCCGTCGGCCGCATACCAAGTCCCGGCGTCAGCATCTTGCCGTCGATCCCCTGTGGCGACCACGCCTCCACAATCGCACGCGCCAGCTTTGCGATCGTCACCTCGCCCTCGTTGTCCGCCGTCCACCCCGTATCCGCATTGTCGTAGGTGAAGATCGAAAGCACCATCGGCCCAGCTTTTCCCGCAACGATTGCCACATCCGCGCGCAACGCATTCAGGCTGCCCGTCTTGCTGGCGGTCCCCGAGCCCGTCTCCGTCGCATCCAGCTTCTCCAGGTAGCGAGGAATCGTATCGCGATAAAACTGGTTGCGCAGCATATTCATCGCCACCCCGCAAATCGCCTTATCTTTCTCCGGAATGGATGTTGCCTCCGCCGCACCCGGCCCATCCAATTCGCCCCGTTGCTCCAACTGGCAAAGCCCGATCCGCTCCATCATATGTGCCATCTCCCGCGCCGTCGACTTGCCGAGTCCGAACTTTGCCTGGTCTTCCGGCATCGGCTCGGTCGCCGGTTTGCCGATCTTCTTGTACAGATGCGTGTCCTTCAGCCCCAGCCACGCGATCCGCGCATTCACCGCATCCAATCCAATCTTGTCGATCGACAGGTTGGTCGCCGTGTTGTCGCTCATCACAATCATCAGCGTCAGCACATCCTTCAGCGTCAACGTCTGCGGTGCATCCAGAAACAACAGAATCCCCGAGCCGCTCACCGCGTCCCCCGGATTAAGCTGGATCTTGTCGTCCCAATGCGCCTTCCCCTCGCGCACCTGCTCCATTGCCTCAAACAGGATCGTCAGCTTGATCACCGACGCCGTCTGCACCACCGCATCCGCGTCGATTCCCACGCTCCTGCCCGTGTTCAGTTGCGTGGCATACAGCGCCACTTTTCCGTGGTGCGCTTTGGCAATCTCAGTGAGCCGTGCTTCCAACGCAGTGTCCGCGGCCTGCGCCGGCCCTACGGCAGCCGTTCCACTCGTCTGCGCACGCGCAACTCCCACTTCCGCCGCAAACAACACCGCAGCCAGCGCCACTCCCAGCACATATCCTCGGACTCTCATCTTCTGCATGGTACATTCCGCGAGTGGCTGCACAATACCCCGTTGCCTCCCATCTCCGCGAGCCCCTCTACACGGCTCGAACATAAACTATCACCCGCGGCAAAAAATCGTCTGCTTTCCGCTCCATTTCTGGTGCATTTGGCCATAGTCCAACGTATACTAGGCAATGGGAGTACTGGCGCATTTCATATCACGCCCGGTTCTCACCCCCTAAGCACTCTATTTCACTCCTCGGCGGCAGCGACTTATGGCAACACTCACCATGATGGAACAGACGGACGCGTCCAAACCTCATATACAAGTCGTGGATGGCCCCCACGACATCACCACCGAAACCTCCAACATTGCATCCGAAGGATTTGATACCAAATCGGCGCTGGAGATCGCACGCATCATCAATCACGAAGACGCCAAAATTGCCTCAGCCGTCCGCAAGGCGCTTCCCGAGATCGCCATCGTCATCGACACCGTAGCCCGTTCCCTGCGCGATGGCGGACGTCTCATCTATGTCGGTGCAGGCTCCAGCGGACGTATTGCAGCGCTCGACGCATCCGAGTGTCCCTCCAGCTACTCCACCCTGCCCGCCCAGGTGCAATACATCATGGCCGGTGGCCCCAAGGCACTCGCCAGCGCGTCCGACGTTAACGAAGATTCGCCTGAGCTTGGCCAACGTGACATCGCACGCCGCCGTCCCACCCGCAAAGACATCGTCATCGGAGTCTCCGCCTCAGGTAGAACGCCTTACGTCGTCGGCGCGGTGGAGTATGCCCGCGCACGAGGAGCCATCACAGCCGCCATCACCTGCAACGTTAACACCCCGCTCTCCCGTGTCTCGGACAATACCATCGTCGTCGAAGTCGGCCCCGAGGTCATCTCCGGTTCCACACGCATGAAGGCAGGCACTGCCCAGAAGATGATCTGCAACATGATCACCACCGGCGCCCTGACCCGGCTTGGCTATGTCTACGACAACCTTATGGTCAACGTGCATATGAAGAACTCCAAGCTGGTCGAGCGCGGCATCCGTGTCCTCATGCGTGTCTGCGACATCGACCGCGACTCCGCCATCCGCACCATCAAGTCCGCCGGTAAATCCATTCCCATCGCCGTCGTCATGCTGAAGGCCGGCGTCGACAAGATGGAAGCCGTTCGCCGGCTTGCCAAATCTGACGGCAACGTCCGCCTCGCCATCGACGACTCCCGCCTCGAACTGTAGAGTTACCTCCACATTGGTGTGCACCATTCCTGCGGTTAATCGCAGGAGTAGATTGCTTCGGCGGGTGCCCCAGCACCCCGCACCATCCCCGTCACTCATTCCCCGCCCACATCTCCCGTAAACTACCTTCATGGACAAGTTTGTCGTTCGCGGAGGCAATCCCCTCCTCGGCACCATCAAAGTCTCCGGCGCAAAAAACTCCGCCCTGCCCTGCATGGCCGCCGCCATCCTCACCGAGGACGAGCTCATCCTCGAAAATATCCCCCAGGTCCGCGACATCGAAACCGAGCGCCGCCTGCTCGCTGCCATGGGCGCAGAGGTCGATCTTGGCTACGGCCGCGCCCAGCATCGCACCAGCATCAAATGCGCCGTCCTCTCCGACCCGGTCGCCAAGTACGAGATCGTCAAGACCATGCGCGCCAGCTCGCTCGTCCTCGGTCCGCTCATCGCACGTGCCGGCATTGCGCGCGTCGCCATGCCCGGCGGTTGCGCCATCGGGGGCCGTCCCATCGATCTGCACATCAAGGGCCTGGAAGCCATGGGGGCCACCATCACCCAGGACCACGGCTACCTCGAAGCTCGCTCACCCAACAACGGCAGCTCGCAGCTAAAGGGCGCGCATATCGTCTTCGACAAGATCACCGTCACCGGCACGGAAGACCTCCTGATGGCCGCAGCCCTAGCCGATGGAGAAACCCTATTCGAGAACTGTGCGCGCGAGCCCGAAGTCAGCGACCTCGCCACCCTGCTCAACGCCATGGGCGCAAAGATCAAGGGAGCGGGTACCTCCACCATTCGCGTGCAGGGCGTCGCCAAACTCCACGGCGCGCGCCATCGCATCCATCCCGACCGCATCGAGGCCGGCACCTTCCTCATCGCCGCTGCCATCACCGGCGGCGACCTCAACGTCGACGGCTGCAACCCCGAGCACCTCGGCGCGCTCATCGCCAAACTGGAAGCCTGCGGCGTCCGCCTCGAGACCGGCAAGGAGAGCGTGCGCGTCCGCTCCGGCGGCTCGCTGAAGGCCGCCAACATCTCCACCGAGGAGTATCCCGGCTTCCCCACAGACATGCAGGCCCAGTTCATGGCCCTCGCCACCCAGGCCGAAGGCGCAACCACCGTCACCGAAAACATCTTCGAGAACCGCTTCATGCACGTCCAGGAACTCAACCGCATGGGAGCCAACATCACCGTCGAGGGACGTACCGCCACTGTCCGCGGCCCCAGTAAGCTCGAGTCCGCCGCCGTAATGTGCTCCGACCTCCGCGCCTCCGCCTCGCTCGTCTTGGCTGCTTTAGTCGCGGATGGGGAAACGATCCTCGATCGCGTCTACCACCTCGACCGCGGCTACGAGCACTTCGAAGAAAAACTCCGCAACGTCGGCGCCCAAATCCGCCGCATGGGCGACGTCTTCGGAAAGAAGTGAACAGATAAACTTTTAAGTCGGTAACATCCGGCTAACCGGGGCTCGGAGACAGCCAATGCTTGGATGGAGACGTGGAAGCTTCGGGATGAAGTTATGGATGGCAGTGGGGGTGTGCCTATGGAGCGCAGCGGCCCAGACGCAGGATGAGCTGCGCAAGATGGTGGATACTAACCAGGCATTTGCACTGCGCGATGCAATCGAGGGACAGGGCGCCCTCGTTCCAGTCTTTTATCGCGGCGTTGTCGAGGCGTCTCACAATGAGATCGGGCCGGCACGGAAGGATCTGGAGCAGGTCATCCGGCATGACCCGCGTTCGAAAGAGGCGTCTGACGCACGAGATACGCTGGGCAACATGGAGTCTCGCAATGGCCATTACCGCGAGGCGCTGCATTGGGTGCAGGATGCTGTTGCCGCAACGGATTCGGCGGACGCAAAGAATGCGCTGCCTTCGTTTCGCGCGTTCGCCGAGCTTGGCGATATGAAGGTGATTCGGTTAAAGAGCTCGACCGTCGACTGCAAGGATGGTTTGCCCATTGTCATCAACGGAAAATCGGTGACCTATGGGTTTGATACGGGTGGAGCGGAGTCCGTGATCGGCGAATCGGATGCGAAGATGCTGGAACTTGCATTGCAACATGTGGAGACGAAAGAGAGGGAATCGAGCGGAACCGCGATTCCGGGTTTCGATGTTGCGGTCGCGAAGGATGTGGTGATCGGCGGCCTACATCTGAGGAGTGTTCCGTTTCTTGTGCTTCAGGATACGGGCGAGCCGTTTGTGCATGTTCCAGTGGGGCAACGCGGGTTGATTGGGCTGCCGGTGCTGATGGCGATGCAGTCGATACGCTGGCAACCGACGACGGGGCGATGTGAGATTGGGCCGGGCGTACGGGAAAAGGGAATGTCGCTGCGGAACCTACTGTTTGATGGGATGACACCGATTGTTCAGGCAAGCGTCGACGGCAAAGCCCTCACGTTCAGTTTGGATACGGGTGCGGTAGGCACGGACCTGAACGAGGGGTTTGCGAAGGCTCTGCCGGACCTGGTAAAGGCCGGTCGGAAGGAAACTCGTCCGATCACGGGATACGGCGGCACCAACAACTACGACTCAGTGCTGCTGGGCCCGGTGGTGTTCCGCGTAGGTGGCTTGGACGTGACCTTGAACTCGCCGCACGTGTTTCCATCTCACAGCCTGGGAAAATTTGATGGAAACCTGGGAAACGACATCTTGAATCAAGCAAAGACGGTGGTGCTTGACTTCGATGCGATGGAGCTGCGGCTGCAGTAAAGAATCTAAGGAGCACAAAAGCCCGTTGCCCCAATGTCCCTGGCGGTTGCCCCCAGTCGGAACCAAAGCCGGTTGAAACCATAGCGACCGCATCAGCTAATGCCTCGCCTGAATATTGCGATACCTCACCAAAAGCTCACCGCCATTTGCACCGTACGCCCGCCTCTTACCTTTCCTCATCGAAAATCGGTGCGCCATCGCCAGCAGATCGAGCAGCAGCTCCCGATTCAGCCGCTCCAGTCGCACTAACACCGCATCATAGCCGAGATAGTGGTCCGTGACGTAGTAGAGTTCGGGCGCGTCGTCCAGCAGCGTTTGCCGCGCATTGCGGTCTCCGCGGAGCATGAGCGACCCGGGCTCGGCCGACTTGTTGATTGGCACGCACGCCATCAGCTGCCCGCCCACCTTCAGTGCCGGACTGCCGTAGGCCGTGCTTCGAACCACACCCGGCAGCGTAGCTCTTGTCTTCCAAACGGCATCCAGCGAAACACCCGGCATCGTCTCAACTCCTAACATGGCGTAGCGATCACTTCGTGCGTCTTGGGCCTCGCTCAATGCTCCCGCTGGTTGCAACCTAAGCCCTGTACCGAGCGTCGTGAGAACCTGGCGAAGCGGTATACGGCACGAAGCGCCTATCGCCAGCTGACCGCCAGATGCCACCGCAGTCCGGCCTGTACCGTCCGCTCCAGCACGCACGCGTACTCCAGCAGTTCGCTCAGCACCTGCGGCCCCTCGGTCCCCAGCAGTTGAGGGTCTACCTGCAGCACATTCACAAGCGCCCGCACCGTCGCCAGCCCACTGTCTGCCGCGTACCACTGTGGTGGAGGCAGCTTCCGCATCAGATCGGGATTTCCCCCGCCCTCTTCGATCAGCAGCGCCATCGAGTTCTCGTCCGCCGAAAAAAATTCAATCAGCGGCCTCACTCCCAGCTTCAGCGCCAGCCGCTCCAGCGCGTCCTCATGCCGGGCAAGCGCCCGCCCATTGACGAAGATGTCGTACCCGGGGTCTTCGCCCTCCACCACGATATACATCGAAGCAGCCATGGCAGAAGTTTACCTCTCTCGTCGCCTTCGCGTAATCCAAAATCCCGCCGCGCACCAGCCTGTGTTCCCTTGCGGCGTCCTCCGTCGGTCACCGCCACTCATGCGGAGTCGCACCAGCCGGCTGGTGCGATGTAATCTCCAGATACACCGTCTCAATGTCCTGCTGCCGCAGATCGGCACGCTGCAACGGGAACCATACATTGTCCGGCGCGGGCAGCACGATCTGCATATCCGTCGGCTTCTTGCCTGCGTCCGCCTGCGCCTTCACCGCGGCATATAGATCGATCAGAAACTGCTTCTGCCCCTGTAGTATCTCAATCCCTCCCGCATCGCCGTGCCCCGGCAGCACATGCACCGGCCCCAGCGCAATCGCCTTATCGAGGGCCTTCGGCCTGTTCGCAATATTCGCATCCAGCAGCTTGTTGCGCGGCCCATTCACCGCCCCATCGCCGGTCGCAAGGATCTGCTCCGCGGGCAGCCACACATATCCATCGCCCGGCGTATGTCCCCAGCCCAGGAACAGAAAGTCCACCTCGCGCGTTCCGTCGTTCAACGTCAGCTTGTCGCCCGTAATCGACATCTGCGGCCGCTGTACATCGTTCTCGCCCATCGCCTTCACATCCGCCCGGCTTGCTATCGCGTTGCGCCAGCGCGTCGGCTCCCATCGGTTCATCTCGTCGGTCACGCCCTGGAACGCCAGAGTAGTCGCGCCCGCCGCCGTCCACACCGAGTTGCCGTACGCATGGTCTCCGTGCGCATGCGTGTCGAAG
>DATKGA010000127.1:0-5376 GCA_035510935.1 Acidobacteriaceae bacterium
GGCGACGACGGCCGGCTCTCCTGGGTCATGGATGCGTTCACTAGCTCCGATAGCTATCCCTACTCCACCCACTACGATCTCGACGACAACTCCATCAACTACATGCGCAACAGCGTCAAGGTGGTGATCGACGCCTACAACGGCACCACCACGTTTTACGTCTTCGACAACGCCGACCCTGTCCTGGCAGCCTACCGTAGCATCTTCCCCAGCCTCTTCCAGGACGCGTCGCTGATGCCCGCGGACCTGCGCAAGCATGTGCGCTACCCGGAGAAATTGTTCAAGCTGCAGGCTCAGGTCTATGGCCTCTATCACATGACGGACCCCGCGGTATTCTTCAACCGCGAGGACCTGTGGACGGTGGCAACCGAGAGCAACGGCCAGAACAGCGATGGACAGCAGACGACCGCGCCTATGCAGCCCAACTTCGTCCTGATGAAGCTGCCGGGAGAGACGGGCGAGGAGTTCGTGGAGATCCTTCCCTTTACCCCGGCCAACCGCAACAATCTGATCGGATGGATCGCCGGGCGCTGCGATGGTGCGCACTATGGCACTTCGGTGGTCTACGACTTTCCCAAAACCAAATTAGTGGACGGGCCGCAGCAGATCGAGTCCCGCATCGACCAGAACGCGCAGCTCTCCGGCCAGTTGACCCTATGGAACCAGCAAGGCTCGCATGTGGTGCGCGGAAGCCTTCTGGTCATCCCCACCGGCAAAGCGCTGCTCTACGCGGAGCCGATCTATCTGCAAGCGCAGCAGAGCCCCATGCCGGAATTGCGCCTGGTCGTGCTCGCGCTGCAGGACAAGCTGGCTTACGGGCCTACCTTCGAGTCGGCGCTGGCTTCGCTCTTCGGCGGAGAGACTTCATCTCTCAGCGCAAGCGAATCCTCGCAGGCTGCGCCGCAGCCCGGGACGCAGGCTGTACCCGCACCGCAGGCCGCGACAGACATGAACGGGCTCATCGCCGAGGCAAGCAGGGACTTCGACGACTATCAACGCCTCACCGCGCAGGGCAAACTGGGCGAGGCCGGGCAGAAGCTCGATCAACTGAAGCACGTCCTCGATCAACTGAACGCGCACAAAAAATAGCCGCACCGCATCTACTCGCAGGATGCCTGCTGCATGAGGCTGCTGGAGCAGTAATAAAGGTTGCTATTTTCGCCTGGTGTATATTTGATTACATGATTTCCAACCCCACCACCGTTCAGGCCATGGCCATGTGCATGTGTCGACCAACCGTGGGTGTGGGTGGAAACAGTCTGATGCGCTAGTCGCAGACGAGATCAGATTCCAAACGGCTCACGGTCCTCATGGGACAGTGGGCCATTTTCATTGTTCCGGGGATTGTTCTTCCAACAATCAACGTAAAATAACCAACGGGCAAAGGAGTAGGAAATGTCAGAGGAAAACGTAGCACCCAGGCAGCATCTAGCAACACTTGCAGTTCACGCCGGACAGGTCGTCGATCCCGCAACCAATGCGCGCGCCGTCCCCATCTACCAGACCACCTCGTATGTCTTCAACGATTCGGACCACGCGGCGCGGCTCTTCGGTCTGAAGGAGTTCGGCAACATCTACACGCGCTTGATGAATCCCACCACCGACGTATTTGAGAAGCGCATCGCTGCGCTGGAGGGAGGCGTGGCGGCGCTCGCGGTGGCATCCGGCCAGGCGGCCGAGACCCTCACCATCCAGACCCTGGCCAGCGCGGGCGAGGAGATCGTCTCCACCACATCGCTCTATGGCGGCACCTACAACCTCTTCCACTACACGCTGCCCAGGCAGGGAATCACGGTCCGCTTTGTGGATGCCGACGACTTCGCCGGACTGCGCGCCGCCATCAACTCCAAAACCCGCGCCATCTACACCGAGACCCTGGGCAATCCCAAGCTGGACGTCGTCGATATCGAAAAACTGGCCGCCATCGCACACGAAAACGGCCTGCCGCTGATCATCGATAACACTTCCGCTTCTCCCGCCCTCGTCCGGCCCATCGAGTGGGGTGCCGACATCGTCATCAACTCCGCAACCAAATTCATCGGCGGCCACGGCACCACCCTCGGCGGCGTCATCGTCGATGCAGGCAGGTTCGACTGGAAGGCCTCCGGCCGCTTCCGCGAATTCGTCGAGCCCGACCCCTCCTATCACGGCCTCTCCTATACTGATGCCTTCGGTCCGCTCGCCTTCATTCTCAAGGCGCGCGTGCAGGGCCTGCGCGATACCGGCGCGGCCCTGTCTCCGCTCAGCGCCTTCCTCCTTCTACAGGGTGTGGAGACGTTGCATCTGCGCATGGAGCGCCACTCGCAGAACGCGCTGGCCGTGGCCACGCATCTCGAGTCGCATCCCGGAGTCGAGTGGGTCAACTATCCCGGTCTCAAGTCCAGTAAGTTCCACCCACGCGCCCTGAAGTATCTTCCCGACGGGCAGAGCGCTCTGGTCACCTTCGGCATCAAGGGAGGCTCCAGCGGCAGCGCCTTCGACGCAGGCAAAAAGCTCATAGACTCCGTGAAGCTCTTCTCCCACTTGGCCAACATCGGTGACTCGAAATCGCTGATCATTCATCCCGCCTCCACCACGCATGCGCAACTCACCGTGGCGGAGCAGGCAGAGACAGGCGTCACTCCGGAACTGGTGCGCCTCTCCGTCGGTACAGAGGACATTCGCGACATCATTGCCGATCTCGATCAGGCAATCCTGATCGCAAATGGGGCCGCCAACAGCCTCGCCAGGTAGTTTTGATAGGGTGCGGCTTCAGCCGCGCCGCAACCTCAAGCAGCTAGAATAGGGGCTTTAGCCCCTGAGAGCTCTCACGAATGACCGAAGAAGATCCAATCCCAATACCCACGCCCGCCTTCGAGGGAGACTTCGTCCTCAACGAAGTCCTCTCTCTCGAGAGCGGCGAGATCCTCGTCAACCCCACGCTGCACTATGCCATCTACGGCCAGCTCAATGCAGCGCGAGACAACGCCGTCCTCGTCTGTCACGCCCTATCCGGCTCCGCGCAGGTCGGCACCTGGTGGCCCCAGCTCTTCCTGCCTGGCGACCTCGGCCTCCTCGATCTCGCCCGCGATTGCGTCATCGGCATCAACATCTTCGGCTCCTGTTACGGCTCCACCGGCCCCGGCTCCATCGATCCCGCCACATCCAAACCCTACGGCCCCACCTTCCCCCTCATCAGCATCCGCGACATCGTCAACGCCCAGGTCAAGCTCATCGACCACCTCGGCATCCCTCGCCTCAAGCTCGCCATCGGCGCCTCCATCGGCGGTATGCAGGTTTTAGAATGGGCCATCTTATTTCCAGACCGCGTCGCCCGCGTCATCGCCATCGGCGTCGCCCCGCTCGGAGCCATGGGCCTCGGCCTCAACCATCTGCAGCGCCAGGCCATCATGCTCGACCCCGCGTGGAAGGGCGGCTACTACCAGCCCGGTCACGGCCCCAAGGGAGGCCTCGCCCTGGCCCGCGCACTCGGCATGATCAGCTACAAGTCGGTACCGCTCTTTGAAGAGCGATTCGCCCGCAAGCCCAACCGCTACGGCGACGAGAACCCCTATCTCTCCACCACCGCCGGACAGAACGGCCGCTTTGACGTCGCCGGCTACCTCGACTACCAGGGCCAGAGCTTCATCTCCCGCTTCGACCCCAACTCCTACATCTCCATCACCCGCACCATGGACATCTTCGATCCCGTCCGCGCCCACGAGACGCCCTACGTCGCCTACTCCCGCATCGCCGCGCACCTCACCCTCGTCGGCATATCCACCGACTGGCTCTTCCCCCCCGAGGACGTCCGCTCCCTCGCCGCCATCATCCAGGCCGCGGGCACGCGCTGCGACTACCGCGAGATGGCCTCCAACCACGGCCACGACGCCTTCCTCGCCGAACCAGACACCCTCGTCCGCATCCTCACCCCCGTCTTCGACTAGCCCCGCAGCCCGCCGTCCCTTTCGATCTGTCATCCTGAGCGTAGCTTGGCGCACGCGCCAAGCGGAGTCGAAGGACCCCGACGCACTCTGCATCCCCTCAACGGCTCGAACCGTTCTGCCAATACAACACACCCGTCATTCTGGCGAAGCCAGAATCTCCGTATTGGCACTTGCCTTTGTATTTGCTTTTGTCCTCCCCCAGCCATAAACTTCCCGCATGGAAAAAGGAGGTTACGCCTACATCCTCTCCAGCAAGGGCAAGCGCCTCTACACCGGTGTCACAGCTCAACTCCAGATTCGAGTCGCCCAGCATAAAGCCAAGAAGGACTCCGCCTCCTTCGCCTCGCGCTATAACATCAATCAGCTTGTCTATTACGAGGCGTTTGCCACCATAGGCGAAGCCATTGCCCGCGAATCCATCATCAAGAACATGCACCGGATCGAGAAGATTGACCTGATCGTCACCCTGAATCCCACCTGGCGAGATCTAAGCGAAGAATGGGGCAAACCTATCGCACCCTTCGACGAATCCCAGCTCAAGTCCCCCACCACCTTCTAACCAACTCCCTTACCTCCTCGTTCGTCATTCTCTCCCGCCCGTCGCCCCTTTTGAGTCGTCATTCTGGCGAAGCCAGAATATCCGTATTTGCTTTTGCCCGTTGCCGGGTGCCCACATCTCGCTTCTAAGATGTGGGATCAGCCCCAACCCACCCCGCATTTTCTTTCCCCAAAAACCTCAGCAAATTCGCATGTCAAGCCCCTCAGCCCTCTAAAATCTCCATAACCCCCACCCCAACAACCACTTCCCTCCCAAAAATACTTGGCATAGTAGTTTCCCTCCAACCCGTATAATTAAATCAGTAAGAAAAACCAAACAGGCCCGGCCAACTCGCCGGGCCTTCGACTTTAACTGACCACGCATGACTTACTATTGTCTTCTTCGCCCTTTATACGCCTCACGCGCTAAGCGCGAGCTTAACTTACATATTTTGAATACTTTACGCTGGTACCGCCGGGGGGGGGGTACACACGGCAACATGTCGGGTGCCCCACTCATCGCGGCCTCATCGCGATGAGTGGGTTCCTACAGGTACCCATGCCCCGCTTCTGAGGCATGGGTTTACACTGTTGCACGATGCCCCTCTCACCCAACAAGCCGCTTCTGCCATCCGATACCCGCGCCCTGATCGCCGTCGATCTTGGCGCGGAAAGCTGTCGCGTCTGCCTGCTGCGCTGGAAGGATGGCCGCCCGTCCATCCAGGTCGTCCATCGCATCCCCAACAATCCGCGCGAGATTGACGGCGGCCTGCACTGGAACCTCAAGGCCATTGCCTCAGGCCTGGAAGAAGGCCTGCGCAAGTGCGCCACGCTCGCCCCCGAGGGCATCCGCTCCATCGCCGTCGACGGCTGGGCCGTGGACTATGTGCGCGTGGACGCCAAGGGAGCGCCG
>DATKGA010000128.1:0-9471 GCA_035510935.1 Acidobacteriaceae bacterium
GTGGTTCAGGTGCACCAGGTACTCCACGTTGTGCGCCTTCGCCCAGTTGGCCTGCTCGCCGAAGAACGAGTCCTTGAAGATGTTGCTCCATACGTCGTAGTAGTCCGCCCGCGCCAGGTCCGATCCCTTGATCGGCGCGCGGTCGAACCATGAAGGCAGGTACGGCGCCAGATCGTAACCCTTCGCCGCCTTGAACTCCTCCAGCAGCTTCGGCGTCCACGGAATCCCGCTGCTGTAGTCCGGCTCATCGCCGAAGGTGCCCATCACAATCTTGCCGAACTGGTCGCCCACCGCGTTGTAGTACGTCTCATGCACGGTATGCAGGAACGCGTCCGTTGCCTTCGGATCTAGATAGTCAATGATTGAATACGTTGCGTCCTTAGCTCGCGTCCCGTCTGCGCGGTTGAAGTTGCGCGTCGGTGAACTCAGGTACACATGCCGCAAAAACGTCACCTGCCAGGTATAGCGCGGCTCATTCGGCGTCGTGCCCTCGGCCGGCGTCAGGTACTTCAACTGCATGTCAGTCGGAATCGGGATCGGTATCACCTGTTTGATCGCTCCCGTCTGGTCTGTCTCGGTCGACCAGATCGCCAGCGTGTCCGCTGGCACCGGCATCTGCAGCGTCTGCCCGGGAGCAACATGCACCGTAATGTCCGCGGTAATGTCCTGCATCCCCAGTTGCGGGTAGCGCTCGCTGATATAACCACCCGCAAATCCGCTCGGATAGTCGCTCTCATCCTGAATCCACATCCGCATGTTGCGCTTCGCCAACTCGGCCACAATGTACTTCACCATGTCCATGTGTCCCGGCGAAAGATACGCCGGCTCGCCGTTGGCCATATCGCGTCGACCAGGCGAGTAGTTGATCATGAAGATGCCGTTCGCCTCCATCGCGTCGAGATCACTCGATATCCGCGCCCGGACCGCTGCCGGGTCATACGGAACGTTCGGCAGCCTCTCCATCGCGTTCGCCGCGTTCCAGCTTTGAAACTGCTGCATCGCCCCATACTCGCGCGGTGGAGACTTTAAGTTTGCCGCAACCTCGGCGGTGGACGCCGGCGTCACCTGCTGCCATGGGCGTGCTGACTGAGCATGTGCCTTCGCGATCACTGCCGTAAGTGAGAAGGACAGAACTGCAAAAAAGAAGAGTAGGGCGTGGTAACGCCTGAGGGCAAACTTCATGGCATGGACTCCGGATCGCAGAAATTCGTTCGCACCGGAGTATACTCACCCGTCTCGGCAAGTAGCAAGCTACTGCTTCCGACTGGAACTTCGGCCCCTTCGACGATTCCTACGAAAGTATTCGCTGGTTCTGGGAGTCATCCTGGATGTCGAATGCGTGAAAAGGGACGGGGTCTCCCGTCCCTCTTCAAGGTCGCATAATTGACCGGGCTATTACCCATCGGAAATCTTGAGTCCGGCGCAATGCGCCGGACTCATAGCCTCCCTAGTACGCTACCAGCTTGACGCCGCCCAGCAGGCCCGATGTCGCGGGTGCTGTAGGCCCACCGCGGCCTCCACCACCGCCTCCGGCAGGCGGAGCGGGCGCTGCCGCAGTTGCTCCACCAGCAGCCCCTCCACGTCCACCTCGGCCACCACGTCCCCCGCCAGCAGCGGCTGGAGCGCCAGGCGCACCGCCAGCTTGTGCAAGAGCCATGCCACCAGCAGTTGGAGCCGCCGCAGCAGCAGCGGGTGGCGCGCCGCCACCTCGACCTCCGGCGACATTGGCATACACCTCGATCTTCAAATCGTTTGCGCCCTTAATCAGATCGCTGGTCACATCCCAGCGATAGGGCTGAAACGACCGCGCGCCCACTTCTTTCCCATTGAGCGTCACCTTCGCATAGTCATGCACGTCGCCGATCTCCAGATACACATGCTTCCCCTTGGGTGCGGCGGTTGGGGTGAACTGCACGGTATAGGTTACCGGCCCGGCAAACGACGTAGAGCCCAGTTCCTCCCACGGTTTGATCGGCGTCGTCAACTGCTTGCCGTTCAGGTCCAGCTTCCAGTCGCCACTCAAATCCGCAACTGCTTCCCCGGATACAAACGACGGCTCTGCGGCAGCGGCAATCCCCTTGGCCAGCGGCCCTACTACAACCACTTTCGCCTCATACGGGCCCAGAACCAGCGGAACAGTTACCGAATCTCCTGCCGCGGTAGTGCCCGTCATGGGATGGATCTCGCCCGTCGCCAGGTCCCAGTCCTGTGCCGTGCCGTGTCCCGCGATGGTCGCTATGCGCTTCTCCGTCGCAGTGCTTTCATTGAAGAAGAAATACATATCGCCGTCGGAAAATTGGCGGTGCGTGTAGGTCAGCCTTGGGAACTCGGAATCCAGCTTCACATCCGGCTTGGGCAGAGCATTAACCACCGCGGCTGTAATGTCACCCGAAGGCTCGATCAGCGTGGCGAAGCTCAGGTCCGGCTTCTCCTTCGCATCCATGAACGTCTTGTCCAGAATCAGTCTCGGCGTCTTGCCAACGAAGATCACCTTGCCGCCAGCCTTGGCAAACTCCTGCAGCCGCTGAAGCCCGCTCCGCGTAATCACCGTCATCGACGGAAACACGATTGCTTTATAGGTCTGTCCACTCAGGTTGGTGAAGCCGCCGTTCGAGATTGTGGCCACCGAACTCAGCGACTGCTCGTCGAAGTAGTCCCAGTCAACCTGGTGCTCGAACAACTGCCAGCCCAGCTTGGTCGTGCTGCGGTCGGCGTCGATCGCGTCCTGGCCGCCCAGCCAGATGGTGTTGCCCGGATGGTACAGCCCAACCTGCGCTGCCGGACGGCCAATCGCAATCAGATAACCGGCGCGGTTGGCATACCATATCGTCTGCGCTGTGTCCGGCGGGGGGGTGGCGGCCGCCTGCCCGCCAAACCCACCGGCGCGCAATCCGTTGGCCCGAATCTGTAGCGCGTTCACTCCGCGAACTAGTTGAAAGTTCATCTGGTACTTGCCGTCGACCCCCGAACCGCCGCCCTCTTCCGCCCACACCTTCGGTTTGCCGAAGAGATGCGCGTCTGAGCTGGCCAGCTTGGGGAAGTTGTTGTTGGTGCTCCAGGTCGTGTCGAACCGATGCACCGCGCTGGGGATCAACTGGCTCAGGTTGTCGATTCCCGGGACCTCTACATACCGCTCGTCGCGGAAGTAGTCGCCCTCGCTGTTTTCCAGCGAGAGCATCGTCTCTTCGTGGTTTAGGTGCACCAGATACTCCACGTTGTGAGCCTTCGCCCAGTTGGCCTGCTCGCCGAAGAACGAGTTGCGGAAGATGCCGCTCCACACGTCGTAGTAGTCGGCGTGGGCCAAATTCGACTGCGCCGTCGGTTGGCCGTCGAACCACGCCGGAAGATACGGCGTCAGATCATATCCCTTCTGCGCCTTGAACTGTTCCAGCAGCGTCGGGGTCCAGGGAACGCCGGCGCTGCCAGGGATAACGCTGCTACCCGTCGTGTTGTTCTCGCTGTAGTCGGGCTCATCGCCGAAGAAACCCAGCACAGTCTTGCCGAACTGGTCGCCCACCGCCCCGTAGTAGGTCTCCTCGGTAATGTGCAGGAACGCATCCGTCGCCTTCGGATCCAGGTAATCGATCAGCGAGTACGTCCCATCCTTCGCCCGCGTCCCGTCCGCGCGATTGTCGTTGCGTGTCGGCGAACTGATGTGCTCGTGTCGCAGAAACTTCACCTGCCATGTTGTGTGGCGCTCGTCCGCCGTCGTGCCCTCCGTCGACGGCGCAACCCACTTCAGTTGTCCATCCGCCGGCAGCGGGAGCGGTGTCACCTTCAGCACCTCCCCGGTAGGGGTCGTCTCCGCTGCCCAGATCGCCAGCGTGTCCGGTGGCACTGGCATCGTAACCGTCTGCCCCTGATCCCCGCGTAGCGTGATGTCCGCGGTCATCACCTGCATCGTTAAATCCGGGTAGCGTTGCTGGATGTAGCCTCCCGCAAATCCGCTGGGGTAGTTTGACTCGTCCTGAATCCAGAACCGCATGTTCCGTTTCGCTGCCTCCTGGACGATGAACTTTACCTCGTCCATGTGACCCGGCGACAGGTACGGTGCTTCTCCCGGAGATTTCTTTCCCGACGCAAGGTTAAAGACGAACATCCCATTCGCCGACATTCGATCCAAATCCGCCGTAATCCGCGGCTTGAGTGCTTCCAGATCGGGGCCGTCCCATCCAGTAAACGGAGCGATCGCGCCGTACTCATGTGGAGGAGACTTGAGGTTCGCGGCTACCTCGCTGGTAGAGGGCACAGTCACCTGCTGCCAGGGGCGCGCTGCCTGAGCCTGCGCCTGGGTCTGCGCTACCATTGCTGTGTTTGCAAGGAATAATAATGAACCGAGGAAGAGTGGGGCGAGGAAATACCTAAGGACTGCCTTCATGGCGTCGACTCCGAATCGCAGAAATTCGTTCGCACCGGAGTATACTCCACCCGTAACGTCTTAGGCAGCACCATCCCTGGACCCTCATCACCCATTTTTTATTGCCTTACCTCGCACTGCGAAGGATTCCCATGAATCTCACTGGAAACACAATCCTCATCACGGGCGGCGGCTCTGGCATCGGCCGTGCCCTCGCCGAACAGCTCCACCAGCGTGGCAATGAGGTCATCATTGCCGGTCGCCGGAGTGCCGCCCTCAACGCTGTCACAGCCTCCAACCCCGGCATTAAATCCATCACCCTCGACGTCGAAGACCCCACCGGCATTCGTAGCGCAGTCACCCAGCTCACACAGGACTTCCCCGCGCTGAACGTCCTCGTCAACAACGCCGGGATCATGCGCCCCGAGAATATTCAGTCTGCCTCCACCGTCGACGCCGAGGCCATCGTTGCCACCAACCTCCTCGGCCCCATCCGGCTCACCGCCGCGCTCATGCCTCAGCTCCTCAAGCAGCCCTCGGCCGCCATCCTCAATGTCTCTTCCGGCCTCGCCTTTGTCCCCCTCGCCGCCACCCCAACCTACTGTGCCACCAAGGCGGCCATCCACTCCTATACCCAGTCGCTCCGATACCAGCTCAAGGACACCCCCATCCAGGTCATCGAGATCATCCCGCCCTGGGTCGCCACCGAGCTGATGGGAACCACTCCCACAGACCCGCGCGCCATGCCCCTTGACGCCTTCATCGCCGAGACCATGCAACTGCTCGCCACCGGAGCCGAGGAGATATGCGTCGAACGGGTCCTGCCCCTGCGACGCGCCTCCGCCACAGGCAACGAAGACGCCTTCATCAAGACATTCAACGACGCACTGTCCCAACGCCATTAACGATGGACAGATGGCATCTGGCTACATGGTCAACGTTAAGCGCTGTGGCGGCCTTGGGAGACGCGTGATTCAGGTTCGCACTGCCACCTCTTGCGCGATTGCTTCTTATCCAGATACATCGCCGCGTCTGCTTGCTCGATCACCTGATGTACGTTCTTTCCTGGCAGCCACTGCGCCACCCCGATCGACGCATCCACGTCAACTTTCAGGCACAAGCTACCGCCGGTATGAACGGTGTAATCGCCCAGCACCCACTCGCGAATCCGGTTGATCTGAGGTTTTGCCGAGGCAAGATCGCAGCTCAGCACTACGATAAACTCGTCGCCGCCCCAGCGCGCCACCAGGTCCGTGGACCGCATACAGTTCCGCAGCTCACTGGCAAACTGTTTCAGCAGGTCGTCGCCCGCCGCATGGCCGTGCTGGTCATTGATCTCCTTGAAACCGTTCAGATCGAGAATCGCCACGCAATACGCCTGCTTCTGCGCGACGTACCATTCCATGCGTCCCTCGGCGCACCTCCGGTTGGCAAGGCTCGTCAGGGAATCCTTCAAAGCCAGTTGCTCAACCGACTTCAACTTGGTCTCGTAGTCAGTGACTTTGAACTTCAATTGGGTGATTGAAAATTGACTCTCCTGCGTCATCTTATCCACGCAACTCTTCAGCTCGGACGCCTTACGCACCAGCGACGCCCGCACCTGCGTTAGATCGTCGAGGTTGGCGATAGTCCGCAGATCGGAGGTCAGGTCGCTAAACTGGTTCGCATAGCGCTGGTCCCGTTCGCCTACGGACTCTGCGGTGCGGGCCAGTATCATCAGGAGTTCCTTCACTCCGTCGGCCTTCTGCTTCAGGTACTCCTCCGTCTCTTGCGCCCACTGGTCCAGGTGCTTCTCAACGTCGGTTTCCATCTGCTGCACCGCCCGCGGATTCGGTTCCTCCGGAAGCTGGCCCACCAGCTTCGCCAGTTGCAGCTCAAGCTCACTGCCGGGTGCGGGGCACGCCTGGGCCGCGCTCTTGCCAACCGCCCTCAGCGCCGAGCGGTAACAGTTCATCGCCACCATCAATGGCTCGTTTTCAACCTGCTGATCGACGATCAGCTCTCCCGTACTAGCGTCCATGTACCTCTTGATCGAAATCACCGTCGTCTCCTGTGCTAATCCTTCCGTCTCTCGACCCAGAGCATGCAACAACTCGGCCGGCCCACTGGCAGTCAGAGGTTTAATCGAGAACGAAAAAGAGGCACGTGGCGGCCTGGCCTGGCCGCCTCGCTATACCGCGTTTCTTCTATCGGCACTCTCCTGCGGATAATCCAATCATTACGTAGCAGTTCCACTTGCCGGGGGACTCCGGTCAAGACCCGGCGCCTCTCCTCTACGCTGAATCTTCGCCCTGATTTCACGCATCCAATATGCCGATGATTTCAGGCGTAGATTAGTACTGTATATGCCATTTAAGTGGGAAAAACTGACCGTCAAGTCGCAGCAGGCCATCCAGGCCGCCGCGTCCCTGGCTGCTGAAAACGGCAACCCCGAAGTCCTTCCAATGCATCTGCTCGCCGCGCTGCTGGAAGACCGCGAGGGCGTCGTGCTCCCTGTCCTCGAGGGCGCGGGTGTCCGCGTGCAGCAGCTTCTTGCCGGCGCCAACGCCGCCATATCCAAACTTCCCAAGGTCTCCGGCTCCAACGCCCAACCCGCCATGGCCGCGTCCCTGCAGAAGGTCCTCGACCACGCCTCCAAAGAGGCCGACTCCTTCAAGGACGACTTCATCTCCACCGAGCACCTCCTGCTCGCCCTCACCGACGCCCCCAAGGTCGGTGGCCAGTCCGATCCAACCCGCGATGCCCTCGCCGCCATGGGCGCAACCCACGACGCCGTCCTCAAGGCTCTCTCCACCGTGCGCGGATCGCAACGCGTCGCTGACCAGAACCCCGAGGCCAAATTTCAGGCCCTCGAGAAGTACGGAAAAGACCTCACAGATCTCGCGCGCAAAGGCAAGCTCGATCCAGTCATCGGGCGCGACGAGGAGATTCGCCGCGTCGTGCAGGTGCTCTCCCGCCGGACAAAAAACAATCCTGTCTTAATCGGTGAGCCGGGCGTCGGCAAGACCGCCATCGTCGAAGGCCTCGCCCGCCGCATCATCCACGGCGATGTCCCGGAAATTCTCAAAGACAAGCGCGTCGTGGCCCTCGATCTGGCCAGCATGATCGCCGGTGCCAAGTACCGAGGCGAATTCGAAGACCGTCTAAAAGCTCTGCTCAAGGAGATCGGAGACTCCAACGGCGAGATCATCCTCTTTATCGACGAACTGCATACCCTGGTCGGTGCAGGCGCGGCCGAGGGAGCCATGGACGCCAGCAACATGCTCAAGCCCGCGCTTGCCCGCGGAGGCCTGCGCGCTATCGGCGCAACCACGCTCAACGAGTACCGCAAATACATCGAGAAGGATGCCGCTCTCGAGCGCCGCTTCCAGGTTGTATACGTCGGCGAACCAAATGTGGAAGACACCATCAACATCCTTAGAGGCCTGCGCGAGCGCTACGAGTCCCATCACAAGGTCCGCATCAAGGACTCGGCCATCGTCGCCGCCGCCACCCTCTCGCATCGCTACATCTCCGACCGCTTCCTACCCGACAAGGCCATCGACCTGGTCGACGAAGCCGCCGCCGCGCTGGCCAACCAGATCGGCTCCGTCCCCACCGAGATCGACGACCTCGAACGTCAGGCCACCTCCCTCGAAATCGAGCAGGCCGCCCTCAATCGCGAGAAAGATGAAGCCTCGCAAGCCCGTCTCAAAATCCTCCATAAAGAACTCGCCGAAGTCCGCGAGCAGGCCAAGGCCCTGCGCGCCCGCTGGCAGACCGAGCGTGGAGCCATAGGCCGCATCGCCGAACTCAAAACCCACCTCGAAGCCCTCCGCTTCGAGGCCGAAGAACAAACCCGCAAAGGCAATCTCCAGCGCGCCGCCGAACTCCAGTACGGAGAAATCCCCAAGGCCGAAGCCGAACTGCGCAAGCTCACAGAATCCGCATCGCCGGACTCGAAATCTCCCCACCGCATGTTGAAGGAAGAGGTCGACGAGGAAGACATCGCCGCCGTCGTCTCCAAGTGGACCGGCATTCCCGTCTCTCGCATGCTCGAGGGCGAGATGCAGAAGCTCGTCCAGATGGAGGACCGCCTGCGCCAGCGCGTCATCGGCCAGGACGCCGCGCTCACCGTCGTCGCCAACGCCATCCGCCGCTCCCGCGCCGGCCTCTCCGACCCCAAGCGTCCCATCGGCAGCTTCATCTTCCTCGGCCCCACCGGCGTCGGCAAAACTGAAACCGCCCGCGCCCTCGCCGAGTTCCTCTTCGACGACGAGGCCGCCATGGTCCGCATCGACATGTCCGAGTACATGGAGAAGCACGCCGTCGCGCGCCTCATCGGAGCGCCTCCCGGCTACGTCGGATACGACGAGGGCGGCCAGCTCACCGAGGCCGTTCGCCGCCGCCCCTACGCCGTGATTCTGTTTGACGAGATCGAAAAGGCCCACGCCGACGTCTTCAACGTCCTTCTCCAGGTCCTCGACGACGGCCGCCTCACCGACTCCAAGGGCCGGACTGTCGATTTTAAAAACACCGTCCTCATCATGACCTCGAACCTCGGCGCCACGCAGCTCACCACCGCCTGGGCCGAGGGCGAAGAAGGCTTCGCCGAGGCCACCGAGCGCGTCCTCGCCATCCTGCGCGAGCACTTCCGCCCAGAGTTCCTCAACCGCATCGACGACGTCGTCGTCTTCCATCCCCTCGGCGAAGAGCAGCTCACCCACATCATCGACCTCCGCCTCGCCGAGCTCACCGCCATGCTCGCCGACCGCAAGATCACCCTCACGCTCACCCCCGCCGCGCGCAAGTTCCTCTTCAAATCCGGCTACGACCGCGCCTACGGAGCGCGCCCCCTCAAGCGCGCCATCCAGCGCCTCGTCCAGGACCCTCTCGCCATCAAAATCCTCGACGGCTCTGTCCTCCACGGCAACCACGTCACCGTAGACGCCGCCAAATCCGCCCTCACCTTCACCGTCACCGAATCCGCACACACCGCCCGCTAACCCTCAATCTGGGTGCCCCATTCATCGCGCTCTTGTCTCACGCGATGGGTGGGGCTTTTGTCTTTCGGAAGGGAGCGCAGGGCTTCAGCCCTGCGAATACTCGCCCCATCGAAGAAAGGGCCCTCCCCC
>DATKGA010000129.1:0-3672 GCA_035510935.1 Acidobacteriaceae bacterium
GCTAACCTTCGTCCTCTCCTGGAGAGGACGAAGGTTAGCCCCGCAAGCTGGGTTGAACGCTGCTTCCGCTCCGCAGTCATCCCCACTCCAGCATCCTTGAGTTTCTGGATGAGAGCGAGGTTGGCCGGTTGCGCGAAGAACTCCAAAATCGCCTGGGAGATACGTGGACCAACCTCTTCCACTCTTTCCAATTCTTCGGCGGTTGCGGACTCCAAAGCTTCGATTGAACCGAACTCAAGGGCGAGCAACTCGGCGGTGCGCTCACCGACAAAGCGAATGCCCAGGCCCATCAGAACACGGGCTAATCCCGCCTTCTTTGAGCGTTCAATTTCGTCAAGCAGCGCGATGGCTGACTTTTCCGCAAAGCGATCAAGGGCAATCAGCTCATCCTTTTTCAAGGCGTACAGATCGGCGACGCTGTGCACCAGTCCGCGATCAAGCAACTGTTGCACTACGGCGTCGCCGAGACCTTCGATGTTCATGACGCTGCGACGGCCAAAGTGGAGCAGGCTCTCGCGCAGCTTGGCGGGGCAGTTGGCGTTGACGCAGCGATAGTCCACTTCGCCCTCGACGCGCACGACGTCACTCTGGCACTCGGGGCAACGCATTGGAAAAGCGAATGGCACACTGCCGCGCGGATGGTCGGCGTCTTCAAAGACTTCAACGACCTTCGGGATGACGTCGCCACCGCGCTCAACTTTGACCCAGTCGCCAACGAGCAGGCCGAGGCGTTCGATGAAATCGGCGTTGTGCAGCGTAGCGCGGCTGACCGTAGTGCCTCCGATGAAGACGGGTGTGAGTTCGGCAACGGGTGTGAGCTTACCGGTGCGGCCTACCTGTACAGTGATTTCGCGGACCTGGGTGACGCCTGATTTGGCAGTGAACTTGTAAGCGATAGCCCAGCGCGGAGCGCGGCCGGTGTAGCCGAGGCGCTGCTGTGTGGCGTGGGAGTCGACCTTGAGAACAACACCATCGATCTCATAGCCGAGCGTGGCGCGATCCAACTCTGCCTGATCGATGAAGCTGGTCATCTCCTCGACCGACGCCACGAGTTTGCTGTGCGGGTTGACGCGCAAGCCCAGCGTGGTAAGGACGTCGAGCGTTGCCCGTTGGCCATGCGGCCAGTACTCGCCGTCAACAAGCAGGAAGTATGCAAAGAAGACGAGCCGGCGGTTGGCAACGATGCTGGGTTCAAGCGTGCGCAGTGTGCCGGCCGCGGCATTTCGAGGATTGACTGCAGCGGCCAACCCCTGCTGCTCGCGCTCCTCGTTCATGCGTTGGAAGGCCGCCTCGGGCATCACCACCTCGCCACGTACCTCAAATGTTGGCGGGAGTCCTGCTGCGTTCAAACGGTCGGCTGAGGTTGAAAGCGGCACACTGCGGATGGTGCGCACATTTGAGGTTACGTCTTCGCCGATTTGGCCGTCGCCGCGGGTGATGCCGCGGACAAGGCGGGCGCCGCCGCTTTCCGTCGCTTCATAGTGCAGGGCGATGCTGAGGCCGTCGAGCTTTAGCTCCGCCGTGTACTCGACCGGGAGCCCGCCAGCGAGCTCGCGAACGCGGCGATCCCAGTCTGCCAGTTCTTCTGCGGAGTAGGCGTTGTCCAGGCTAAGCATGGGACGCGAATGGCTCACTTTCTTGAAGCCTTCGGCGGGCTTACCGCCTACGCGCTGGGTCGGCGAGTCGGGGGTCAGCAGCTCAGGATGCGCGGTCTCGATCCGCTTGAGCTCGTTCATCAGCGCGTCGTACTGGGCGTCGCTGATCTGCGGGGCATCCAGGACGTAATAAAAGTGCTCGTGGCGGCGGAGTTCGGAGCGCAGTTCCTTGACGCGATGGGCTGCGGCCGAGTCTGTGTTGGTGTGGTCGCCCATTGGCTGAATTATAGGGGGCCGTGGGGCAGGGTAGTATGGTTGGCAGATCGCATATGGAACCTATTACGCATTTTCTTACTGGGGCTTGCATTGGGCGTGCGGGGCTGAACCGCACAACGCGGTATGCAACGCTGGCGGCTGTGCTGGCGGCGGAAGCTGCGGACATGGATGTGCTTTGGGGGTTGCGTGGGCCGGTGGAGGAACTGAAGCACCACCGGGGAATTACGCATACGTTTATCGCCTTGCCGGTGGTAGCCGGAGTTGTGGTGGGGCTGGTGTGGCTGCTTGATCTGTGGGTGAAGCGGCGAAGACATAGAAAGCTGGCGGCGACGCCACCACGCGTGATTGACCCGGGCGCACCGGAGCCACGGCAGACGCAGCCGGTGCATTGGGGCTGGCTCTACGCAACTGCCATGATTGCGGCCCTGAGCCATCTGCTGCTGGATTGGACCAACAACTATGGTCTGCGGCCATTCTTCCCTTTCAATCCGCGCTGGTATGCGGGCAGCTTCATGTTTATTGCCGAACCAGTATTGTGGGCACTCTTGCTGATGGCGTTCATTATGCCGTGGCTGTTTGGACTTGTGGCTGGGGAGATTGGTGCACGGCGGAAGGAGTTTCGCGGGCGCGGATGGGCGATTCTCGCGCTGACAGGCATGGTGTTGTTGTGGGGTTGGCGGTGGGAGGAGCACGCAGAGGCCGGTTCACTGTTGGAAAAGACACAAGTGGCAACCTCGCCGGTGACGCGGATGGGAATCGAGCCATATCCGGTCGATCCGTTTCGCTGGCACGCGGTTCTGGAGACTGGGGGCTTTTACCAGACTGCGGAAGTCGACACTTGGACTGGGACGATCGACAGCGACCCACAGCAGGACGTGCAGTTCAAGCCGCCAGCGACCGCGGCCACAGAGGTTGCGAAACGAACACCCCTGGGCCAGGTGTACCTGGACTGGGGAACATGGGCGGTGGTGCGCGACGTGGGGCAGGTGCCAGTTGCGGGGATGGAAGCGCCACAGCTGGTACCCGGCAGGACCTGGACGACAGTGGAGTTCAAAGACCTGCGCTTCGATTATTCGTTCATAGGCACAGGAAATGCGACCGGCCGGTCATTGCTAAGCGGCTGGGTCTATGTCATAGATGGGCACGAGGATGCCGGCGAGGCGATGAATGGGCGTGAGCAGCACTAGGCGGTTTTGCTCCTGGTGGAAACATTTGTTGGTGTGATGGAACGATTCCGGTTGACCGGGCGGCTCGCGGACCCCAGAATGAAGAGAGTCGCAGTTGCCGCAACTCCATCGATTAGGACCTGTCGCTGTGGACCCCGATATTCGACAGGAATGGTTTTCCCCCACTCTGGGACCTGGTCCCCGGAAATCGAAGAAATTGAGGTTTTCATGCCCGCTTATCTGTTATTGCTTGTTGCCGTGTTGAGCCGTCTGCTGCCCCACGCGGGCTTGTGGAACTTTACCGCAGTCGGCGGCACTCTGTTGTATTTTGGCGCTAGGCGGTCATGGCGGGAGATGCTTGGGCCCCTGGCAGTGCTCATGGCTTGCGACTACTTCCTGACGGTTTACGTGTACCACTACGGCTTCCACACACAGGAGTACTTGCCTACATGGGCGTGGTATGTTGCGGCGATGGCACTGGGGCAGATTCTGCTGCACAGCCGGACCACGTTTGTGCGCGCAGGCGCTGCGACTCTTCTTGGACCGACGTCGTTCTTTTTGATTTCGAATTATGCGGTCTGGGCCAGCAGCGCTATGTATCCGCGCACGGCTGGAGGACTGGCCACCTGCTACCC
>DATKGA010000130.1:0-17630 GCA_035510935.1 Acidobacteriaceae bacterium
TAAGATCAACAAGATCGCGGCTAGTCGCGCTCTGAATCGCAGGCACTTCCTCGCTACCATGGGGATGGCTGGAGCCGCGGCCGGCGCCGGATTGATGTCGGGTTGCACCACCACCAGTAACGTGGCTGTCGCCACCACCCCTGGATCAGGCCAGACCAACATCCTCGCCTTTGCACTGAACCTCGAGTACCTTGAAGCCACCTTCTATGCGTACCTCACCACGGGCGGTGACCTGCCGTCCTCTGCCACCTATGGCAGCGGGGCCGTCACCGGTGCGCCTGCTGCGCTGTCGGTTTCTGGGGCGATGACGCAGCAAATCGTCGATCTTCTCAACGAGATCTACTACGACGAGTTGAACCATGTGACTTTTCTGCGAAACATCCTCGGCTCCGCGGCGGTTCCCAGGCCGGCGATCAATCTGGCTGCTTATGGCGCGATCACCGCGACCAATGCCCTCTCGATCGCAAGGCTGCTGGAAGATGTTGGAGTCACGGCCTACGCAAGCGCACTCACTGGGCTCACCACCAGCAACGCCACCTATACCGCGCAGATCCTCGGCACGGAAAGCTTCCATTCAGGCGCCCTGCGTTTGCTGAGCATCCAGAACCCCTCCATCGCGGCCTACGTTAGCGCAGGCGATGGTCTGGACGTGCCGCCTGCCGATCTGGGTAGCGCAGCCGCGGAAGCTGCAGGCCCAACCGCCGCCGGTGGTTTCTTTTCCTCGACCGGCGGATCGGTGGCCGCAAGCAACACCGGCACTGGCATATCGTATGCCCGCACAACCTCGCAGGTTCTGGCAGTCCTCTACGGCGGTGTTGGCACTCTGGCAGCAGCCGGGACCAATTCTGGCGGCTTCTTCCCCAAGGGAGTGAATGGCTCCATCAACACGATCTAAGCCCTGGATGGACTCACTGGAACCTGAACTCGACGCTGTGAACACATTCCGTATGACTCAATCTTTTCGCACATCTCGCAAGACTACTGACAAGGAGGCCAACGAAATGGCCAGCAATGACATTGAAGTCCTCGATCCCGCGGCAACGGTCGAGAAGGTCAAAAAACTCACATCCGAATTTGCCCTGAATCGCAGGCAGTTCATGGGTGCCCTCGGAGTGGCGGGCGTTGCTGCTGGCACAGGATTGGTCTCTACTCCGGTTGCGCACGCTCAGGAACCCACACCGAACGGCTACACGCAACTTGACGTTCTCAACTACCTGCTCAATATCAAGTATGTCATAGCGACGTTCTACTCCTACCTCACGCAGAACGCCGATCTTCCGGGCTCTACCTACGTCACCCTTGGCACAGGTCAGGTCTACAATACCCCCACAAAGATCACAACCTTCACCGCGCAGCAAACCGATATGCTCAACGAGATGTACTACGATGAGCTCAATCAACTGATCGACCTGCGCAATCTCATCACTGGATCGCTCACGCTGGCAACCTCACCGGTCATCACCAGGCCGACCATGAGCCTCGGGGGCGCGGCATCCACCTCTGCCACTCAGACTTTCACTGTAGCTCAGGCCATCGCACTGGCCCGCATGCTGGAAGACACCTGCGTCACAGCCTTCGCGGGCGCACTCACGTATCTCAGCGGCGCCAACCTAGCGATCGCCACGCAGTGCATGGCCATCAGTGGTCAGCATGCCGCCGCGTTGCGCCTGGTCAGTATTCAGACCGGTGCAGCCTATCAAAGGACACAGCTCACCACCACCACGCAGATTGGTGTCGCCACGGGCAGCCCCACGGTGATCACGATCGGCACACTCTCCACAAATATCTTTGTCGGAGCCAACATCCTGGGCACGGGCATTCCCGTGGGTGCGGTGATTACTGCCTATACCAGCAGGTCAGCCGCAACCTTCAGCGCCATCACAACGAACGGCAGCAACATACTCACCTCCGTATCGTCTGTGGCCTTGGCGGCGGTCGGGCAGCCCATCACGGGAACAGGAATCCCTGCCAACACGGCCATCACTGCGGTCGGCGTCACCACCGTCACACTCTCTAATAACGCCACAGCCACCATCACGACAGCCGAGACAGTCACTATTGGACAAAGCTCCATTTCTATCTCGTTGCCTGCCGTCGCGACCACGGGACAGCCCATCGCGGTCAGCAGCACCGGGTATTTCCTGCTATCGGATCCCTTCGATGTTGCGCCTGCCGATCCCGCTACCATACCCGCAACGATTACCGCTAATAGTGCGAATGTGATTGTCCAGAGCCTTATAGGACTGGCATCCGGTCAGGTGGTCACAGGCACCGGCATCGCAGCGGGAACGACGATCGCTGCCCCGCTCAACACTACGTCCGCTACGGCTCCGCCCTATACCATTACTTTCTCGGTTGCACCTACCGCGGCGGGTACTTCCTTCTTCGTCCCCGCGTTGGCTGCTGCGGGTCCAGGGGCCTCCCCATCGCTTGTCCCAACGGCGAATCCACCACAACCATCTGTGAATCAAGGGTTCTTCAACACGGCAGGCGCCAACAGCAGCAACGGAGCCAACCCTCCAGGTTTCGCCTTTGCACGCACCTTCTCGCAGGTGCTTGCCGTCTTGTACGCCAATACGACGCCAGCGACCAAGACGGGTGGCTTCTTTAGTGTCGGGGTCAACGGCAAGATCAACGCCGTCTAACGCCTCCAATAAACTGGAAGACCCACATCTCGACTCAGGGATGTGGGTTTTTTCTTTGCCTCTATTGCTGAGGCTGGGGTACGCGGTCGTTGTCTGCGCACCCCAGCCTCAGTGGGTGGCGGCTATCGCAACCGGCCCGGTCGGATCGGTCCCGGTGGAGGCTGACGCCGAAAAATCAAGCTTCCCCGCGGTCGTGGCATCGTAGCTGTACATGGTCAAGTCGGCCGACCCGCCGTTGGCCGCCGCCAGCAGATCATTGCCGCTGTTGTCCACCGCCAGCGCGGTCACTGCGTCCCCGCTTGAAATTGTGCCCAACAAGGGAAACTGAGTGCTGCTGTTTGCCGTGGTGCTGTACTCCGAGATTGTGCTGTCTCCGCGGTTCGCCACATACACATCCGTCCCCGCGGTATCGACCACCACTGAGAACGGCTGTGTCCCCGCTGCAAACGGAGATCCACTTACCGAAGTCAGCGCCCCGCCGGAGCCGATTGTGTATGCCGCCAGCCCGCCCCCCGTTCCGCTCATTGCGATGTACAGATAGGCGCTGTTTGGACTCACCGCAAGCGCATTCGCGCTTGTGCCGGACGTGAGAGCCTGAGGTGTCAGGGGATTGGACAACAAGCCGTTCGATGTGGTGAACGTATAGACCACATAACCCGCGGTGCCCAGTGCGGCAAATAGATTCTCTCCATTGGGCGCAAATTTTACCGCGCGGGCGATGGTCGTCGCACCGGACAGGACCGGATAGGTTGTCAGCGGAGTCACCGGTGTCAGCACTCCGGTAGAGGAGTTAATCTGGAACTCGTCCAGGCTAATGTTGTTCTGGTCCAAGGCGATTAGCCAGTTGCCATCGGGTGAGATGTCCATGGACGCCACCGCCGCGTATCCGACCGGGGAGGTGTTGTTCATCTGGATCAACGACCCGTCCGATTGGATCGCAAACGCAAGGATCTCGCTGTTGCCTGCAACAAAGACGATGGTGTTGGCTGGATTCACCACCACCGACGTAGGAAAAAATGGGAGTGAGTACGGCGAGTTTGTCACCGCCGTCAGCGTCCCTGTACCCACCGCGAAGCCGGCCAGTGAAGCCGTGGCATTGGACGCATTCGCGTTTGCAACATACACATGGTCACCAGTCGTGTTGCCGCTGCTGCTACTGTTCGTGTTGTTCACAGCGACCCAGAATCCGGCGCAACCCGTCATCCCACAAAGAGCCAATACGCCCAGCACCGCCGTCACTCGCCGAAACAAACCCATGCTCATCCGTCCCATTACGCTCTCTCTCTTGGACTCTACTCCCAGCCAAACATCACCCGCCCCCGGTACGCGAAAAAAAAAGCGGCCCATGAATGGACCGCTTACCATTCCGTACAAGCAGACAACATCCTATGCCGTGGCCAGATCTTCCTTCTTCACGATCTCCTCAATCCGGCGTCCGATGGCGCTCGCCACACCCTCGCCATATTTCGGATCGCACTTGTAAAAGTGAATGATCTGCAAGTCCTGAATGCGCTTTTCGACGTGGCCCAGGCCGGCCGCGATGTTGCCGACCAGGCGCTGCTGCTCGTCCGGCTTCATCAAACGGAACAGGTCGCCCGGTTGCGTGTAGTAGTCGCCGTCCAACTCGCGGTGGTCATAGCGCGCCACGGTTGCATCGTCATAGGTGGTCGCCCGCTCCAGGAACTTCTTGTCCTGCGTGGGACCGCCGAAGCTATTGGGTTCGTAGTTGACCGAGCTGCCCCCGTTGTCTGTGAACGCCATCGTTCCATCGCGGTGGTAGGTGGCAAACGGACACTTGGGCGCGTTCACCGGGAGCTGGTCGTAGTTGACGCCCAGCCGGTAGCGATGTGCATCGGGATAGCTGATCAGCCGCGCCTGCAGCATCCTGTCCGGTGAGAAGCCCATCCCGGGCACCACATTGCGAGGCTCAAACGCAGCCTGCTCCACCTCCGCAAAGTAGTTTCGCGGGTTCCGGTTCAGCTCCAGCTCGCCCACTTCAATCAACGGATGGCCGGCATGTGGCCACACCTTGGTCAGATCGAACGGGTTGATGGGATAGGTCTTCGATTCCGCTTCGCTCATCACCTGGATGCAGACGCGCCATTTGGGAAATTCACCCTTCTCAATCGCGTGGAAGAGGTCGTTCTGCGAGTAGTCCATGTCCACGCTCTTCATATGGTCGGCCTCCTCGCGGGTAAAGTTCTCAATTCCCTGTTTGGTCTTGAAGTGCCACTTCACATAGAACAGTTCATTCTTCGCGTTGATCAGCGAGAAGGTATGGCTGCCGAATCCGTCCATGTGGCGATAGCCCTTCGGCGTGCCGCGGTCGCTGAACAGGATCGTCACCTGGTGCAGACTCTCCGGCGAGAGCGACCAGAAGTCCCACATCATGGTCGGCGACTTCAGGTTGGTCTCCGGATCGCGCTTCTGGGTATGGATAAAATCGCTGAACTTCAAGGGGTCGCGGATAAAGAACACCGGCGTATTGTTGCCGGTCATGTCCCAGTTGCCCTCTTCGGTATAAAACTTCAGGGCAAAACCGCGCGGATCGCGCTCCGTGTCCGCCGAGCCTTTCTCCCCGCCCACCGTGGAGAAGCGCAGGAAGGTTGGCGTCTTCTTGCCCACCGACTCGAAGAGTCGCGCCGTGGTGTACTTCTTAATCTCGGTGCTTGTAACCGTAAACGTGCCGTATGCGCCCGATCCTTTGGCATGGACCACGCGCTCCGGAATACGCTCGCGGTTGAAGTGCGCCATCTTCTCAAATAAGTGCGCGTCTTCAAATACAATCGGCCCTCGCGGGCCGACGGTCATGGAGTTCTGATTGTCGCCTACCGGACGCCCTGCGTCGGACGTCATGCCCTTGCTCTTCGTTTCCTCTGCCATACATCACCTCAATCTTGCTGGTTGCTGTTCGCTTACAGCTGACAACTATCCACTCACCGCAGTTCTTAGTTCAGCCGTTCCTTCTGCGTTTTGTCGGAGCGGCCGTCCAACGGCTTCCGTCCGGCAAACCCATCCTCCGGAGTATGCCAGTAGCCGATCTCCTTCTCGCCGAGCTTCCAGCACAGCAACACGTCCCGGCCATCCATCACCGAAGGAAAGTCCAGCAGCCCCTTCTCCAGGTCCTTCACCTGCACTCCAATCTCGTCCATCTCCGCCAAAGTGTCGCGGGCCTCCTGCAAGGCCTTCTCCCGGTCCGCACGCCGCTTCGCCGCCTGCGCCACATTCACATGCATGCCGCCCGACATAAAGATGCGCTGGCTCAGCTGCTGCATCTCAGTCTCCAACTCGTCGGCGCGCGCGCCTGCTGCCTGCGCTCTGAGCAACAGGGCCTCCACTACCGGCAACAGAGTCTGTGCCTCGTGCAATGTGAATGTCTTGCTCAACGTTTGATCTCCATCATGCGCTCCAGCGCCACGCGTGCCCAGTGCTTACGCTCGGTGTCTACTTGGATGCGATTTACCACCCGTCCGTTTATCAGATTCTCCAGCGTCCACGCCAGATGCTGTGGCGAGATACGATACATGGTAGTACACAGGCAGCCCGACTCGTCCAGGGTAATCACACGCTTGCCCAGTGGCGTAAACTGTTTGGCAAGCCTATTCACCAGATGGATCTCTGTGCCCACGGCAAAGCTCGCCCCCTCCGGGGCCTGCTCGATCATCTCGATGATCCGTTCCGTCGAGCCCAGCGCATCCGCCTTCTGGCACACCTCCCAGCGGCACTCCGGATGCACCAGTACCTTCATCCCCGGCTCCTCCCTGCGGACCCGGTCCACATGCTCCGGCAAAAACCGCTGATGCACACTACAGTGTCCCTTCCACAGGATGACCCTGGCCGCCAGCAGGCGCTGTAGCTCCACGCCTCCATTGAGCTGGTACGGGTCCCATACCGCCATCTCGTTCAGAGGTATCCCCAGGGCGAACGCAGTATTGCGTCCCAGGTGCTGGTCGGGCAGGAAGAGAATCTTTCCCGCGCGACGGAAGGCCCACTCGAATGCCTCCCGCGCACTGGACGAGGTACATACCAGGCCGCCCCGCTCGCCGCAAAACGCCTTGATATCCGCCGCGGAGTTCATATAGGTCAACGGCAGAATCCCCTCGCCTGCCGTCGCCCGCAACCGTTCCAGCGACTCCCAGCAATCCTCCACCTGACCAATCTCTGCCATGTCGGCCATGGAACATCCCGCGTTCAGGTCGGGCAGAATCACCTGCTGCCATGGCCTCGCCAGAATGTCCGCCGTCTCCGCCATGAAGTGCACGCCGCAGAAGATCAGGTATTTCGCGTCCGTCTGCGCGGCGGCCTTCGCCAGCTTGTAGCTGTCGCCGGTAAAGTCGGCAAAACGGATCACCTCATCGCGCTGGTAGTGGTGCCCCAACACAACAACCTGCGTGCCCAGTTTCTGCCGGGCCGCGCGGATGGTCGCGTCCATCGTATCGTCCGGCTGCACCAGGTAGTGGTCCAGCGAACACGCCTCTGCCGCAGCCTGCACAGGGAGTTCCTCGAGTAACAATCCATTCACAGCATTCCGCCTTCAGTCTCACCAACGCGCACTCTAACGCACACAGAGTCCTACGCATCGCGAAACGGGGATGTTGAAAGCACTTCCTGCCCAGGCGTGCAGCGGACTCACCTGTGACAGCCCTCATTCTGCTGAACCGTCACCCAATCCGCGGGGATGTTGCCGCCCACTTCCTACTGGCGCAACCCCATGGCCGCGCTTCTTTCATTTTAGACGAAGCCGGAGCCGCATAGGCTGCATCAATCCCAGTCGAACCAAACCAGTCCACCCCACTAAAAACGCCGCCAATCGCAACATTTGTTTCCCTCCCCACCGAGGCCGTATCATAAGGCAATCTATGCCTAGCTTTTTGGACAGTGGCGTCATCATTCTCCTGGTCCTGATTCTCTTTGGACCGAAGCAGCTACCCGTGCTGGCGCGCCAGTTTGGCAAGCTGATGAACGACTTCCGCCGCGCCTCCAACGAGTTCCGCACCCAGATGGAAGACGAGCTGCGCATCTCCGAGCAGGCCGAACGCCAGAAGACAATCGCCGCCGAATCAGCCGGAACGCCAGCCATCGAACCTGCTCCTGCCATCGATGCGGAGACATCTGACTACAGCTCGCACCTGCCGCCCAACGATCCTGCCAACGATCCCCCGTCCGACTACATGGTCGATACGGGAGATTCCCCGCAGCAATCCTCCTACGGCTCCGTCTCTGAACCGGCAACGGATTCCACCCCCGAGGCGATCCCGTCTCCGCTCCCCATTGCAACCTCCGGCGAGCTGAGCATTCTGCCTCCGACCACCGGCCTGCCAACACCCAACTCCGAGCCGGCGCTCCCGGCAGACCCTGCCCAGACCGTGCAGGCCACCACTGAAACCGAGGCCCTCCATTCCTGAGATCGATCCCATCGACCGCGCCCGCGCCGCTCTCTCCGACCGAGCCGACCTGCCCGGCATGAGCCTGATGGAGCACCTGGAAGAGCTGCGCAAGCGCATCCTTCGCTCCCTCGGCTTCCTCTTCGGCGGCTTTGTCGTCGGCTGGATATTCCGCGTGCAGCTCTACGAAATCATAAAAAAGCCGCTGGACGACCTGCACCTCGATCTCTACTACAACCATCCCACCGACCCTATCAATCTCTACCTCAAGACCGCGCTCGTAGGCGGCATAATCCTCGCCAGTCCCTTCATCCTGTACCAGGTATGGCTCTTCATCTCGCCCGGCATGTACGCCAACGAAAAGAAGTACGTCTTCCCGTTCATGAGCGCCACGGTGGGCCTCTTCCTGGCTGGTGCTTGGTTCGGCTACCGCTACGTCTTCGAGAATGCCATCCGCGTCCTGGTCTTCGGATTCGGTAAAGGCTTCCACCCCATCCTCACCATCGACGAGTACACAGGATTTTTTCTTGCCATTATCCTCGGCCTCGGCATCTGCTTCGAGCTCCCCATCCTCATCTTCTTCCTCGCGCTCTTTGGCATCGTAGACGCCAAGTTTCTGCTGCGTCATTTCCGTTACGCCATCCTCGCCATCTTTCTGGTCGCAGCCATCATCTGCCCCCTGCCGGACCCCTTCAGCATGTGCCTCTTCGCCAGTCCCATGCTCGCCCTCTACTTCCTGGGCGTAGGCGTCGCCTGGTTTGTCCATCCTGACCACCGCAAACGCAAAGAGAAGCCCGCCGTATGATCCAGACCATTCGATCTGCCTTTCGAGTTGTCATTCTGACCCCAAACAGAGTGATGGGGAAGAATCCCCGCATTTCGCTTTCGTTCCTGCTCGTTCTAGTTCTGGCCCTCTTCGCCGCTCCGCGCCTGCGCGCCCAACAGCCTACGGGCCAGGCCATCTACAACCTCACCCAGCAGTTCCTCAATGTGGCTCCCAAGCGATTCAACGGCTCACCCGGCCACCTCGCCGCCGAAAGTTTCATTAAAGACCACTTCAAGCCCGAGGCGGCCAGGGGCGACCTGATCACCGACCAGTTCATCGCCAATACTCCCGCCGGTCCGCAGACGATGCGCAACTACATCGTCCGCTTTCCGGGTAAGAAAGACGGGATCATTGTTCTGGCCAGCCACTATGAGACGAACTGGCCGCTGCGCAACATCCCCTTTGTGGGCGCCAACGACGGCGCCTGCACCACGGCGCTGCTTATCGAGCTGGGCGCATACTTCCGAACTCATCCGCCCCAGGGCTACTCCGTCTGGCTGCTCTTTGACGACGGCGAAGAGGCAGTCCAAGCCTGGAGCGAGTCCGACTCCCTCTACGGCACCAAACACCTCGCCGCCAAATGGTTCTCTGACGGCACCGCAAAACGCATCAAGGCCGTGATGATCGCAGACATGATCGGCGACAAGGACCTCAACATTATGGAAGAGATGGGCTCGACTCCCTGGCTGCGCTCCCTCTTCGAAAAGGCGGCCATTAACACACGCCACACCGCCAACGTCTTCAAGACCCAGGCTGAAGAGGAGGACGACCACCTGCCGTTCCTGCAGCGCGGCATGCCTGCGCTCGACGTCATCGACGTGGACTACGGCCCGCACACCGCCTCCATGCCCGACGGCTATCACCACACCGCGCAAGACACGATCGACAAGATCAGCCCACAGTCCCTGCAGATATCCTCCGACCTCTTCCTGGAATCCATCCGCCTCATCAACCAGCGCTGACCGCGACGCGATAGCATCAATTTGTGCCCCCTACGCCCATAGCCTACTGGATTGGCTTCCACCTCGCGCTTCTGCTGCTTCTCGCAGCCGAGCTGTTCTACGCGCGCCGCCAGTTGCGCCTGGGTTGCGATCCTCAGCGTAGAGCGCTCGTCACCACTGCGCTATGGGTGACAGCCGCTCTTGCGCTTGCCGCCTTCCTGCACCACTCGTTTGGCCCCGCTGCCAGCGCGCAGTATTTCGCCGGCTATGTGATCGAAGAGTCGCTCTCCATCGACAATCTTTTCGTCTTCCTTCTGCTCTTCCGCCTCTTCCAGATCGACTCCGCACGCCAGCCCCGCGTCCTCTTCTGGGGAGTCGCGGGCGCGATTCTGCTGCGTGGTCTCTTCATTGCCGGAGGACTTACCCTGCTTGCCCGCTTCGTTTGGATTACCTACGTCTTCGCCCTGGTTCTGTTGATAGCCGCCGTCCGCCTGCTCTTCCCGGACGCGCAGAGCCAACCCGCTGTTGCTCCCCGCTGGCTCACCTGGCTCACCCGCCTGCAACCTGTCAGCCCGCGCCAGGACTGCTTCGCCGTCCGCGAGAATGGTCGCCCCATGGCCACTGTCCTGCTGCTGGCGTTGGTCGCCATCGAGCTGTGCGACGTCGTCTTCGCACTGGACTCCATCCCTGCCGTCCTCTCCATCACCCGCAACGCCTTCCTCGCATACACCTCCAACATCATGGCCGTGATGGGGCTGCGATCACTCTACTTCCTGTTGATTGGCGCGCTCACCCGCCTGCGCTTTCTCCACTACGGACTGGCCGTGGTGCTTGCCTTTGCCGCGCTCAAGATGCTCCTCTCGCACTGGATCGAGATCGGCCCCCTCGCCTCGCTCGCCGTCGTTCTTACCCTGCTCACGATCACCCTCGGCGCGTCGCTGCTTACCCCAGCCAGCGAGTAAATTGCTATTCAACGAACCTCAGCTCGCCGCGTTGCATCACCGAGTGCCGCGCCACTTTCGCCCGCTCGGGGAAGTCCTTCCGATAGTGTGCGCCACGGCTCTCTTCCCGGCCCAGTGCCGCCTGCACAATCGACTCCGCCACCACAAGCAGGTTACGAGCCTCCAGCGCCCTCCGCGTTGTCCCCCGCGGTCGCGTCTGATGCATCGCTGCCAGGCCTGCCTGCGACTGACGCAGCCCCGCCTCATCGCGCAGCAGCCCCGCATCGCTCCACATTAACGTCTGCAATTCACCAATCCACTCTTCCACATTGCAGTGCTCTTCCGACTCCATCCCGTCTCCCGCAGGAGTATCTGACAACCTGCAATCCGTAACCTGCACCTTGTCCCCAACCATTGCCTCCGCCGCCAGCGCTCCGAAGACCAGCCCCTCCAGTAGCGAGTTGCTGGCCAGCCGATTCGCTCCATGCACCCCTGTGCAGGCCGCCTCGCCAGCCGCGTACAGGCCCGGCAGCGAACTCCTGCCATGCACGTCCGTCCTGATCCCTCCCATCAGGTAATGGGCCGCCGGACGCACCGGAACCCTGTCCCTAGCCAACTCCAGCCCGTAATTCGCTAGAAACTTGGATATACCCGGAAACCGCGCCTTTACATCCAGCTTCTTCCCCGCTTCCAGCATGTCGAGATAGACCTCGCCTTCCATCCCCTCGCGCCCAATCGCCCGCGCCACCACGTCCCTGGGCGCCAGCTCCAGCCCCGCGTGGTATCGCTGCATAAACCGCTCACCGCGCTCGTTTACCAGCCATGCGCCCTCGCCGCGGAGTGCCTCACTCATCAGAAACCGAGGCGCGCCCGGGAGCGAAAATGCCGTCGGATGAAACTGATAGAACTCCATGTCCATCAGCTCCGCGCCCGCACGGTAGGCCATAGCAATGCCGTCGCCCGTCGCTACGGCCGGGTTAGTGGTATTGCTATATACCTGCCCTGCGCCGCCGCTGGCCAGCAGCACAGCCCGTGCCCTAACATCGTGTATCTTCCCTCTCCCATCCAGCAGCGTCGCCCCCGCGACCCGGTTGTCATCGGAGCTGACGATCAGGGCCACTGTAGTCGCCCATTCCATCAGCTCCACGCTCTCTAATTCGAGCACATGGCGCAGCAGCGATAGCGAAATCTCCCATCCCGTAGCGTCCCCATGTGCATGAAGAATCCTCGCCAGGCTATGCGCGCCCTCCCGCGTCTTCATCAGCTCGCCAGCCCGTGCCGCGCCCCTCTCCGACCCATCCCCAGCCGCATGGCGATCGAACCCCGTGCCCCACTGAAGCAGCTCCTCCACGCGCTTCGGTCCCTGCTCCACCAGAACCGCAGCCGCCGCGGCGTTTACCAGCCCGTCGCCCGCCGCAACCGTGTCCGACAGGTGCAATGCCACATCCTGCTCGCCCCCCATGGCCACTGCGATCCCGCCCTGTGCATAGGCCGTGTTCGACTCCGCCAGTCCCTCCTTGGTCACAACCAGAACGCTTCCCGCCTCAGCCAGCCCCACAGCAGCGCGTAAACCGGCAACCCCTCCGCCAACCACCAAGAAGTCGACTTCACGCATCTCTCAAGGCTAACACCGTAGTCTCGTGTGCTCCATCCATCGCGCATTGGGATGGGAGATGCATACAACCTGCACCACAACGATCTCTGTGCTATACCATTACCTCATCGTGTCCTCTATACGCGTCACCACTCCCGCCGCCACCTACAACGTCCACATTGCTCCCGGCCTGCTGCACAAGCTCTACCCGCGCCTGCGCAAGCTGACGCCGGGAAAAACTCCACGCCTCTTCGTCGTCACCTCACCGCAGATCTGGGCGCTCTGGCACAAGGCCTTCCTCGCCAGCTTCCCTGCGACCCAACAACCCACAGTACTCTTCCTGCCCGCTGGCGAATCGCACAAGCGCCTCGCATCTGTCGAGTCCCTCGCTCAGCAACTCTCACTCGCCGGGGCAGACCGCGACTCCATCCTGCTGGCCTTTGGCGGCGGCGTCATCGGAGACGTCACCGGCTTTCTCGCCGCCATCTACATGCGCGGCATCCGCTACGTCGGCCTGCCCACCACGCTGCTCGCCCAGGTCGACTCCTCGCTCGGCGGCAAGACAGGCGTCAACCTGCTCGCCGGCAAGAACCTCATCGGCGCCTTCCACCACCCCCTCGCCGTCTACGCAGACATCGATCTGCTCGGCACACTCCCTGCAGCCGAACTCCGCTCCGGGTTACAGGAGGCGATAAAGGCCGGCATCATCTATGACGCGAAGTTATTTCGTTATATGGAACTAAATGCTACGGATATCCTATCAGGTAAATCATCTATTCTGGCCCGCGTTGTCACCGCCAGCGTCCGCGTCAAGGCCGAGGTCGTCAGCCAGGACGAGGAGGAATCCGGTCTGCGCATGATTCTCAACTTCGGCCACACCATCGGACACGCCATCGAGGCAGTAACGCACTACCGCAAGCTCCTCCACGGCGAAGCGGTCGCCTGGGGAATGATCGCTGCCCTGCATGTGTCACTCGCGCGTCAGCTCGTAAAGCCAGACGAGTTTGCCCGCATGGCCAACCTTATCCTCCGCTACGGCCCCATCCCGCCGTTCAAGGCCGACCCCGCCAAGCTCGTCGCGCTCACCTCCTCCGACAAGAAAACGCGTAGCGGTCGCCGCGCCTTCGTCCTCGCCGCCGGCATCGGCCGCATCGAAGTCCACTATGACGTCACCGACGCCGAACTCCTCGTCGCCACCGCCGCCATGCTCAAAACCATGCAGCAGGTTGAAGGTTGAGTACGCCCCTGTTCTCCCCCGACCCCACCCCCGGAGCGCGCCCCACCGGCGTATCCGACCCCGCCTCTGCCGCCCAGAACATCCAGCAAATGTTCGACGCCATCGCCCCTCGCTACGACCTGCTGAACCACCTGCTCTCCGCCGGCATCGACCGCCTCTGGTGGCGGCGCACCGCCCGCGCCCTGCGTCCCATCCTCGCCCGTCCCGACTCCGTCGTCCTCGACCTATGCTGCGGCACCGGCGACATGACCCTGGCCCTCGACAAGCTCCGCCCTCAACCTGCAACTGGCAACCTGCAACCTGCAACTCTTCTCGCCGTCGACTTCTCCCGCAACATGCTCGCCCTCGCGCGCCCCAAGTTCGCCGGCCGCAACATCCGCGCCATCGAGGCCGACGCCCTCCATCTCCCCTTCGCCGACGCCTCCATCGACCTCGTCACCTGCGCCTTCGGCTTCCGCAACCTGGCCAGCTACACCGACGGCCTCGCCGAACTGCAGCGCGTCCTCCGCCCCGGCGGGCAAATCGCCATCCTCGACTTCAACCAACCCACAGGCCTTATGGGTGCGCTCTACAACCTCTACTTCAAACACGTCCTGCCGCTGCTTGGCCGCATCCTCTCGCGCGATCCCCGCGCCTACGCCTACCTGCCGGAGTCCGTCGCCCGCTTCCCCAGCCCGCCGCGCATGATGGACATGATCGCCGCCGCCAGCTTCACCGCACCCACCTGGACGCCGTACACCTTCGGCATCGCCGGGCTCTACCGGGCCATCAAACCGTAATTGTCATTCAACGAGGTGTTCTCCTGTGATCGAGCCTGTGCCCTCCGCATTCGCGCCCGATCTCCTCAGCCGCGCCCTGCGCAGATCCACCTGGCGAATCCTTCCGCTCATCGCGCTGGGCTACGGCACCGCGTACATGGACCGCGTCAACATTAGCTACGCCGCGCTGCAGATGAACCGCGACCTGCATCTCTCCAACACCGTCTACGGCTTCGGCGCGGGGCTCTACTTCCTCAGTTACGCCGCCTGTGAGATTCCTTCGAACCTGATGCTCTACCGCTTCGGGGCTCGCCGCTGGCTTTCGCGCATCATGATCACCTGGGGCGTCATCGCAATGGCCATGCTCTTCGTGCGCACGCCCATGCAGTTCTATGCCGCGCGCTTTCTGCTCGGCGTGGCGGAGGCCGGGTTCTTTCCCGGCATCATTTATTACATCTTCCAGTGGTACCCTGCGGCCATGCGCGCCCGCGCCATCAGCCGCTTCTACATCGCATTTCCCATCAGCACGGTCGTCATGGGTTCGCTTGCCGGTGCGCTCATGTCCCTGCAGGGACGCCTTTCTCTGGCTGGCTGGCAATGGCTCTTCCTGGTTGAAGCCCTTCCCGCCATTCTTCTCGGCATCGCCTTCTTCTACCTGCTCCCGGACGGACCCCGCGATGCGTCCTGGCTCAGTGAGGCGGAGCGCATCGCCATTCTCACAGCCGTAGCGCACGATACCGTCGCAGCTCCGCAGCACCAGTCCATCGCGCCCGCCTTTCGCGACGCGCGCGTCTGGCTCATCGGCATGGTCTTTCTCTGCGTCCAGGCAGGCAACTCCGTATACAGCTTCTTTGCCCCGGCCATCGTCAACAGCGTTACCGGTGCGAACATCGCCAACACCGGCTTCCTGCTGGCTGCGCTGGGAGTCCTGGGAGCAGCCTCTATGCTCCTCGCCAGCATCCACTCCGACCGCTCCGGCCTGCGCTACAACCACGTTCTTCCCTGGTGCCTTCTCATGCTGGCCGGCTTTGTCGCATGTGGCGTCTCCATGTCTCCCCATATCGCGCTTCCTGCGCTTGCCATTGTCTTCTGTAGCTACTGCGCGATGCAGGGCCCGCTGTGGGCCATCCCCGCCGCATTTCTCTCCGGCCGCTCCGCCGCGGCGGGAATCGCGGCCATCAACATGATCGGCATCCTGGGAGGGTTCGTCGGCTCCTACTGGATGGGGTTCGCGCGCGACCTCACCGGCAACTACCAGCGCGGGCTGCTTACCATGACGCTCCCCATGCTTACCGCTGCGCTGATCATGCTCTATCTGCGCCGCAGGGCCATCCTGACAAAGCGATGCGAAACGCCCTCGATGCTGTAGCATCTCTTCCATGAGCCCCACGGCCATGCACGAAGACGCTAGCAGCCAGCCGCACGCCGCCAAGCGTTCCGCCGCGGCCTTCTCGGTTGCCGCCGCCGCACTCGTAGCCCTGCTTAAGCTTTTGACCGGCCTGCTGACTGGCTCCCTGGGGATGTTGAGCGAAGCGGCCCACTCCGCCATTGACCTGATCGCCTCGGCAATCACCCTGTTCTCCGTCCAGGTGGCCGACCGGCCGGCCGACGAGGACCACAACTACGGCCACGGCAAGGTGGAATCGCTCGCCGCCTTTGTGGAAACCGGCATTATGTTCGCCTCCTGCATCTGGATCGTCTACGAGGCCCTCAGCCGCATCCTGCTCCACCACCATCTCGCTCTGCTGCCCTCGCTCTGGCCTTTTGCCGTACTTCTGGTCTCCATCGCGGTCGACTTCAGCCGATCGCGCACACTAGGCCGCATCGCCCGCCTGCACCGCTCCGATGCCCTCGCCGCGGACGCACTGCACTTCGCCACCGACATGTGGGCCACGCTGGCCGTCATGCTCGGCCTGGCGGCCACCTACGCCGGCGAACGCCTCGCGCTGCCCTGGTTAGAGTTCGCCGACCCCATCGCAGCACTGGTGGTCGCCGGAGTCATCCTGCGCGTCAGTTGGCGTCTCGCCCACCAGACCATCGAGACGCTGCTGGATGCCACCCCCACCACCGACCCCACCAGCCACCAGCCCCAGTCCAAGGACCAGCTCCGCGCCAATCTCCTGCACGACCTCAGCGCCATCCCCGGCGTGCTATCGGTGGAGCGGCTGCGTACCCGCCGCTCCGGCTCCAACTACTTTGCCGACGTCACCCTGGGCCTGCCGCGCAACCTGACTTTTCAGCGCTCCGAACAGGTCACCCTGGCTGCGACGCAGGCCGTGCAGCGCCACCTGCCTGCCGCAGACGTCGTCGTCCACACCGTGCCCACCGCTTCGCTGGCAGAGAGCGTCCACGACCGCATCCGCGCCGTCGCGGCCCGCCGCAACCTGGCCATCCATGAAATCAGCGTGCAGCAGATTGCCGGTGAGCAGCACGACCGCCTCCATCCTCAGTTGCACATCGAGCAGCACCTTGAGGTGGACGAAACCATGCCCCTGCGTCAGGCCCACGAGCTGGTCACCAACCTGGAGGCCGAGATGCGCCGCGAGGTCCCAGCCATCGCCTCCATCCTCACTCACATCGAGAGCGAGCCGGCCACCATCGAGCGTCCCGCCTCGCAGGAGCACGACCGCGAGCTGGAACTTCGCCTGCGACGCGTCGCCGCAGCCTTTCCCGAGATCCTCGACATCCATGAGGTGTACGTTACCCGTCGCGGCCCCAGCGTCATCCCCGCCGCCGCGCACACCGTGCCTGTGGATCTCTTCGCAGCCGGGCATCAACCTGCAACCAAAAATCAACAATCAACAACCGCTTTCCCCGACCACACCCAGGTCTCCTGCCACTGCACCCTGCCGGACGACCTCCCCATGGCCCGAGTACACGCTATCATCACCGCGCTGGAAGGCGCCTTCAAACTCGACGCCCCAGAGGTCGATCACCTGCTGATTCACCCCGAACCGGCCACCGACAACCGCCGCTGACTGTCTCCGTAATGGTGTGATATTGTCTCTTCGGAGGGAGTACGGATGAGACGATCCTTGATATGTTTTTCCACGCTTGTCGCAATTTCACTAACAACATTTTCACTACTCGCACAGAAGAAAAGTGCTGCCGGTAACGTTGGCCTGCCTAAGCCGCCTGCGCGCGGCCCGGTCGCCTTCCACGGCACGCCCAACACCCAGCCCAACCGCAAATATAGCGACTCACCCGGCCATCCCAACGTGCCACACGTCGAGATGGACGGCAAATGGAACGGCCACGACACTGGCCGCAACGATCCGCACTACAAGTTGGACCAGCCCTTTGC
>DATKGA010000131.1:0-7670 GCA_035510935.1 Acidobacteriaceae bacterium
ATTGGAGAACCACTATTTCCACCGAAAACGTGACAGTCAACGAGATACACGTCTCCGAGCAACCGAAGTGTAGTCGGAATCTGTTCCTTTGGCATCATCGCGATTTTTCCCTCACGAACAATAGGCTCTGAATGCGATTGCCCAACCATCTGGACGAAAAGTCCCGTGAAGAGAACAGAGTCCCCCTCCTCAACTTTGTTCTGAACAATATCAGCATCGCTCATCAGAAGTGTAGAAGGCAGGAAGACAACGTCTGCCTTTTCAGGGTCGATACTTATCGGCGTTATTGCGAGGTCAACAGATGGATCACTTGCGTATGTCCAAGAGAGTGTATTGGCCGGCATTTGCACCACCGCCGAATAAGAGCCAGAAACGGCAACCTTCATATCAGCCCGGAGATAGTACGAAACAGGCTGACATGCATGACCATCTTCAATACCTGGTTCAGCCAAATGCCTATTCGTCACAAGATAAGTAAAGGCTCTTCCGTTCAGCTTCGGGTCTGTTACAGCTACCAAGAAACCTGTAGCTGCGTAACTCTTAATTTGCTGTTTGCCCGTAGAGTCAGTTTCAATGCAGTTACTTTGGAGGAAGACTACCGTCTTCTTTATGGATTCCATTAGCGACGGCTGTGAAGGTACAGCTGCTGACGCTGGCTGAATCGGACCCTGAGAAAACAACCACTGACCGGCGAGCAAGCTGAAAGCAATGTTCAGCACCAGTGCAGAAGTTCTACTTTTCATAATGGTCTCCAGTTGACGGTGTTATCCATCCTTTGGCTTTTTTTTGATTGTAGCATCTTCGCCAAAATTTCGCTAAAAGATGTAAAGGATATAAAATATTGCCATGCGCGACGCACTCACATCCGCCACACCAAGCACAAGCCGCGAGGCTGCCCTCAAGCGCCGCCGCGAGTATGCCGCTGAGATGCGCGCCAAGGGATTCAAGCGAAAGCTGGTTTGGGTGATCGACACGGATCGGCCAGGATTTAAGGAAGAGTGCAGACGCGAAATGGAATCAATTGTGGATCACGAGCGGCGCTGGCGCGAAGAGCACCCCGACGCTCCGGAAGATGACATTTTAGCTGCGTGTGCCATCCCTGGGGGGGGCGGTCAAGAAGAATAGGGTTCTTCACTTCGGGACGTGTTTTCCTCAGCGGCACGCGGGTTCCGGCTAGCTTAAACTAGTCGTATGGCTGCTGAATTTACCCATTTACATCTGCATACGGACTACTCGCTGCTGGACGGGGCATGCGACGTTGAGAAGCTGATGAAGCATGTCCACGCGCTGGGTCAGACGTCGGTGGCGATGACCGACCATGGCAACATCTTCGGCGCGGTGCATTTTTTCAAGGCGGCGAAGGAGAAGGGGATCAAGCCGATCCTGGGCTGCGAGTTGTACATCTGCAAGGAAGAGGACCATCGTGCCGCGCCCAATCCCGATTTGAAGTACAACCACCTGCTGGTGCTGGCAGAGAATGAGGAAGGCTATCGCAACCTGGTGCGGCTGACCAGCGAGGCGGCGCTGCATGGGTTCTATCGCAAGCCGAGAATCAGCAAGGATTATCTGGCGAAGCACGCGGCGGGGCTGATCGGCTTCTCCGGTTGCCTGGCGGGTGAAGTGGCGCAGCACATTATGGAGGGCCACACCGAGCTGGCCAAGGTTGCCGCTGGACAGTATCAGGACATCTTTGGCCGGGGAAATTTTTTCCTTGAGATTCAAGACCACCAGCTTGACCCGGACAAAAAGGTGTGCGATGCAATGTTCCAACTGGAGAAAGAGCTGGACATCCCGCTGATCGCGACGAATGACAGCCACTACATTGGCGCGGACGACAGCCGCGCGCACGAGATCCTGCTGTGCGTGCAGACGGCGGGATCGATGAACGATCCCAAGCGATTCAAGTTCGACACCAACGAGTTCTACATCAAGAGCGCGGACGAGATGGCGCGGCTGTTTGCCCACGCTCCGCATGTGGTGAGTGGGACGATGCAGTTTCCCGAGCGCTGCAACCTGACGCTCACTAAAGTGGACGATCCGTTTCCAGAGTTTCCGGTGCCGGAGGGAGAGACGCTGGACAGCTACTTTGCGAAGGTGTGCCGCAGTGGGTTGGAGAAGCGGCTGGCCACATCGATTGAACACCTGCGCGCCAGCGGTCTGCTGAAGAAGACGATTCCCGAGTATCAAGCCCGCTTGGAGCGAGAAATAACCTGCATCCAAAAGATGAAGTATTCAGGCTATTTCATGATTGTATGGGACTTTATCCGTTATGCACGTGAACAATCGATCCCGGTTGGTCCGGGGCGCGGATCGGCGGCGGGATCGCTCGTAGCCTACTGCATGGAGATCACAGACATCGACCCGCTGCAGCACGAGCTGCTGTTCGAACGCTTCCTGAACCCCGACCGCGTGAATATGCCGGACATCGATATCGACTTCTGCATGAACCGCAGGAGCGAGGTAATTGACTACGTCAAGAGCAAGTATGGCGACGACCAGGTGGCGCAGATCATCACGTTCAACACCATGGCCGCAAAGGCGGCGATCAAGGACGTCGGGCGCGCGCTGGACATGCCATACGGCGAGGTGGACCGCATCGCCAAGCTGATCCCCGCTACGATTGGCATCACGATCGACCATGCGCTGAAAGATTCGCCGCCGCTGGCCGCCGCGTACGAGGGCGATCCCAGAATTCGAGAGCTGATTGACACCGCGATGCGGCTGGAGGGACTGGTGCGAGGCGCGGGCGTACACGCCGCAGGGGTGGTGATTGCGCCCAAACCGCTGACTGAGCTGGTTCCGGTGACGCGCACCAAGGACGAAGCGATCGTGACGGCGTATGACATGAAGTCGATCGAAGAGATGGGCCTGCTGAAGATGGACTTTCTGGGGCTGACCACACTGACGGTGATCGACGATGCTTTGAAGCTGATTCGGTCGTCGAAGGGGATCGAGCTGGACCTGGCTACCATTGCACTGGACGACGCGACGACGTATGAGCAGGTCTTTCATCGCGCGCTCACCTCGGGGGTCTTTCAGTTTGAATCGAGTGGAATGCGCGACGTGCTGCGCCGCTACAAGCCGAACCGCGTGGAGGACCTGACAGCCTTAAATGCGCTCTATCGGCCTGGCCCAATGGCCATGATCGATGACTTTATCGAACGCAAATGCGGACGGCGCGCGGTGGAGTACGACCTGCCGAAGATGGAGACCATCCTGCGCGAGACGTTCGGCGTGATGGTGTACCAGGAACAGGTAATGCAGATCGCCAACGTGGTTGCCGGCTACTCGCTGGGCGAAGCCGACCTGCTGCGCCGCGCCATGGGCAAGAAAGACGAGAAGGAGATGCATAAGCAGCGCGCTCGCTTTATGACCGGAGCGGCCGACAATCATCATCGCAAGGAAACTGCCGGCAAGATATTCGATCTGATGGCACAGTTCGCTGGATATGGATTCAATAAGTCGCACTCGGCAGCCTACGCGCTGCTGGCATATCACACGGCGTGGCTCAAGACGCACTACCCGGTGGAGTTTATGGCCGCGCTGCTGACCAGTGAGACATCGAAGCCGGAGAATGTAGTTAAGTACATCTCGGAGTGCCGCGAGATGAACATCCCGGTGGTGCCGCCCAGTGTGCAGGTGTCGGATGCAAACTTTACGCCGGTGAAGACGGAGGCGGGCGAGGCGATCGGCTTTGGGCTGGCGGCGATCAAGAACGTGGGGCACAACGCGATTGTGTCGATCCTGAGCGCGAGGGAGGAGTTGCGCAAGGAAGGCAGGCAGGGATTCGCAAGCCTGTGGGAGTTCTGCGACAAGGTGGACCTGCGGCTGCTGAACAAGCGGGTGCTGGAATCGCTGATCAAGGCAGGAGCGATGGACACGTTCGGGCCACGCGGACAGGTGGCCGCGGCGCTGGACAAGGCGATTGAGCGCGCGCAGAAGTCGCAGAAGGATGCTGCGGCGGGACAGAGCGGACTCTTCGGAAGCATCTTCGATGCTGACCTTGCACCCGCCGCTAAGCACGAGGCCGAAGCGTTGCCGCTGGTGCCGGACTGGGACGAGCACACGCGCCTGCAGCATGAAAAGGAGGTGCTCGGGTTCTTCGTCTCCGGGCACCCGCTGGACAAGTACCGGGAAAAGCTGCGCAACCTGAACGTGGTGGACACGGCTACGGCCATCGAGATGAAGCCGGAACAGCAGAACTTCCGGCGCGGACAGAATGAGCAACAGAATGAGATACATATTGCGGGAGTGATCGGCGGGTTGAAGGTGGCCAAGTCGAAGCGTGGCGAGATGTACGCGCAGGCCACGCTGGAAGACAGCGCGGGCAAGATTGAGCTGATCGCGTTTTCGACTGCGTATCAGAAGCTGGCCGAGAAATTGAAGATTGACGTGCCGGTGCTGGTGCGCGGCGTGCTGCGCGGCGAAGAGGACTCCGCGCCCAAGCTGGCGGTCAGCAATATTCAGGCGCTGGAGGATGTGGTGGTGAAGCTGCCGGAGTCGCTGCGGATTAAGGTCCCGTTGCGCCATGGAGACTCCGCGCTGCTGGAGAAGCTACAGGCCATTTTTGTGGCAGCGCCGGGGCCGGGCAAGCTGCTGCTGGACCTGGAAGAGGTGGGCGAGTTCCGCGCCGTGCTGGAACCGCGCGACGTGAGCGTGGCGGCGGATCGCTTGTTTATCGACCGGGTGGAAGAGCTGGTTGGTCGCGGTGGAGTTCGTATCATTGACTAGCTCTAGCGATTAATAATCCCCACGCGGAACACCGGTTTCGCCTTCTCGGTTGCATCCTGTTCGTAGGTCTGCTCGGTCTTCGATGGGTCGTAGTCGCGCCAAAGCCACGCCATCGATTCGGGCATCTCGGCTTCGCCCTGCGACGGATTATGGGTCCCTTTGCCAAAGCTGAAGTGGAAGTCGTAGCCGTTAATGTGGAAGGCGTTGGCCATGCGGATGTTGTCCAGCGGCCAGCTTCCGTGGTTTCTCTCCTGGTCGTTGGCGCCGTCCTGCGACCAGACGCGGATGTTGCGCTTAGGACCGCGCAGCACCATGTCGGGGAAGTCCTGACCGCCGGCAATCACGTCCGGCAGCTCCTTCCATTGGATGGCCGCGAAGCTGCCGATCCAGCTCTGCACGCGGCTGAACTGGTCGGGCATCTGCCATGCCGCGTTGAACGCACAGATGCCGCCGGAGGACGATCCGGAGATGGCGCGGCTATAGGCGTCCTTGCGCACGTTGAGCCCGGCCAGCGCCTCGGGCAGAAGCTCGTCGCGTAGAAAACGGTCGTAACGATCGCTGACCGTGTCGTACTCGGTGGAGCGCAGCGCGTCCTTCAGGGTGCGATTCTGCTCGGCCGCGAAGTGGGTGACGAACTGATAGGTGGGCGTGCCGGGCGTGTCGGTGACGTCGCCGGGCATGGTCATCACGAAGATGGTGACCGGCATTTTCTTTGCGGCGATCAGGTTGTCGAAGACGTTGAGCGCCTGTAGGTTTCCTTCGCGCCGTGTGTAGCTGACGCCATCGGTGAAGACCATGAGCGCGGCGGGAACCTTGGGGTCGTACTGGGCCGGCACATACACCCAGTAATCACTCTTCATGCCGTCGTAGATCTTGCTAACGTGAACATGCATGGCCGAGAGCGTTCCCTGAGGCACGCCCGGCATGGCGTACGACATGGGCCCGAAGGCGGGCATGTCGAGCGATCCGCCGAGCGCGGCGCCGTTCACCAGGTAGTGGAAGGTGTGGGCCGTGCCGGTGCGCATATTGTCTACAGCCGCGTACCAGAGTTTGGAGCCGGTGATCTCCTTCATGGGCGCGGCTGCGCCGTCGTCCAGCACCAGCGATGGCTTGGCGTCGGTCTGGATGGCAAAGAAGAAATCAGGGCCGTGGCCGAGCCATGCGGTGCCATCCTGCAGGGCCTTGGCGTCGAAGCTGGCGGTGACGGCCGCGCTCAGTCCGGGTTTGCCGGATTTTGCCAGGGCAATTAAATCGGGAGCCTGCATCTTCTGCGGCGCGTTCTGCTGGGCGAATGCATGCGGAGCGAAAAGTGCGATTAGAAAAAGATATTTCCTCATGGTGGGATGAATATATTGCAGTGCTGCCACACTCGGCAAACTGTAGCGGCGAGAATATTGCGAAGCGGGTCGGTTTGAAGGGGATCGATTCATTGCGCTACCACGCTCCGGCCATATCGCTCTTCTTGTTGATGGGCGGAGGCAGCATATGGATGGTTGCCGGGGCGTTGCGGTCGACGGTGAGGATGCCGTTGGCCTCGTGCAACTCGGTTACATGAAGGACGGAATGGCGCGCCCAGCCTGCATCGTGGCCCAGCGCGTCGGCACCGCCCTGCGAGGTGAAGTAGAAGAGCCACGCGCGGCCGCTGCCATCCACCACCACGTCGGCATGATTGCCCATGGCGCGGTCGGTGGGCTGGGTGCCGGGCTCGCTCAGCAGGTTCTTCGCTTGCGGATGCCAGGTGGTGAGATCGCTCGAACGGAAGACGGCGAGGCCGGCGTGCGGGTCATTGATGAGCCAGTACGCACCGCGCCACTGAAAGACCACAGGGCCTTCGCCGTGGTTGGTGGTTGCGATGCCCTTGGGAGTCCAGTGAACGAGGTCGTGCGAATCGCTGAAGTAGACCTTGGAGCTGTCGGCCTCGTTCTTGTACCACAGCCGCCACATCCCATCCTTCAACTGAAAGATGCATGCATCGATGGTGCGGTCCGATTCCAGATTGACGTTGGCGAGCGGCTTCCAGTGCAGCAGGTCCGTGCTGGTGAGGTGCAGAATGTGGCGGGGATGGTTCCAGTCGGTGAAGGTGCCGGGCACGACGGTAAGAAACATGTGATACAGCCCACCGGTGTAGAAGACTTCGGGCGCCCAAAGGGTATAGTCGGGGGAAGGAACGGGGATGTCGGCCTCGCTGACGTACTTCCAGTGCGCACCTCCGTCGGACGATTCGGCGATGCCGATGCGCGTGCCATGTACCCAGGTGACGCCGCTATTGTCCGCAAGGTCGGCGCGGCGATTGGTGTACAGCATCCACCAGGTCTTGCGCGCGCGGTTCCAGACGACGACGGGATCGGCTGCGCCATCATGAATGGGATCGCGGAAGAGGGGAACGGCTGCTCCCTGTGCCGCGCCGGAGTTAGAGGATTGTGGTGCTGGGGATTGAGCCCTCGCCCGATCCACTTCCGCTAGCCCAATCACGAACGCCAGAACCAGCAAACTCCGCACCACACCACGCATCCCGATTGCCAAGCCAGCCTCCAGCAAAATCCAAGCCAGTGTATCGGAGTCTCTCCTCGCCGCGCACCGGCAACTCTGTATTGTTGAACCTCGAACCTCCAGGGCAATCGCATGAGCAGTTAATGATCTGCTGGTGGGTACCCCCCCCCCGGTGCTATTAGCGTAAAGTATTCAAAAAATGCTGGTTAAGCTCGCGCTAAGCGCGCGAGACGTAGTAAAGGCGAAGATCCGTCGGGTTTCGTTTGCTTCGGTCATGCGGATTCATCCTTTGTGTGCGAAAAAGTCTCAAGGCCTTCAAAAAAGGCATGTTAAGTCTGGACTTGGTCTGGTTTAAGTCTGGACTAAGTCTGGACTTCGTGGAGACGATTGAGGGTTAAAATCGAAGGCCCGGCTGGTTGGCCGGGTCTGTTTGTTACCTACTGCTTTAA
>DATKGA010000132.1:0-2796 GCA_035510935.1 Acidobacteriaceae bacterium
GGGGGAAGGCTGGCTGAATGGCGACCCGGCGAATGGTGACACGGCCTGTGATCACGCGCGGCTTTCGGCGGTGGACTTCTTCATCCCCGATACTGCGCAGAGTCCCTTCCCGTTGAAGAAGGACCAGGAACTGTGGACTGAGGTCACGGTGCCGCCGCTTGGTCCGCCGCGGCCAATCCAGCTGGCGATCAGTAGCAATGGCGGATGGAAGCCGCTGAAGTTGGATTGACATCCGGAGTGTCGATGGCCGGTAGCGGACCTTCGCGTCGGCGCACGACCTTACAGGCTTGTCTGGCGTCAACTACTCTTTCCGGTCAACGACAACCATAATTCCCGATAGTTGTTGGAACTTCTTTTTCTCCTCTCCATGCTGAGATGCCGTTGTTGCTGGCAGGACCGGAGCGTAGCCCCGAAGGGGCGAAGCGGAGGGCCTGCCAGCAACAACGGACGGGGGTCTCCGCCCCCCCGTCAGTTGGCTTCGCTGTTTTCCGACGCCGGATCCCGATTCTTCTTAGCCACCTCCATTCGGTAGCTGGGGATGTTCAGCTCCACGATGACGGAGTGATGCACCAGCCGGTCGATCGCTGCCGCCGTGGTCATCGGATCTTTGAAGATCCCCTCCCACTTCGAGAACGGAAGATTGCTGGTCAGCAGTACGCTGCCGCGTTCATATCGCTCGGACAGCAGGGTGAACAGCACCTCCATCTCCTCGCGACTTTGCTGGACATAACCCATCTCATCGATGATCAAGCCGTCATGGCGGGCCAGCTTCTTGATCTCTTTGCTCAGCCGCAGGTCGCGCTTGGCCACCAGCAGATCCTGCACCAGCATGGCGCAGCTGGTGTACTTCATCCTGCGTCCTTGCGCGATCAGTTCATGGGCCAGGGCGCACAGCAAGTGGCTCTTGCCCGCGCCAGGATTCCCGAACAGAAGCAAGTTCTCCTGGCGATCGAGGAAGCTGCCGTCCACCAGCGCCTTCAGTTGTCGTCCGGCCTTGACGGGTAAACGCTTCAGGTCGAAGTTTGCCATCGTCTTCTCCCGCGGCAGACCCGACTCGCGCAGCAGTGCGGCGATGCGGTTCCGCCGTCGAGCCTCGCACTCCCGCTCTGTCAACTGCAGCAGGTACTGCTCGTAGCTGAGTGTCTCTTTCTCGGCCTGGTGCGCGGCCTGCTCGAAGCACTCGCGCATCGCCGGCAGATGCAGCTCTTTCAGGTTCTCCATCAACGCCGTTCTGATCTGAGGGGCCGCGCTCATGGCAGCACCTCCTGCGCACTGAACAACTGGTCGAAGACGCGCAGATCCACCGCCGCCACATGCACATCGCGAACGGCCGTGTTGTACTCGGCTCCCAGCATGGCCTCGATCCCCGCGGCGCTGATCTGCTCCTCGCCTGGTCCCAACAGGACAAGCAGCGCCGCATCGACTCTGACCTCGCTGTCCTTGGCAGCCAACTCCAGGATCTTCAGGTATTCCTTGCTGCCCTGATACCGCCCAAGCCGCTCCTCAAGCAGGTCGAAGGTCATACGGAACCGGCTGGTGGGGAATAACTCATCGCGGTACCGGTAGTGCTCGAAGGCGCCCGGCTTGCGCACTAGCCAGTCGATGATGTGCCGGTAATCCACGCGATGCTTCTGCCGCCCGCGCAAGCGTGGCATCTCGGCGACCTTCTTCTGCCCGTACCAGACCTCCACATGGTCCATGAACAGCCGCGCCTCCACCTGCTCGCCGATCAACCGGCTCGGCACCGAGTACACGTTGCGGTCCGCATAGATCAGGCTGCCCGAGTCCACCTTCACCTGCTCGCGCTTAGCCGACTCCATGCGCCGCTCCGGCAACTCCCTCATCACCGCCATCTCTTCGGCCAGCCGCTGCCTGCGCCCGGCGTTCAACCGCTCCAACATCGCTGCCAGGAAACGCCGGTACTCATCCATGCTGGCGAAATCCACGCTGCCGCGCAGCATCAACTCCTGCGCCACAGCCCGTTTGAAGCGATGATGCCGCTGCTCCACATCGCCGTTCTCGTTGCCATGGCCGGCCTGCGTCTTCTCGCTCTCCAGGCCGTAGGAACGCATCAGACCCTTGTAGCGATCCGTGAACTCGACCGGGTCGCTCATGTTGTTGACCGCCGTCGAAAGCCGGTCGGTGCGATGGCGATGCGGTACTTTGCCCAGCGCCCACAGCGCGTTCTGCAACCCTTCGCTCAGGCTCTCGAAGCTCTCTGAAAAGCACACCATTGCGGCCTCCCAGTTCGAGTACGTCAGCACGAAGTGATAGATCAGGTGTGGAAAACTCTGCCCCTGTATCGTCACCCCCAGCTCTCCATGTGCGTGAAGTCGGAAGCGCCCAGCCGCCCCGGAGGATGCTTCTGCGCAAAGAACACCTCTCTGGCTGGACCCTCAGTTGCACGCCACACCTTCACGCGCCGCTGCAACGTGCGCACCTGACCGTCCTGAAAGCGACCCGGGTTCTGGCGCTGCAAGAACTCGAAGACCGTCTTGGCCTCAAGCCCGGCGTTGCCTTCAAACAACTTCTGCACGTTGTCCCAGACATCAATGAACGGATCTGGCCGGGTCCGCCCGCGCACCGCCGATGGCAACTCACTGGGCAACCGCTCCAGGCGCCGGTACTTCCGCGCCGTCTTGGCGTCCATTCCTGCCTTGGACGCCGCAATCTCTTGGCTCTCCTCTGTCTTTATCAACGCAAACAACCTCCGAACCTGCTTGTCCGTGACCAATCCGCCTCCGCTCCGATGAACCGGAATACGCTTGGCCTAATTGTCGTTGCATCGGGACTCCC
>DATKGA010000133.1:0-39913 GCA_035510935.1 Acidobacteriaceae bacterium
GCGACCGCGACGCCGTTCGATGAGCGCTCGGTCGATCTTTGCGTCGAGCTGGGGTTACCCATCCTGAAGGTGGCCAGTTCGGACATGAACGACTGGCTGTTGCTGGAGAGGATTGCGAAGACCAAGAAGCCTGTCGTCGTCTCGACCGGAGGCTCGTCGCTCAAGGACATGGACGACATTGTGACGTTCTTTGCCAACCGGAATATTCCGCTGGCGATCAACCATTGTGTGTCGATCTATCCGGCGGAGGACTCTGAGCTGGAGATCAACCAGATCGACTTTTTACGCAGCCGCTATCCCAACAATACGATCGGCTACTCGACCCATGAGTGCATGGACTGGACCAACTCGATGATGATCGCCTACGCCAAGGGTGCGCGAACGTTTGAGCGGCACATCGACATCAACTCCGACGGGGTCAGCGTGTCGCCTTACTGCAGCCTGCCGCACCAGATCGATGAGTGGTTCAAGGCCTACCACAAGGCGAAGGAGATGTGCGGTGCTCCGGGGACGCAGAAGCGAATGCCTCCCAAGAAGGAAATCGAATATCTAGACGCGCTGGTGCGCGGCGTTTACGCGAAGGAGGACCTTCAAGAAGGACACTCCCTGAACGAGGAAGACGTGTATCTCGCGGTCCCGCTACAGAAGGGGCAGCTCTCCTGCCGCGAGTTAATGAACGGAGAGATGCTGCTGAGGGCGGTAAAGAAGGACCAGGCGATCCACATCGACGACATAGATAGCCCATACGCGCAGATTCCATCGCTGCGCAAAACCATCTGGAATCGCGGGCTGGACGTGAGCTAGAGGACCGCGCGGACTGCTCTTGCTGCGCCCGGAATCGGCCATCAGTTCAGGCGAGAATTCAACTCCGGATCAGGATCGATCCTGAGATAAGGCGACGGACTGGGCTACTTGTTGGGCAATCCAGGCATAGGTTGTTGCCAGGCCATCGCGTAGCGGCAGTTTTGGCTCCCAACCGAGCTTCTCGCGGATGAGATGGTTGTCGGAGTTGCGTCCACGCACACCCAGTGGGCCGGGAACATGTTTGATCCGCACACGCTTACCGGCAATATCCATGATGATCTCGGCAAGCTGGTTGATGGTGACCATCTCCTCTGATCCGATATTTACAGGGCCGGAAAAATCAGACTCCATCAACCGACGGATGCCCTCGACGCATTCTTCCACGATCAGAAAGGAGCGCGTCTGCTTGCCGTCGCCCCAAAGCTCAATCTCTCCGCCGTCAGGAGTCTCTGCGATCTTGCGACAGAGCGCCGCGGGCGACTTCTCCCTGCCGCCGCACCAAGTCCCCTGTGGGCCAAAAATATTGTGGAAGCGCGCCACACGCACCTGCACGCCGAAGTTGCGGTGGTAGCTGAAGTACAACCGCTCGCTGAACAGCTTCTCCCAGCCGTACTCGCTGTCTGGGGCAGCGGGATAGGCCGAATCCTCAGAGCACTTCGGATTGTCGGGATCCATCTGGTTATACTCCGGATAGATGCACGCCGAAGAAGAATAGAAGAACTTCTTAACGCCTGCCTTGCAGCCCTCCTCCAGCATGTGGAGGTTGATCATGGCCGAGTCGTGCATCACGGCGGCATCATGCTCGCCGGTAAAGATGTAGCCCGCACCGCCCATATCGGCCGCAAGCTGATAGACTTCGTCGATCCCAGATACCGCGGCGCGCGTGTTGTTCACGTTCGTCAGGTCTCCCAGCAGGAACTCATCGGCCGCGCTCTCTGCAAACTCATGCTGCTTGATGTCCGCGCCCCGAACCCAGAAGCCTTCGGACTTGAGCCGCCTTACCAGGTGACCGCCAATAAAGCCGCCTGCACCCGCGACCAACACTCTCTTTGTGGGCATTGCCTCTACTCCTGCCTTTCAAACTCTACTGATTCTATCAACTATAGGGTGCCGCCGCCTTGAGAGAAATCCAGGTTGATCCCATTAAAGAACTGTCGATGTATGTGCCAGAGGAATAATAGAGCAGGGGGCTGCGGATGGACGTCGGTAAAGCGGTGTAACCGTAGGCTGCCCTGGGAGATCGGACTTACGACCCCGTAACGGGCCGGTAGAAGTAACAGTCCCTGGCAAACTCCACCTGAAACAGGTTGGTCGAGTCCTCGGCCTGCTCCGCCGATCCCAGCATGAGATAGCCTCCCGGTGTCATCTGGCGATATACATCGGTGAAGACGCAGTTGCGGTCCTGCTGGGGGAAGTAAAGAAGCACATTACGCAGCAATACAAGGTCGAAGGCGGGCAGTCTGGGGAGTGGCGCGCATAGGTTCGCACACTGGAACTCACAAATCGATCGCAGCTCCGGCGTCACCTCCCACTCGTCGCCGTCGCGCACAAAGTATTTGAGCAGCATCCGAACAGGCAGACCGCGATTGATCTCCATCCGGCGATAGCGGCCCCTGTGGGCGTACTCGATCACCTGGCGCGAGATATCTGTGCCTACGATCTTCACGTCCCAACCCGTCAACTCCGCAAAGTGTTCGAGGATCAACATCGCCACGCTGTAAGCCTCCTGCCCGGTGGAACTCGCCGCGCTCCATATCCTCAGCTTGCGTTGTTTGGAGTTTAATTCCACAAGGCGCGGCAGAATGATGTCCCGCAGCGCGTCGAAGGGTTTGCCGTCGCGAAAGAAGCTGGTCTCGTTGATGGTCATCGCCTCGGCCACGGCGCTGTGCAACTGCTGTGACCGGTCGACCCGCAGAAGGCTCACGAAGTCCTCCAGGGTTGACGCTCCGGCCATGCGCGCAATGGGAGTAAGTCGCGTCTCGAACAGGGCGTTACGCGAAGGGTCGATCAGGTTTGCCGATTCGGAGAGTACAAGCTGGCGAAGGTACGCGTAATCGGAATCAGAGCAACCCATGGGTCACCTCAGGATGCGGCACGATGACGGTGTTGCCATTGCGCGACGGCGCCACGGTAGGTTTAGCAGGAGCTTCGCGAATGGCGCGGCTACTGCGTCCCATGTTCACTCTGCGGGTTAGCTCGCCTGCCAGCGATGCCAACGGCAGCGGCTCGCGCGACAATCCCGCCTGGAAGACCCGTCCCGGCATTCCCCACACGGCGGACGTGGCCTCGTCCTGGGTCAACACCACGCCGCCTGCTTCATGTACACGTCGCGCTCCGGTGAGCCCGTCTGAACCCATCCCGGTCATCACCAGGGCCAGCGTTCCAGCGCCATACAGTCTTGCCGCCGAGCTGAACAGATAATCCACCGACGGCTTGCAATGGTTCAGCGATCGCTGCTGATGAAGCTGCACCACGGCCCTGTGAACTCTGCCGTTGCCTCCGGCAGAGCTGTTTTCCACGGCTTGCACAACTTCCATGTGTGCGTCGCCCGGCGCCAGCCATATGGTGCCCGGTTTCACATCTACCCCATCGTGTGCCTCGCGCACACGCAGCGCGCAGTGACGGTCCAGCCGCTCCGCCAGCTCGCCGGTAAACAGCTTCGGCATGTGCTGCACAATCATCACCGGTACGGCGAAGTCGACTGGCAGCCTGGGAAGCACCGCCTCCAGCGCAGACGGGCCGCCGGTTGACACGCCGATCACGACAATCTCTATGAGTGCGCCGGGGGTTCCGGCAGTCGCCGATGGTCCCGCAGGGACTACTTTCGCAAATAGCTTCGACTCTGCGATCTCCTGCTGCGTCGTCCTGACCCGCGCATCCGGCAGCAAATGGAATCCCATACCGCCAAGCACTGCGATCTTGGGCAGCAACTGGCTCGCCAGCGTCTCCATCGCCGTTGCGATGCCGGTCTGCCTGCCGGGCTTCATCACATAGTCCGCCGCGCCCAGGGCAAGCGCGTCCAGCGTGGAGCGCGCACCCCGTTCCGTATAGGCGCTGCACAGGATTACAGGAAGACCCGGCTCTTCCAGACGCAGCCGTTCCAGCACATCCAACCCATGCATCCGCGGCATCTCCAGATCCAATACCACCACGTCAGGGTGCAACCGAAGCACTGCGGCAAGACACTTCACGCCGTCCTCCACCAAGCCGCACAGCTCCATCGCCGGAAGATCACTCGCATGCTTCATGCCCTGCGTTTGAAATAAATCTCGGAGAATGCCGCGCATCACCGCGGAGTCGTCCACAGCCAGCACTCGAATCGGCTTTCTGGTTTCCATGCGCATTGCAACATCCCTCTCACCGTGCAACGATCGACCCTTCGTTTATGCCGCCAGTCCAATCATGGCCAGCTTCTCGCGCAGGCTCTCCGGTGTGAACGGTTTCATCAGGAACTCGTCCGCGCCATATTCCAGCGCCTGGCGGATGTATGAGTTGTCGGCCTCGGTCGTCACCATCATTACTTTCATCGCAGGTTGCAGGCCAGTCTCGCGCACGGTCTTTACGCACTCCATTCCGCCCATTCCCGGCATGTTCACATCCAGCAGCATGAAGTCGTACGACGAAGCGCCGCGAAGCATCTGCAGCGCTTCGTTGCCATCCACTGCCTGCTCACAGGTGAGGCCCATACCCTCCAGCAGTTGACGCATGTACTGGCGAATGAATCTCGAATCGTCCACGATCAATGCCCTCATCTCGGTCCTCCCTGTCTCTCCCGATTCGATCTTCCAAACAATCCGCTCTCGGCCAGTCGTGCTGGCCTCAGCTTCCGTGGGTCCAGACGCACCAACAGTCCTGACGGCAATTTATAAGCTCCGTCGAACAGCTCCATGCTGCGCGCGTCAAGTCCGCTGGGGTTCGCCTCCAGCGAGTCTTGTTGCAGCTCGATCACTCCGCTGACACCATCCACGATCAGACCAAATCGTTCCTCGTTCTGCTCACCATCGAAGACAAGAATGCAGTTCGCCCCAGTGCAGCGCTCCAAGCCGAGTAGTGCCCGGAAGCTCACCGCAGAGAGCACTTCACCGCGATACGGCACCACCCCAGCGATGTACTCCGGGGCAAGCGGCACATAATGCGTCGTCGTCGTTCCCAAGACCTCGCGAATCTGCCGCGTATCGATGCCGAACAATCCGGTCCCTACGCGCAGCGAGCAGATCGACACTGTGTTGCCGCCATCCGCCGTCCTCTCTGCTGCACGCGTCATGCGACCTCCCTGAATGCGGCTGTCCGTGGACCGTCGACCCACTGTGCGAAATCGCCATGCACCGTCTTCACGCGCTCCTTCACCATGGCCAACTGCTGCTCACAAGCCGCCGCGTCCGCAGCCAGCAACGAACCTGGTGACACATCCAGAACGCGCCGTACAACCATCCCAACTCGCGTAGCTCCTTGCGCCTTGGGACGCAGACAGATCAGCACAGTCGCCGTCGCGCTGAAGTCGTCCGCGCTCCTCTCGCGCAATATATCGTCCTTATCTTCCAACGGAATCAGCTCTCCGCGGTACTGCAGCACGGCTCGTCCACCGGCATACTCGATCTGGCTTAGAAGCACGCTTTCAATCCGTTCCACTGCGCTCAAAGGCATCGCCATCTGTTCCGTATGGCTGTCCTGCACAAGCCTGCGCTTTCCTGATTCGTAGATCACCATCGAGCTCTCCATCTCGCTAAGAGCCGTCCCCATCTGAACTCGGTCCGTGCTGACACCTTTCACAGCTTCGGCCATTTGGCGCACTCCGGCCTGCTCACCGGTTGCTGCCACGTCCAGGATCAGTGCCAGCGCCCCGTTGCCCAGCACCGTAGCGCCTGAGAAGACGCCAATCTCCCGCAGCTCCGCCGACAGCGGCTTCACCACAATCTCTTCCGGCGCCTTCAGGTCGTCTACCACCAGGCCGAAGCGGCGGCCCTCCGATTCCACCACGGCTATATAAAAATCAGATCCTACAGGGCCCGCGCTCTGTCCCAGCCCGAGCAAACGGTCCAGCCATACCAGCGGCAACAATCCCTCGCGCAGCCGGTAAAGCTGCGTCTCCCCCATGTGTTCCACCGCCGTCTCGGCCTCGTGCCATGGCACATATACCAGCTCGACCAAAGAGTTCTGCGGCAGCGCGAAGCCCTGACCTCCACTCTGTACCACCAACGCGGGAACGATTGCCAGGGTGAGCGGGACGCGCATCCGGACCGTCGTTCCCACTCCCACGCTGGATACCAGTTCCACGCTGCCGCCCACCTTCTCCACGTTGGTGCGCACCACATCCATCCCCATTCCGCGCCCGGAGATGTTGGTTAGCTGCTTCGCTGTTGAAAATCCAGCCACAAAGATCATCTGTAGAGCCTCGCGCTGTGTCATCGCTTCCGCCTGCTCGGGCGTTAGTATGCCGCGTTCGATTGCTTTGGCCATCACTAGTTCGGTGGAAATCCCTGCACCGTCGTCGATCACCTCGATCACCACCGACCCGCTCTGGTGGAACGCGCGCAGACGCACCACTCCCTGGGCTGGCTTGCCCGCCTGCACCCGTTCCTCCGGCGGCTCGATCCCGTGGTCGATTGCGTTGCGCACGGCATGGGTCAGCGGGTCCCGAACCGCCTCCAGCATGCTCTTGTCCAACCCTGTCTCCTGCCCCTCAAACTCAATCCGGACCTGTCGTCCACACGCAATGGCCAGGTCGCGCACCATGCGGGGAAACTTGCTGAACAAATGCCCCACCGGCTGCATTCGGGCATGCATGACACACTCGCGAAGCTCTGCCGTCACGCTGTCGAGTCTGCGAGCAAGCTCGGGAAAGTTCTCCGAGCCCGGTGGACAGCGAAGAATCTGGTTGCGCGTCAGCACCAGCTCACCCACATGGTTCATCATCCTGTTCAACACCTCGACATCAATGCGCAGTGTCTTGTCGTGGGTTGACGAGCCAGCGGCAACCGCAGGCCATTCCGGTTGACCCTCGTGCTGCCCCGAGCGCGTGGAAGAGCCTGCCCCGAGCTTGTCGAGGGGGACTCGAGTCTGCGACGCGCGCACTTTATCCATCGCGCACTCCCCACATCCGGCCCTCAAATTTGCCAGATATGCGATTAACTCGCGATCGTCCTCCTCCGACTGCTCCCCCTCCGTCCCAGCCGACTCGATCAACTGCAAGATCGTCCGCATCCCATCCATCAACTGCAATAGTCCACTGATCAGCTCCGTGGTCACCATTAGCTTGCCATCGCGCAGCGCACCCAGCAGGCTCTCGCCCATGTGTGCCAGCCTCTCCAGACGGCTAAATCCCAGAAAGCCCGTTGTCCCCTTGATGGTATGGATCGCGCGGAATATCTCCGATACCAGTTCGCCATCGTCAGGTCGCATCTCCAGTTCGGTCAGACAGAGTTCCATACGTTCAAGGCCTTCCTGGCTCTCTGCGATGAACTCTTTGGTTAAGTCTTCCACCTTTCCCTTATCGGGCTGCTGCCCCCGATCCATGAGCCCCAAAACTCATGCCTGCAGGGCAGAGCCACCTAGAGGCTTGCTTTACCCTGCCCACACCCTTTACGCTCATTGATCTATGCCGCCATCCGAAGCAGAAATCGCCTCCCTGCAGCAGCACGCCACCGAGGCCGCCCGCAACTCCTATTCGCCTTACAGCCACTTCCGCGTTGGCGCGGCGGTTCTGCTGGAGGCAGACCAGAGGCAGGACGGCGTCATCGTTGCCGGAACCAACGTCGAGAACTCATCCTACCGTCTCACCTGCTGCGCGGAGCAGGCGGCCATCGCCTGTGCTGTCACCCTCTACGGGCCTGAGATTCGCATCCGCGCCATCGCTGTCGTCAACCTGAACGGCGCAGCCTGCACGCCCTGCGGCGCCTGCCGCCAGACGATCCTCGAATTCTCCACCCCGGAGACCATCGTCTTCTATCCATCAGCCAGCGGCGAAACCGTCTCCACCACACTCGCCGCGATGCTTCCAGAAGCATTTCGTCTTAAACCATAGGTATGGTCCACCGCTAGAATTGAGGTTGTGAGTATTCACCCCATCGACGTGATCCATCACAAGCGCGACGGCCTCGCTCTGTCCGACGCCGAGATCGAGGGCTTCATACGTGCACTGGTCGCGCGCGAGTCTGCCGCTGTCCCGAGAGCAGGCTCCCCCACAGACGCACAGGTTTCCGCGCTCCTGATGGCCATCTTCCTGCGCGGACTCAACCCGCGGGAGTTGGCCGCGCTCACCCAGGCCATGCGCTTCTCCGGCGAAACCCTCGATACATCGTCACTGCACTCCTTCACCGTGGACAAACATTCCACAGGCGGCGTCGGCGACAAGACCTCCCTGCTGATTGCGCCCATCGTCGCGGCCGCTGGACTAATCGACCCGATGATCAGTGGGCGCAGCCTGGGACATACAGGTGGAACTTTAGACAAGCTGGAGACCATCCCCGGCTTTCGCACCCAGCTCCCGTTGCCGGAGTTCCTCTCCATCTTGCAAAAGTGCGGCTTCGCCATGGCTGGCCAGACGCCCACGCTGGTTCCTGCTGACCGCATACTGTATGCGCTGCGCGACCACACCGGGACGGTCGAGTCGCCCTATCTGATCACCGCCAGCATTATGAGCAAGAAGCTGGCGGCGGGCCTCAACGCTCTGGTCCTCGACGTCAAGACCGGCTCCGGTGCCTTCATGTCGCGCTATGAGGATGCGCAGTTGCTGGCGCGGCTGATGGTGGAGACCGGCGAGCGGGCCGGTACGTGCACCGTCGCTCTCCTCACCTCGATGGACCAACCGCTGGGCCGCTTCGCAGGCAACTGGATAGAGGTGCAGGAGTGCCTCGAACTCTTCCAGCACTTCTCGCCCGACTGCGCCTTCACCCTGCCGCCGGAAAAGCTTCGCCTCTCCGGCGATCTGGTGGCTCTCACCCACGCGCTTGCGGGTACCATGCTCTGCCTGGGCGGAAAGGCCACCACTCCTGAAGCTGGCGCGGTCCGATCAGCCCAACTACTCGCCGACGGCTCTGCCTATAAACGCTTCGTGCAGATGGCGGAACTGCAATCGGATAACTTCGCCGAAGTGCAAGCCGCTTTCGCCGACCCCGCCGCCTTCCACAAACCCGCCGCGACGCGCACTCTCACCGCAGCTCGCACAGGCTTCCTCTCCGCTCTGGACTGCAAACAGATCGGCTGGGCCGTGCAACGCCTGGGCGCAGGCCGCACCCATCCCGGCGCACCAGTAAGCGCACACGCCGGCATTGAGATGCACACCAAGCTCGGCGACCGCATCTCCGCTGGTCAACCCCTCGCCACCCTCTACACCGAAGACGCGTCCCTCCTCGCCCAACCCGAAGCCATGCTGCGCGAGACGCTGCAAATCACAGACGTCCCACACACCTCCATCCCCATCGTCCGCGAGATCATCGGCAAAGACCAGCTCGAATGATCGCAGTCCGACGTACCGAATTCGTTCGGCGTATGACCATGCCTTTCGTTACACTCGAGCCACACGCCAAACAAGCAACTGCTCTTCATCCATCCGCACAAGGGAGCGCACCGTGGCACGATTCACCGGACTTCTCGGACTTATCACATTCCTCGGTCTCGCCTACGCGCTCTCCACCAACCGCCGCGCCATACGCTGGCGCACAGTGGCCTGGGGCCTCAGCCTGCAGATTGTCTTCGCCTTCCTGGTCATCAAGTGGAGTTATGGACAGATCATCCTCCACACCGCCAGCACCGCCGTCACCTCCATGCTGGGCCACGCCGCCGACGGCTCCACCATGGTCTTCGGCCCGCTGGGCGATCCCAACAGCATCCTCCACGTCTTCGCCTTTGCCGTACTGCCCACCATCATCTTTGTTAGCGCGTTCTTCGCCATTCTCTACCACATCGGAGTGATGCAGCAGGTCATCAAGATCGTCGCGTGGATCATGCAGCGCACCATGGGCACCAGCGGGGCGGAGAGCACCAACGTCGCCGCCAGCATCTTCATGGGCCAGACCGAGGCGCCGCTCACCATCCGTCCCTTCCTCGCCGGTGCCACCAACTCCGAGCTTATGACCATCATGACCTCGGGCATGGCCCACGTCTCCGGCGGAATCATGGCCGCGTACATCAGCTTTGGCATCAACGCGAAGGACCTGCTCTCCGCCGTGATTATGACTGCGCCGGGCACCATCCTGGTGGCCAAGATGCTAGTCCCGGAGACCGAAGTCCCAGCAACCGCAGGTACGGTCCATATGCCGCCCTCCGAGGAGCACGCCAACGAGAACTTTATTGGCGCGATTGCACGCGGCACCATCGACGGCGGCGCGCTGGCCTTCAACGTGGCCATCATGCTCATCAGTTTTCTGGCTTTGGTCGGCCTGTTGAACGCCATGATGAACGGCGTCTCCAACTTCGCATGGGCGCACGGCCACGTCCCGTTCCCACACTCGCTCAATGCGGTCCTGGGCTTCTTCGGCGCACCGGTTGCGTGGCTCATCGGCATTCCATGGCGCGAGGCCTCGGCCATCGGCAACTTGCTGGGCACGCGCGCGGTGCTGAATGAGTTTGTGGCCTACACCCAGCTCGGTCTGCAGAAAGGCGCTCTCTCGCCGCGCACCTTCTCCATTGCTACCTTCGCACTATGTGGCTTCGCCAATCTCGGCTCCATTGGGATGCAGATTGGCGGCATCGGCGCACTAGTTCCCAATCGCCGCAACGACCTTGCGCGCCTCGGTTTCCGCGCTATGCTCGCAGGCACCATGGCCAACCTCATGTCCGCCGCCATCGTCTCCATGCTGATCCAGTAATCCTGCGCGGTCACTCGGAGGAAATGTTTTCCTGGATGCTCTGGGCCATGTCATCGATGGAGGTATGCTGGCTGAGTTGTTCGATTTCTTTGTCCTTGGCGACCTGTTGTAGCCCAACGCTTCCGGCGATCTGGCGGTCCATGCCCAGGACGGCGGTAATCTCCTTTTCGGTGAGTAGAAGGATCTGTAGCATCAGGTGGTCGCGCTCGTCAGAGCGGCGGCTCATGCGCGCCTGACGCATCAGAATGAAGCTGGCCAGCAGAATGGCTTCAAAGGCGAGGAAGGTCCCAAGCAGCGAAAACGGGGCTGGATCATAATGCCGGATGTTGAAGATGGTGAATGTGTTGACCGCAACCCATGCGGCGATCACGACGATGTGCAGCGCCACGTAAACAAGGCTGCCGGCAAAGGAGGCGACCGTATCGCCGATGCGCTCCGTGCGCGTGCGACGGGCCAGGAACTCCTGCTCGTGCTTGGCGATAAGATCGACGTGCTCCTGGACGTGGTTATGCAACATTGGGTCTACTCGCTTTCATGCAGCTGACAAGCTGCGCTCACACTCTTCATCGATGAGTGAGATGTCGCCACCGCTGCAGCATCTAAGTTAGATGCAAGAGCCCAGGCCACCTGCAAAACACGCGATTCTCTCCACATACGCAGGAAAACGAAGTATTGAGGTCCTAACTTCTGAAGACCGATTCCAAGATCGGACAACCGGCTGCCACCGCCTCTATGGCGATCGAGTAGTCTTCGGAGGTTGCCCATCAAGCGATGAGTTTCAGATAGTCCGGTTCATCCGCGATGGTCCGGTACACATACCGCCGCTCAATCTTCGTGTCCTTCAGATAGAAGAGTCCCGGCATTTGATGTCCGTCGCCTTGAATCTTACCGACCCCGTGCGTGAAGAGCGCACCCTTTATCCACCCCACCAAAACCACCGGGTTGACCAGATGCCACCACGGATTCACGCGCGCCAGTGCGAACACCGGATGCCGATAGATCGTTGCGCCGGGATCGTTGACTCGCTCCACATCGCTCAGTCCGTAGTAATCGAAGTGTGCCTTCGCTATCTCCGGCGTGCCCAGATGCACAAAGACTGGCCGCACTCCGCGGCGAACTAATTCGGGCGTCAATTCCGCCACGTCGCTGATCGCCTTCCGGCAGAATGAGCAGCCGAAGTGACGCAGAAACACCAACAGCACCGGCGACGCCTCCACTAGCGACAGAAGGATCGCGCCCGATTCAGTACGAATCGACGACAGAGTATCGGCTAAATCTTCCGAGAGCTTCGTTTCCGAGGTCGTCATCGCTAGAGTGTAACGTCGCTTATGTTCGCTAGTGAAGCGACATCCCGGCGATTCTGCACCCGGCGGCTCTCCTCATGCGTCCGCGCAGTCGATGCGCTAAGATTCTATGGGAATCAAGCTATGGGAAACTAGGAGTTCAATTGTGAAGAGTGTCTACGCCTTCGCCCTCTGCATCCTCGCAGTCTATCCCGCCCAATCGCAATCTACAGATATTCCCCACCTGGAAAGGAAGGATGGCCACTTCGCCCTTATCGTCGACGGCAAGCCCTTTCTCGTACTCGGCGGTCAGATCAACAACTCCAGCGCGTGGCCCGCAACCCTTTCCGGTGCGTGGAATGCCGCTGAAGCAATGCACGCCAATACCGTTGAAGCGCCCGTCTACTGGGAGCAGATGGAGCCCACCAAGGGTACATTCGACTTTTCAAACGTCGACCTGATGGTCACCCAGGCACGCGAGCACCACCTCCACCTCGTTCTGCTGTGGTTTGGCACATGGAAAAACGGCCAGAACCACTACGTTCCGGAGTGGATCAAGTCCGACCCCAAGATCTATCCCCGCGAGGAGAACGCCTACGGCAAGCTGCTGGATGTAATGAGCCCCAACTCGCCCGCCAATCTCGACGCCGATAAGACTGCCTTCGCCGCGCTGCTGCGTCACGTCAAGTCCATCGACGCCGCCCAGCACACCGTGATTATGATTCAGGTGGAAAACGAGTCCGGCTCCGTCGGCTCCATCCGCGACTTCAGCCCCGCAGCGCAGAAATTGTTTGACGAAACCGTACCCACGGACTTCGCGCGCTCCCTGCACTTGCCCGCCGGCGGAAATTGGAGCAAGACCTTTGGCCCCGACGCCGACGAGAGCTTCGCCGCCTACTCCACCGCCCACTACATCGGCGAGGTCGCCGCCGCCGGCAAAGCGGAGTACCCACTGCCAATGTACTGCAACGTCTGGTTTGCCTACCCAGTGCACGCGCTGGAGAACCGCGACCGCCCCTCGGCCGGGCAGGAATATCCCTCCGGCGGCCCGCAGCAGGCCAACATCCCCATCTGGAAGGCCGCCGCGCCCGCCATCGACATCCTGGCGCCGGACTTCTACTCCGACGACTTCAGCCTTTTCCGTGGCATCGTCGCCACCTATAGCCGCGCCGACAATCCGCTCTTCATCCCCGAGAGCCAGTTCGGTCCCAACTTCGGTCGCTACTTCTTCTATGCACTGGGCCATGGCGCCATCGGCTTCTCGCCCTTTGGTATCGACCGCTCCGCACAGGTCACGCAGCCCGCCGACCAGGTCCCCAATGTAGCCGCTCCCACCACGCCTGCCGAAAATTTCGCCCTCTTCAACCCTCCCGGTAGCGAGATCGCCCAGCTTAACCTAGACGGCAAACTGCTCACCGCGGTCGAGGACAAAGGTGCTGCCCGCCAGTCCATCCACTTCGCCGACGCCGATGCGGTTGCCTCCTTCGGCTTTCCTCAGTCCGACGGAACCTTTCCTCCTGGTACGCCAACGCTACAGGGCCGCAGTATGGTGGCCCAGCTTGGCCCGCTGGAGTTCCTGGTCAGCGGCTTCGACGTGAGCGTCAGCTTCACCCTGCCCGCCGCCGTTCTACAGCAGACGCCCAACCTACAACTTGAGATTCTGCGCGCCGAGGAAGGGAAGTACGTTGACGGCGTCTGGCAAACCACGCGCATCCTCAACGGCGACCAGACCGATCGCGGCCTCAACTTCCGCAGCGCCAACCCGCCGCTGGTGCGCATCCGCCTGCACACACTGCCCCTCTACGACGAAGCCCTCCATCGCAATACCGAGTAAACACGTGTCCCAACTCAAAACGGTCAACGCGCAGGAGGAGGCTCCGTGTTAATCTGGAACGGCGGACACATCTGTGTTTGATCGTTGTTCCAGCAGGGGAGAACTCTGCCGACTTCGACTCGCAGTTCCGCTGAGGTGGATGGATCGGAGGCTAGTTGGGTGAGGCGAGACTTGATCGCGGGAACGGCTGATGCGGGTAAGATGAGCTGGTTAAGGTCGTGGACAAGCACCATGCGGACGGAATCATCCGGGTAGTCGAGGAAGCTGAGCAGTTCGGCATTGAAATCAGGGCCGGTCAGTCCGACCACCGCAATGCTATTGATAGTTGCTCCCAGGGACTGGCTGGTCTGGTCGGGGCGGTGGAGAAAACGCAGGATGGCAGCCATCACGTCGGGATCGTTCTTCGTAATTAGCTTGTTGGTGACGGGATCGACTTCTACGGTGGCGTTGACAGGAATCAGCGCGCCCACGATCTGTGGGCCCATGATTAAATCGTCCCGTGGCAAGTCTCTTGGATCTGTGTCAGATGTGAACGCTGGCTTGGTGCTGCCTGGATCGGCAAGATTCTTTAACAGCGCTTCGAGCAGCAGAGGAGGCGTGGGGCGGATGAAGAGTGTGAGATTTGCCATTAGAGCCAGACATGTCGAGCGCACATGGGGGTCCGGATCGTTGAGGCAATGGGTGAGACGGGGAATGAACGGGATGAGAAGATTAACACCGTCCTGGTATGTGTGATGATCGATCGGTGGGTTGGTGGGATTCCCGGGGGCGATGGCGTTGAATAAGAAGAGGGCAGCAAATCGCACGGGAGCGTCGGGTGCTCAGTGAGGGCCACGAGCGCGGGCATATTGGCCTGAAGTTCCGCGAGCGATGCCTTGGAGAGAGCCTCTTCGAGCGACATCATCGCCGTCATCGCATCTATGAGGTTCTCTTTGGATAGAAGTTGGTAATTTTCTTTGGATGGAAGTTGGCGCAGAAGTTCAGCGAGGTCCGGAGTAGGCGCGGACTGTTGAACTTGCACTGGAAGTATGACACTCAAAGCGAGCAGCAGGTGCGTCAGTGAACGCAACATGATGAAGCAAGATTACCACTCTATGCCAGCGTGAGTTGCAGCGTGGTGACGCTGGCCGGTGGGAAGGTGTGGGTCAGCCTTCCAGCGCTGGGTGTGGCAGCGGCAATGCGCGATGGGTGCACTGCATCCGGATGCGCGAAGTCGTTGTGCGCATGCACGTCCGGCTCCGCCAACACTTGACCACTGTAGCTTGCGATTGCAGCTCCGCCAACGGCGATCTCCGCCGTGATGGGCTGGTCGATGTGCGGGTTGATCACCGTCAGCGTGAGCAGCTTGGGGTTGCTGGGGGAGATCGACGCCGAGCCGCTAAGCCCCGCGAGCAGCTTCACCGCCTCCAGCGATCCGGTATAGCTGTTGCCGCCCACCGGAATGGACTTGTTGGCCATGGGATTGCGAATCGCCGCAGCTGAGAACTCCGCGCGCACCGCCTGCCCGCCGCGGTGCGGCATATACATCCTGAAGACGTGAAAGGTAGGGGTGACGGTGAACTTGTCTCCCTGCGCCAGCATCAGCGAGTGGATGCAGTTGATGGACTGCGCAACGGCGGCGACGGCGACCTTGTCTGCGTGGCGCTGGAAGATGTCCAGGGTAATGCCGGTCAGCAGCGCATCGCGCATGGTGGATTGCTGTGACAGGTTGTACTCGGGGCCGAGCGCGGTTCCTTTGCCGTACCACGCGCCCCACTCGTCTACCACCAGCTTGACGGTGTTCTGTCCGGACTGCGAGCTCTCATTCATTGCTGCCCAGTGGTCGGTGACGATGCGCTCCATGATGCTGGCGCGGGTCAGCAGGTCGTAGTACTCGTCGGTGGAGAAGGCCAGCGCGTCACCGGCTGCGAACTCTGTTGGGCTGCCCGAGGTGTAGTAGTGCACGGAGAGGCCGAAGAGGTTTCGCCGCTCGGCGTTGGAGTACAGGCTCTTAAACAGGCGGCGCGTCCAATCCACATCGTCGCCGTTTGGTCCTACGGCGACAAAACGCATCGGAGTTCTGCTGTAGCTCGGCGTCCACGCGGTAAAGCGGCGAAACATCGCGGCATACTCCTCGGGAACGAGGTTTCCTCCGCATCCCCAACTCTCGTTGCCTACGCCCCACAGGTCCACGTTGAAGGGGTCTACATCTCCGTTCGCCGCGCGCTGGGCTGCCAGCGCGTTGCGTGTGGCGGGCGCGGCGGAGTTCGACGGCACCAGGCCTGCGGGAGCGTTGCAGTACTCGATCTCCTGGTAGAAGTCGCGTGCCGGCAGCGAACGCATGTCGGCGGCTAGATACGGCTTGCATCCGATGGCGCGGCAAGTATGTATAAACTCATGCAGGCCGAACTGGTTGGGATCCTGCTGGCCCCAGAAGCCGGTGCGTGCGGGGCGATTGGGCGCAGCGCCCAGGCCGTCGCGCCAGTCGTACGAGTCGGCGAAGCATCCGCCCGGCCAGCGCAGAAGAGGGGCCTGCACCGCCTTCATCGTGTCGATAAAGGACTGGCGGATTCCGTTGGTATTGGCGATCTTCGAATCGGGGCCGACCCACACGCCGTCGTAGATCACGCCGCCCAGATGCTCGATGAAGTGAGAGTAGATCTCCGGCGAGATCGTCGCGATCGGCTCGCTGGGAAGTATATCGATGTGCGCGTCGACCGAGGCGGAGGCTTGCGAGAAGAGGCGCGGACCAACAACAGCAAGGGCGGACGCGGCGAGGGCTGAGGATTTGAGAGCGGCGCGACGAGTGATTTTCATGGTGCGGAAACGATAGCAGATGTAAGGAGTGAGTTCGAGTGATGATGTGCGTGAATGAGGCTTGACGAGTGTAGGGTGCAGACAGTAAACATGGGGCTATGACTTCCATCCATCTTTTGCGCCAATCGTCAGGTCAGCGTTCATCGTCTCCTCTTCTTTTTCTGCTGATGGGGCTATTGCTGCCTTGTGTCTCATGGCACAGCAGCGCGGGGCAGCCGGCGGCGGGTGCGGCCCAGTCGCCAGTGCCCGTGATCGCTGCACCTGCGGCTCCGCGGCCAGCGCGGATTCCGCTTCCAGTGCCAGCCAATCCCAAGCTGCCCACGCTCTTCCTGGTGGGTGATTCGACCGTGCGCAACGGACAGGGCGACGGTGCGGGCGGACAGTGGGGATGGGGCGAGCCGCTGGTCGACGACTTCGACGCCACAAAGATCAACGTCGTAAACCGTGCCATCGGCGGGCTGAGCAGCCGGACGTACATGAACAGGCCGGGTGGCGATCCGTGGGCGACGACACTGGCGATGATCAAGCCAGGGGACGTGGTGATGATCCAGTTTGGCCACAACGACGACGGCAAGCCGGACGATCCATCCAGAGCGCGCGCCTCGCTGCCGGGAGTGGGCGAGGAGACGGTGGAGATTGAGAACCCGCTGCTCAAGGTGCGTGAGACGGTGCACACCTACGGGTGGTATATCCGCAAGATCGTGCGCGACGCCAAGGCCAAGGGCGCGATTCCGATCGTTTGCTCACCGATTCCGCGCAAGTTATGGCAGGACGGCAAGGTGATACGCAACGCCGCCAACTTCGGTGGCTGGGCGCGCCAGGTCGCGACCCAGGAGGGCGTGGGCTTTGTCGACCTGAACGAGATCATTGGGCGTCGTTACGACGCGCTGGGCGAGGCGGCAGTGGAGCCGCTCTTTGGCGATCCGCATACCCACACCAGCCGCGCCGGAGCGGAGTTGAATGCGGAGTGCGTGGTCGCTGGGCTCAAAGCGCTGAAGAACGATCCCGTGGCGGCAGATTTCTCCTCCAAGGGCGCGGCGGTAAAGCCGTACAAGGAATAGTGCCTCGGCTGGACTGTCTGCACTGAGCAGCGCGTAGGCTGCTACACCTTTCTTTTTGCCGGGACAAGGGATTGGCCGTGAGTTTCGGTTGCCTTGCGCGATTCGTCGAGGGCGCGTGTGGAGTGCTCGTGCGCCTGACGCGAAAACTCATGTGCGGTGGGGCTTCCCTGACTATGCGAGGCCGCAGCTGCGGAATGGGCATGTGCGGCTAGATTATGGTACTCGGCGGCCCGGTCGTGAATGCTTTGGGGCATTGGAATGTTCCTCTTATCCGTTAGATGCGCATGAAGCCGTTTGAGTCTGCTCATTGCAATGGGGCAGAGGACAACCAGTATATGAGGCAGCACCACTGCAAATTTACCTCGAACGCAGCGCGATTAGCGACCATGAATGGTAAAATCACGTTAATGACAACTCCCCTGAAGACCCTCTTCCTGAACCCGCCCTCCTTCGAGAAATTCGATGGTGGCGCAAGCAGCCGTTGGCCCGCCACACGCGAGATCGAGTCCTACTGGTATCCGGTATGGCTCACCTATCCGGCGGGCATGCTGGAGGGGTCGCGCCTCGTTGACGCGCCGCCGCACCATCTCAAGTGGGCCGATGTCGTGGAGATACTGAAGGACTACGAGTTCCTCGTGCTCTTCACCAGCACCATGGGCTGGGACGGCGACCAGAAGATGGCCGAGGTCATCAAGCAAACCTACCCCAGTATCAAGATCGCTTTCGTCGGGCCGCCGGTGACCACATCCACCGACAAGGCGCTGAACGAGTGCCGTGCCATTGATTTTATCTGCCGCCGAGAGTTCGACTTCTCCATCGTGGAGTATGCCAACGGAAAGCCTCTGAACGAGATCCTCGGCGTCAGTTACCGGGACGACAACGGCGTCATCCAGCACAACCCCGACCGTCCCCAGGTCACCCCTGAGCAACTCGATGAGATGCCCTGGGCGACTGAGATCTACGCGCGCGACCTGGACGTGACCAAGTACAACGTACCCTTCCTGCTGCATCCCTTCGTCGCGCTGTATAGCACCCGCGGATGCCCGGCGCAGTGCACCTTCTGCCTGTGGCCGCAGACGCTGAGCGGGCACGCTTGGCGCAAGCGCTCCACCGATGACGTGGCCGCCGAGATGGCCAACGCCAAGATGCTCTTCCCGCATGTGAAGGAGTTCTTCTTCGACGACGACACCTTCAACATCCAGAAGGCGCGCACTGTCGAGCTGTGCGAGAAGTTGAAGCCGCTTGGCCTCACCTGGTCCTGCACATCACGCGTGACGACCGACTACGAGACGCTGAAGGCGATGAAGGAGGCAGGCTGCCGCCTGCTGATCGTGGGCTACGAGTCTGGCGACGCGCAGATTCTCAAGAACATCAAGAAGGGCGCCACCGTGGAGCGCGCACTGGACTTTACCCGCGACTGCCACAAGTTGGGCCTGATCATCCACGGCGACTTCATTCTTGGCCTGCCGGGCGAAACCGCAGCGTCGATCCGCAACACGATCGAGTTTGCCAAGCGACTGGACTGCGAGACCATCCAGGTCTCCATGGCCCACGCCTTCCCCGGGACGGAGCTATACGATTTTGCCAAGGAGAAGGGCTACATCACCAACCTTTCCATGAGCGACGATGCTGGCCACCAGATGGCCCACATCGAGTACCCCGGCCTGCCCGCCGAGTACGTCCTGGAGATGGTGCACAAGTTCTACGACGAGTACTTCTTCCGCCCCAAGGCGGCCTTCCGCGTTGTCTGGCAGGCCATCGTCAATCGCGATGTCCCGCGGCTCTACACTGAGGCTCGCTCCTTTATGAAGCTACGCGCCCAGCGCAACCGGTCCGCCCGTACCACCAAGGCCGCCAACGCCCTCAAGGCCCAGGCTTCCTCCAGCTAGATGCTTCGCGCGCAGTAGGCGCACATCGGATAGCCTAGACGCTCAATGAAGCATACCCTCACTCCGCGGCGTTATTTAATTTTGCTGGCTGTTATGTTGACCGCTTCGGTGGGCGACACGCTGCTCTCCCATGGCATGGCGCAGGTCGGGCCGGTTTCGATAGCGCGCCTGGGTCTGCTGCTGGCGGCACTGCACAATCCCTGGGTGATCACCGGGATCCTCTGCCTGTTGGGCTTCTTCGCCAGCTATCTGACCGCGCTCTCCTGGGCCGACCTCACCTTTGTGCTGCCGTCCACTGCGTTCGGATACGTTGTAGTCGCGTTTCTAGCCAAGTACTGGCAGCATGAGACGATTACCGTATACCGCTGGTTGGGGATCCTGCTGATCGTCTGCGGCGTGGGCTTCGTCGCCAACGGGCCGTCGCTCACCCTGCACGAGTCGCAGCACCCGGCGGAAGAGCACGCACCCGAGGGTGCAACAACGGACGGCGCGCGATGATATTTCCCAGTCAGACTCATCCAGGTCACATCTACGCGGGCCCGATCGAGACGTGGGCCACGATCCTGACAGTGGCCGCAACGGCGGTCGCTGGAGATGTACTAACGGCAGGCGCCATGCGGCGTATCGGCGATCTCGACCTGATCCGCGCAAAGTCCGGCCTCGCGGGCGCCATCCGGGCCGTGACGTCGAGCCCGATGTTTGTGCTCGGCGTGTTGTCCATGGCCGCCAGCTTCTTCTCGCTGCTCTTCACCCTGTCGAACGTCGCGCTCTCGTTGGCAGCGCCAGCCAGCGCCTCGCTGACGTTCCTGGGCAATGCCTTCGCCGCCAAGCTCTTCCTCAAGGAAAACGTCAATCGCCGTCGCTGGCTGGCTGCGCTGTTTGTCTGCGTCGGCGTGTTCCTGCTCTCAAAGTAGTGCGACTCTAAGGATGTGGCGTGGGGATAGAGGCGGGCGCGGGTACTGCGGCAGATGCGGTGGACTTAAGCCAGGTGAGGAGCTGACCGGTCTGGCGCATGAGGTGAATCTCGGCCTGACGTAGCTGGTAGCCGGCGTCGAGCACGCCGAGGAACGTGTCGCGCTCTTTGATCCTCGCGTTCTGTTCGTCCTTGGGTGTCATCTGCGGGCCGTCAAGATTGCCGGACTTCAGTTGCTGCTGGAGGATGTCGAGTTTCTGCTGGGCAAGTTGCTGCTCGAACATAGCCACGTCGGCCTGTGCCTTCAACTCGTCGATGGAATGGCGCAAGCGCGATTGGCCATCGAGCGCGTTGATCTGCGCGTACTGTGCGTCGTGGAATGCGTGCGCGGCGTCGGCGGCCGATTCACGCGCCTTGGCTGCACGCGCTCTGTCCATGATAGGCAGGGTGATCTGGACGCCAAACGCGCCCTCGCTGGCACTCAGGGTGGTTTGACCGGTGTTCGCCTGGTAGATCTTTTGCAGTTGTGCAAAGGAGTCGCTGAAGGTGGCGTAGTAGTTGAATTGGCCGAAGAGACTCGCCTGGGGGAGGAAGCGGAAGCGTGCGTCTCCGCGGGCCTGGTCCTGTTTGGCCTCGGCGCTGGCATATGCAGCGGCGACGCCAGCGTTGGCGTACCCATGCACCGTTGTATCAGTCGTTGTGTCGAGCGGCACGGGAGTTGCAGGGAAGACGCTATCTACGCTGAGTGCTGTGGGGGGCAGGCCGATGAGCCTTGCCAGGTGATCGCGGTCGACCGCGATGTCATCCTGGGCGCGCAGGCTCGCTAGGCGAAGCTGGGCAGCGGTGAGCTTGGCCTGGGCGAGGTCGATCGCTGGATCGCGACCGGCATCGACTCGGCTCTGGACAATGGAGACAAGGGTATTGGCGAATCCAACCTGCTGGCCGACTATCTGCTCGCGTTGCTGGTCGTGGTCCATTGCAAGAAAGGCGAGCGCGGCATCCTCGGCCACTGCTTCACGCACGTCATCCAGAGCAAGCTCGGCAGCATCGACTCCGGCCCGGGCCGAGCGGATGTAGGAGCTTTGCGAGGCGCTGAAGACCAGCCCGCCGCCAGTGACGGTGAACAGCGTCGGCGGATACGGGCTATAGCCGTAGGACTGGCCGACTGCCGCGCCGGCGTTGATGGATGGCACGTAGGCGTCGTGTGCCTGGGTGAGCTGAGCGGTTGCTTTTTTAACATCATCCTCAGCTCCTTGCACGCGGGGGTTGCCGCGCAGCGCCAAATCCACCGCGGAACTGAGCGAGAGCTGCGCGCAGGCAATGGGTACAAGCGTGAAACAGACGCACAGCATCAGGGCACATGCCAGAGGCGCACGACGACCAGATTGGGAGAGCTTGAACGAAGGCATCGGGGAGGATTGTGCGTTCATGCTCATCTATAGACGGGTGTGACTTCGAGTCCATTGCTGAGGTCGCGGTTGGTGGTGGCGTGGAGGGCAACTGTATCGCCCTCCACCAGGCCACCTGTAATTTCTACTTGGTCGAGGTTGACGATCGCTGGTCTGGCGGGAGATCCCAGCTGCACAGGAGTCCGCACAAGCTTGTTCTGGACTATGCGGAAGACGTAGGGTTGCCGGCCGATGAGGTCTCGCACGGCTTCGTGCGGAACGCTGAGTACATGCGGATGCTGTGCGGTGGTGACAAAGACGGTGACATTGGCGTTTGGTTGCAGGACGCCATCGGCATCGTCTACGTCGATGAAACACTCGCCGACGTTTCTTGTGCCGTAGCTGATGATGGTGGTGGGGGCCTGGGTGATGTGGCCGTGCCAGATAATCCCTGGTTGTGCCTCCCAGGTGATTGTGACCGGCTGCCCGACGGCCAGGTCGCCAATCTCGGGCTCGTCGAAGTAGGCTGTGATGCGCATATGTTTGAGGTCTGCAACGTAGACCAGGTCGTCTCCGCTGGCGGCATAGTCGTACTCCGAGACCGGCAGATAGTAGACGGTGCCAGAGATATTACTACGGACGTCGACGCTGTCATAGGCTCGCTCGGCGGCGGCGACGGCGGCGCGTGCATTGGCCAACTCCGCCTGGGCGCGGGCGCGATCCGCCTCGCCGTATCGCTGAGTGCTGTGTTGCTCGATGCTGTGCAGCCTGTTGTCGTCCAAACGCAGGCGGGCGGTGGCGACGTCGATCTCGGCCTGCGAGGCTGCTCCCTTCTGCTGAAGCTGTTGCAGCGTGGTCAGCGCGTCAAAGTCTTGCTCACGCTGCAGTTTGGCGCCGCTCTCATCGGCGACATACGTGTTGCGCTCGTCCTGCGTGCCGCCGTGTTCGATGTCGCTTACGGCAAGCTCGGCCGCCCGCAAAGCGGAGTTGGCGGAGGCAAGCCGGGCCAACGCGTCCGCATCATTCATCTTCAGCAACAACTGGCCCGTCTGGACCTTGTCGCCGACATTGACGTATATCTCCTGCACCTGGCCGGCAACCTGCGCGTGGGCCTCGAAATCGTGCATCGGCTCGACTTTGCCGTTGGTGGAAGAGGATTTGACCAAGTCCTGATAGCTGACCTGGGCGGCCACGACGATGACCCGTTCGCGAGTAAGCAAACGAATCTCGTAGAGCGCCAGAAGGACAACGATGAGGGCTGCCCCCCAGAGGACAAACTGCATGGTTCGATTTGACTTGGGAGTAGAGGCCATGTCTTCAAGTGTCAGTATATAAGACGTTTTGCCGCGCCGAACGAAGCAAAATAGTTCATGTTCGGAAAGGAGCATAAGATTGTGCGCAATCGGAGGGTGTAGCAGAACCAAAACGCTATCGCTGACAACTTATTTAAGAGATTGCAACGGAGCGCTGGCTGGTTGCAGATCGCACAGTTCGAGTTCGAGGCCGCTGAACTGCGGGCTGGCGTAGGGGCCGGTGTTGAGCCGCAGACGGTAGAGAACGTCGATGACTGAGTCCTTAGCCAGAGCCAGCCGACTACAGCGCGCAGGCCAGCCCACTGTGTCGCGGCTCCAGCCGAGGGCGGGAATTGCGCGTGAATGGCTCGTCACGCGCGCGGTGCTATGCGACTTCGCTGGCCCAGGATCGTTCTGCATTAGTTGCAAGCTGATATGTTTTTCCTGAATGAGGCGGATGGGCGCAGCCAGGGTCACCTTTCTGGTAAGGAAGACCGGCTCGGGGTTACCGATGCCGAATGGCGCGATGCTCGCGATCCAGGTCATCAGCTCAGGAGTAATCTCGTCCAGCGATATTTCCGCTTCATACTCGAGCTGCGGGGCCAGAAGCGCGTGGGTGAGGCGCGTGGAAGCATACGACTTCATGCGTGCGCGCAGCAGGGAGAGGCGGCCGGAGGGGAGCGAAAAACCAACTGCGTGCGCGTGGCCTCCAAAGCGATGGAAGAGCGAGGCGGCTGGGTCTTGTGTGTGGGCAGCGGTGATGGCGTCGAGCAGATGAAAGCCGGGGACGGAGCGACCGGAGCCGTGCGCGTCACCCTCAGCGTGGGTGACGATCAGTGCGGGACGGCCGGTGCGCTCCACCACGCGCGAGGCCAATATCCCCAGTACACCACGATGCCACTCCGGGTTGTCGAGGATGAGGCACTCGGGCGGGTATGTGCCATCGGAATTGACCAGCTTGAGCAGCTCACGATCAATGGCGTCCAAGGCGTGCTCTTCGGAGGCGCGGCGCTCCTGATTGAGGCGGTCCAACTTCTGGGCCAGTTCTCGCGCGCGGGCGGCGTCACGGGTGAGCAGCAGTTCCACCACGTCGTCCGCTATGTTCATTCGACCGGCGGCGTTGATGCGTGGCGCCAGACGGAAGCCGACTTCGGTCGCAGTCGGAGCGCGGTCCAGCGGAATCTTCGCCAGATGCATCAGCGTGCGCAGGCCAGGTTGCACGGGATTGGCGAGTGCAGCAAGACCCAATGCCGCAATCGTTCGGTTTTCTCCGGTCAGAGGCACAGAGTCCGCGATCGTGGCGATGGCCACCAGCTTGAGGAACGAGGGAAGCAGAACGCCTCGGGTGCGCGCCCGGAAGGCGGCTGCGTCCGCGGTAAGCGGCGCGGCGGAGTCCAGCAGCGCCTGCGCCAGCTTGTACGCAACGGCAGCCCCGCAGAGGTTTTTGTTGGGATAGGGGCAGCCGGGCTGCGTGGGATTGAGTACGGCCAGCGCATCAGGAATCGCTGTGCCATCGGGTGGGTGGTGGTCGGTAACGATCAGGTCGAGACCAAGCGCTCGCGCCTCAATCGCTTCGGCGATGGCACGGATGCCGGTGTCCACGCTGATTACCAGGCGCACGCCGGCCTGGGCCGCCTCTGCCAGGATTGCGTTCTGCATCCCATAGCCCTCACGGATACGATGGGGCAGGTGATAGCTGACCTGCGCGGGCCTTTGCGGCTCCATCGCCATCCCAATGCGCTCCATGGTCGTCTTCAGCAGGACGGTCGCCGTAGTGCCGTCCACATCGTAATCGCCGTAGATCAGGATCGGCTCGCCGCTTTGGATCGCCACCAGGATGCGCTCGACGGCCGTCTTCATGCCCAGTAGTTGCGCCGGGTCGTTCGCCGGGTCGTCCAGCAGCGCTTCTATCGTTGGATTAAGGAAACTCTCCGCCGCGGTCTGTGTGGTAATGCCACGAGTGATCAGGATTTGCGCGATGGCAGGCGGGCAGTGTAGTTGTGCGGCAAGGACTTTTGCGGCGTTAGCGTCAGCCGGACGGTCAGGGACCTTCAGCAGCCACACAGGCAATGACGCTGCACGGGACGGTTCCTGCACCGCTGGTCGATCCTGATCCGGCAACATCGACGGCACTTGCGTCAGTCCTCATCGTGGTCGTGATCGTCTACGACGATACCGCCGAGGTCGGTGATGGTCTCAATCAGCTCCTGGAACCGCTCGTACCATTCGGTAGAGGTCTCGAAGAGGAACATGACGCCCTGGTGAGCGAATCCCAACTGCAGGTAGCCGATCTTGCCAACGTGCTTCACCAAATACTCGGCTTCGTCGATCTCCGGCGCATCGGCGTCGGGATAGGTCTGGTCGCGCAGTTGTTCTAGCAGGATTGCGACGTCGGACTTCTCCAGAGTTACTTCGCTCATGGTAATAAAGCTGGCGCCACTAGCCTTGGCGTGCTCCACGAAGTCCTTCCACGAGTCTGGTTCCTCGTCCTCGAAGATGACGCTGGGAACTTCGTCCGTGGTGTATCCATTGAAGCGTCGTAGCCCATGGCCGGCGATGAAGGCCACCATATCGTCTTTCAGCGAGATCAGATTGTCGGGTTGCATGGCAGTCCGTATTGTCTCAGAAAGCAGGTTTCAGCGCACGGAGGGTTGCAAGCCAATTCGCGGCGATCATGTCTGTAAACCAATCGCTTCGGCCCGGGTGCCTCATCTCTTCCAGCCTCGTCCTGCACGCGGTAGCATCGAAGTATGATGCAAGCGATCCAGATCACCCAAACTGGCGGAGCCGAAGTTCTTGTGCGCCGCGAACTGCCCACTCCCACACCGGGCCCCGGTGAAGCTCTCGTACGCATCGAGGCCTGCGGCGTCAACTTCATCGATATCTACCTGCGCGAGGGACGCTACCCTTCGACGCTGCCGTTTATTCCCGGACAGGAGGCGGCGGGTGTCGTTGCTGCTCTCGGCCCCGGCGTCACCGCCTTCAAGGTCGGTGATCGCGTCGCCTGGTGCGGCATTCCCGGAACCTACGCTGCATTGGCTGTCGCGCCTATCGCTCGCCTAATTGCAATTCCCGACGGCGTAACCACACAGCAGGCTGCTGCGGCCATGCTGCAGGGGATGACGGCCCACTACTTAACGAATTCCACCTACGCCATCCAGCCTGGCGATGCGGTGCTCGTCCACGCTGGAGCGGGCGGCGTCGGGCTGCTTCTCATCCAGATGGCCAAGCGTCTGGGCGCGCGCGTCTTTGCCACTGTCTCCAACGAGGAGAAGGCGGCTCTGGCTCATGCAGCCGGTGCTGACGAAATGATTCTTTACACCCGCGAGGACTTCACCGCGAAGGTACGCGAGTTTACCAGTGGCGCGGGCGTTCCCGTGGTCTACGACTCCGTCGGCAAGACCACCTTCGATGGCAGTCTGGCCTGCCTGCGTCCACGCGGCATCCTTGTCCTCTACGGCGGCTCCAGCGGCGCGGTCCCGCCCTTCGACCTCATCCAGCTCTCCACGCGCGGCTCGCTCTACATCACGCGTCCCACGCTGAAGGACTACACAGCATCCCGCGAGGAGTTGGAACAGCGCGCGGGCGATGTACTCGGCTGGGTCGCCGATGGCAGCCTCAAACTGCGCCTTGAACACAGCTACCCACTGGCCGACGCTGCCCAGGGTCACCGCGATCTGGAAGGGCGCAAGACCACCGGGAAGGTTTTGCTGATTCCATAGCTGTCAGGGCAGAACTCACTGCGGCCAAACGCAGTGCGGCCCCGGCAAACTCGCCAGGGCCACTTGAGTCTTCGCTGCGCGCCGCTCTACCCCAGGGGTAGTGTAGCGTTTGGGATGACTGGGGCGGGCTCTGCGGCGGCAACCGGTGGCGGATGGCCGTTCTTCGTCTCGCCCGGCTTGCGAATGTCGATGCCTCCCTTGAAATACGCGCCGTCCTCGATGGAGATGCGCGCGGCGGCCACGTCGCCGGTCAGCGAGCCTTCGCTGCGGATGTCCACACGGTCGCTGGCATTGACATTGCCGCGCACCTTACCCAGCACCACCACCTCGCGCGCCAGAATGTTAGCTGCCACCTGTCCGTTGCGCCCCACGGTGACGCGGTTGCCGGGCAGGTTAATGGTGCCTTCCACCTTGCCATCGATGTAGAGCGATTCCGATCCGGAGACCTCGCCCTTTACCACCAGCGACTTTCCAATGGTGGCCTGTTCGCCGGTCGCAACAGCAGGGCTGGCGACGGGCGCTGCCGCCGGTCTGGGAACGCTGGACTCGAAGATGGTCGGAGCTGGGGCCGTCGCTGGCCGCATGGGCTCAGAAGGTGCGGGCGGGAGCGGTCCAGTCTGGTTCGGTTTCCACATAGGTTGCATAGTTCCTTTCCTGATTGCCTGAATGGTTGGTACGGTTGGCGCCCTTGTCTCGCCGGTCTGCTGCGGATCAACGTCAGCCGCAACGCTTGGCGGCTGGCCACAAGCGTCCTGCCACAACGATACTACTCCGAGGCACTCGACAGGAACTCCAGCCCTCTGCAAATCTCCCCTCGGAATCTGCTGTATTAATCCTGCGGTACAGCAGGATCTGCGCTGCAGGACGTTCTGCCAAACCGATGGCTCTGTTATTGGATGCCATGCGGGAGCAGAGGTTGGTCATCGGCTATTTCTCATAATCTGCAATTTTCTCGAAAACACTACTTGCTTCCGCGCTCAGCACGCGCTAATCTGCCGCGCATGCAGATCTTTCGCCCCGCTTCTGTGCATCTGCGTGGGGGAACGCTTGCCTTGTTGTCGCTTGGCGTGCTGCCCATCTCGCAACCCATCGCTTTGGCTGCGCCTGCCAAGGTCCACGTCGTGGCCTTAGGCGCGGTGCGCAAGGTGCCGTACATGCCTCCCGAGACCGCGCCTGTAGTCGGCAAGCCCGCGGACGCAATCACGCTCAAGGTCCGCCCGCTCACTGTCGACGGCCATCAAAAAGAATGGACCACCGGCGATGCCCACGACGTTACCGACCGCAGCTTCACCATCCGTCGCGCTCTGCGGCTGAACGACGCGCTGCCCGGCGAGGCGCCGCGCTGGAGCTGGCAACCCGGACCCTGGCTGCAGGTGGACCGCATCACAGGACGCATCACAGCGCTGCATCTGCCGGACTTCGACGCCGATGTGTCCGATGTGGTTTGGTTTCGCGACTATGCGGCCTATTGCGGCACCGCCGAGACCGTCAAGGGCGGTCTCTTCGCCATCGTCGCACAACTTGGAGCACGTCGCGCCGTAGTCCAGCAGCAGATCGGCAAGTGGCCGCAGCCCTCGCACGCCGAACCAGTCTGCAAGTCGGCCGTCTGGCAGCGCGAACCCATGCGCGTGACCCTACAGACTACCGGCGGCGAAGCAACTACCTACGACGTTGTCGGCGCAGCTTCGCTAATCGAGGAGAACGACTCCAGCGACGATGAGCCGTAAAGCATTCCAGCGGTTGCAAGTAATGGACTGTTCTTAGCCTGCCGCTCCAGAGATATACGCGTGCAGGTGGCGGATCATCTCCTGCTGCTCCGTGATGACGAAATTCACCAGGTCGCCGATGGAGAGCACGCCCACCACAGTGTTGCCTTCCGTCACCGGCAGGTGCCGGATGTGGTTGTCCGTGATGATGTGCAGGCACTCACCCACAGTATGCTTGCGCGAGACGGAGATCACCGGGCTGGTCATGATCTCCGCAACCTGCATCTCCTTAGACGTATGCCCCTTCAGCACGACTTTACGCGCGTAGTCACGCTCACTGACGATCCCCACCAGGGCGTTGTCCTCCATCACCAGCAGCGCGCCCACGCCCCTCTCCGCCATCACCTCGATGGCGTGATACACGGAGTCGTCCGGCGCGACCGACAAGATCCTTCCCGTTTTTTGCCTCAGGATTGTGTCAACCTTAGTCGTGAGTTCGCTCATGATGCACCTCGGGCCAGCAAGCGGTCTGATATGCTGCCATCGCATTCGCCAGGTCGTCTACAGACACGCCAACTAAGCGAAGCCCATGAATCCGCAGCAAGATGCGGAGGGCTGATGAGACCGGTTCTTGAGTATTACCTCCACGACCCTCCGCCGTCAATCGCATACGAAACGGGGCCGCTTTCTGTGCGCGGACCTGCGGTGCTCTAGTTGGGGTCCCGGCTGCGCGTCTTCTGGACGCCGGTCACGATGCCAGCGCCAAACAGAATAATGGCACCAGCCATTATGAAAGACTCCCGGACATGCATCAGGTGCGCAAGGTACGCTACACCAATGATTAGTATTAGATAACCGGCTGCGTAAATTCCAAAAGACATGGCTTTCTCCCCGGCGCAGCCTCAAAAGCTGCTCCGCTGAGTAAGATGCAAAAATCCTTAGCGATGTCGCCGGTCTTCGCAGACGGCTGTCTGCCGGCTATTCTCCGCCGTTGTCCGGGGCGTCTTCGTCTTCGATGATCCCCATTGTACGAAACAGGGGCGCGGTGATCTTGCGAAAGAGGTAGTTGATGGCGAGCCCAATCAGGCAGCCCAGAACTACGCCCACCATCCGGTAGATCGCTCCCGTCCAACTGCTGTGCGTCTCCTCGTAGATCATCACGATGATGAAGCCGACCAGAGCGGTACGGCAGACCGCGACCAGGTCCAGATTGAAGCAGAGGAGGATTGTCGCCACCACCCCGAGACAGATGGTCAGCAAGTTCGGCGGGCTGTGCAACAGATACATGACCAGGCCCACCGCCGAGCCGACAATGTTACCCCGCATCCGGTCGAGTGCCACCTTGCTGTTGTTATCGTGTGTTATAGAAAGCACGATGGAGATCAACAGCCAGTAATACTGCCCGCTTTGCCGGGGAAATGCCTGCATCAACAGATAACCGACGGTCACGCCCGTCAGGCACTTGGCAATGTACTCGTAAAACATGATCGGATTGCCCTGCGAGACCTCTTTGAAGCTTCTCATCGCACTCTCGATACGCCGCGAAAGCTCCGCAAGGCGCTTCTTTGATTCTATGTCGTAGCGCGCTCAGTTATCGGGAACAGCCATGCGACGCTCGTCCAAACGAATGGCGATCGCATGTGCATGGCCGAATCAGATTGCAGCCTGTATCCAACTCAGTAGATCGGCGGCTCGCCGGAGGGGCGGGTCTTCCAGCGGCGGTGCATCCACAGCCACTGGTCCGGATAGCGGCGGATGGTGTCCTCAATCACAGAGGTGAATAGGGCGGTATTTCTTGCAGCATCGGCCTCTGAGCCGCCGGTCGACGCCAGCGCCAGCTCGGGGCCGAAGTGCAGAACATACTGGCCCTCCGACTCCTCCCATAACAGGAATCCCGGCAGGACCGCGGCGCCGGTCTTGACCGCGACCCGCGCAAGGCCCGAGGCGGTGCAGGCCTCGATCCCAAAGAAGGGTACAAACAGGCCCTGCGGCGGCGTCATGTTGGTATCCATCAAAATTCCGACGGTCTCGCCCGCGCGCATCGCGGCGATCAGACCTCGCGCGAAGTCGTCTTTGTGCAGCACTCGGTTGCCATGCTGGCAGCGGACTGTATTGACCAGCGAGTCCACCAGCGGATTGTCCAGGCGGCGGATCACCATGCCCATCGGGTAGCCGGCCAGCGAGTGGTAGAAGCTGGAAAGCTCCCACGCGCCCAGATGGCCGGTGAGTACCAGTACGCCTTTGCCGCGGTCGCGCGCGGCCAGATAGTGGTTGAGGCCCTCATAGCGGATAAAGCGGCTGGCGGAAGCCCGCGTGTAGGTCGTCATCTGGCAGAACTCGGCCAGCAGCCAGCCTAGATGGCGGTATTCCTTGCGCAGGATGGCCTCCCGCTCGGCATCGGGCAGGGCAGGGAAGGCCAACTCCAGATTGCGCCGTCCTACACGGCGCAGGCGGCTGTGCAGCAGAAACGTGATGGCTGCGATGCCCGCTCCGCAAGCCCGTGCCATGCGTCGCGGAAGCACGCGCAAGGCATGGATGAAGAGCCAGACAATGGCGAATTCAACAGCATGACGGATAGTGGGCCGTCTCGCCGGTTCGGAGTTGGGTTGTGCTTCGCGGGTCAAGGTTCCAGTCTACCGGGTCTGCGGCGCAGGTTGGTCCTGGATCGGAGGTCGCAGCGTTCCTATTAAATAGACCGAAGCGGATAGCGCAGGATTACATGCATCCTGGGCAGGATCTCCAACCCTGAAGAATAGGTGAAGTGCAAACGCACCAAAGCCGCCATCGGAGTGCTTCCGATTGGCGGCTTTGGCGTGTTATGCGTTACGGCGTCTTTTAATCCTATGGCCCTGCGACGCGATGGCGCAATGGCTATCGTTCGGTGCTAGTGGTTGTCCTTGGAGACAACAAAATAGTGGGCTACGGTGTGGACGAAGGCACGGGCGTTCTCCGGGACGGGCTGGTTGCCATGGAGAACGGTGTCGAACGGGATGTCGGCGCCATACTCGGCGCGGGTGTCGTCCCTGTTCTGCGAGAGGACAGTACCGTCGAGGTCAAGGCCGGCAAAGAGGCCATGGCTGCGCGAGTAGGTCAAAAACTCCGCACGCATCAACACGTCCGTAGAGGCTTGCGCGTTGCGTCCGACCGGGCCTGCCGAGGCAGCTGCGTCAGCGCCCAGCTTGAACTTGTCCTTCAGCATGTCTTGTAGGCCGTGCTGGTTCATGGCCACCAGAACGAGGTCGGTGGACTGGCCGCCGATCTGCCATCCGAAGCTGCCGCCCTCAAGCTTGACGAAGACTGGAGCGCTCCATCCATTGGGTGTGCGGCAGGTGGCAACACCCTGGCCGTACTGCGCCCCTACGACGAAGGCACCCTTCTTGTAAGCCGGAATGACGACGACGCAGGATGCCCCGGCTAGGATGCTCTGCGGGATGCCCTTGTCGGGCGTGGCCATCACCTCTTGAATGACGGCCTCCGCGCTGTTGAGACGCTCATCGTCCTTCGCGTGGTCTTGTCCGACGGCTGTGATCGTGGTGGTGGCGACCAGCGCCAATCCGCATAGAATTTCCGAGAGTCGATTCATAAGTTGATATCCCTTCAGTTTCTTGAATACATCTGCTGCTTGCATGACCTGCATAGACAGTGTTGCGAGTGATCACGATTGATTAAAGCGCAATCGGTAACTCGGCATCAACACGTTCGATGCGGGGAGGTACACGGAAAGTTGCATGGCAAGAAAAGAAGCGAGAACATGTGCGCGGTTATGCATGCAAAGCCGACTACCGTGCTGATTCGGAAAAGCCGTGAAGAAGGAGGTGGATGGGGTGGGAACTGGGATATGCCAATACGGCAGGGCTGCAAAAAAATGGGGCTGCAAGCGTCGGCGGCTTGCGCTGCACAACCTTGTAGCCCCTCTCCCAGGTCTGTGTTGCACTTCCATCATGGGCTACTTGTGACGGCCGAACAACGGTACGAAGGTCTAGAGACTTTAGTACCTATTTTATTTATCAACTAGTTAACATGCCTTTTCGCATAACTAAGAGATAAATAAGGAAGAGAAATGCGTTAAGCAGCACAATACAAACAGGTAATTTGGCTTAATATCCGCTCTATGTGCGGCGCAACGTGACTACTCAAACTGGGTGGAAGGGTGGATGGAAAGCGCAGTACGGTTGTTTACGCCCACCTTGCGCAACAGACGGCCAATATGGGCCTTCACCGTGCTTTCGTCGATCGCAAGCGCAAGGCCGATCTCGCGGTTGGAACGGCCAGCGCGAAGCAGTTCGAGCACCTGGAGTTCCCGTGGAGTGAACTTGGGTGGAGTACCGGTGGAACTGGTGAAGCCGAGCTGCCGGTCCAGCAGGCGCGCAAGCACCCTGCGTGGCGCCCATACAGAGCCGTCGCACACCATCTCGATGGCCATCGCAAGCTCGGGCTCTTTGGCCGAGAAGGTCAGGTATCCCTTGGCCCCCGTGCCGATGATTCGCTGAATGTACTCCGGGCCGGTCTCCGTACCCAGCACGATCAGCTTCAACTGGGGGCGGATGTGGTGGAAGGTTGCTAGCAGTTCGAACAGGTGGCTGGTGCATTCTGCATCCACCAGCACTAACGACAGATTGACGTCGTCCAGCGCTCCCGGTGCCGTCAGGTGGATAATCTCAAACTGCGCCAGGATGGACTGCAGGCCGAGCACGCGCAGCGGATCGGTGGCAACTACGCCAACCCTCTCCGAGCGCTTTGCTGCTGAATCCACCATCGAACTCAAGCCTCATCTTTTCGCTTGGCCCCGATGCGCCTCCGGCCTGCCGTCCGGTTATCAAGTGCGACACGATTCGTGTTCAACTGGTTCGCTCCGACTGGAGAAACTACAGCTTGGGCAGCACGATGCCCTGCTGCTTCTGATACTTCCCCTTGCGGTCCGCGTAGCTGGTCTCGCATACTTCGTCGGACTGGAAGAAGAGGATCTGGCACAGGCCTTCGTTGGCATAGATGCGAGCGGGGAGAGGCGTCGTGTTGGATATCTCCAGCGTCACAAAGCCCTCCCACTCGGGCTCGAACGGCGTCACGTTGACGATGATGCCGCATCGCGCATACGTGGATTTGCCAACGCAGATGGTGAGCACATCGCGCGGAATCCTGAAGTACTCGATCGATCGAGCCAATGCGAACGAGTTAGGCGGAACGATGACGCTCGCCGCCTGAACACTCACAAACGACCGCTCGTCGAAGGCCTTGGGATCGATGATGGCCGAGTTGACGTTGGTGAAGATTTTGAACTCATCGGAGACGCGCAGGTCGTACCCGTAGGAGGAGAGTCCATAGGAGATGACGCCCGCGCTGACCTGCTTCTCGCTGAACGGTTCGATCATCTTGTGTTCCATTGCCTGCTGGCGGATCCAGCGGTCGCTCTTGATGGCCATCTTGGTCGTTATTGCCTCTCGGCGGGCCTCTTCGGGTTGCTTCCCAGGACGCCGGAAGGCGGTCGGGCAACAGGATCGGTCCGCATCGTTTCGGATAGCCAAATCTTACGGCAGCATTCACGCGTTGACAATCGAGGGCTTAGTTCCTACCATCACAGCTAGCAGCCCAGTGCGGGAGCTTAGTTGCCGGCTGTCTGCAATTTGCGTGAGAGAGGCGGCCCAATTTGATCAAACAGGACCTTATCCAGAGGGTCGTCGAGCGTACCGGACTTCCCAGAACGAAGGCGGAGCGTGCGGTCGACACCATCTTTGGAAGCATGAAGCAGACCCTGATCGCCGGCGAACGCATCGAGCTGCGAGGCTTCGGCGTCTTTACCGTCAAGCCGCGCAAAACCGGCATCGGCCGCAACCCGAGAACTGGCGCCGAGGTCAGCATCGCGCCCGGCAAGGCTGTACGCTTCAAGCCTGGCAAAGACCTTCACAAGATGGACGAGCCCGCATAACCCAGGCTTATCGCAACTCCTGCGACTGGCCTGCACTTTGGCCTCCGTGCAACCACAACTCTTGCCCGCAACGGAATGTTCGGGAAGCGCGGTGAAACTCCGCCACTGCCCCGCAACTGTGATCGCGCACGCAGCCCCACTCCAATCGGAGCGGCGTGAATGCAAGCCAGACATCTCCCACTGAAGCCGCCAGGCGACGGGAAGGGAAGTGTCCAGTATTTGGCCGGCATGTACCCGCGTAAGTCAGGAGACCGGTTTCGCCGCGTACATCCAACCGCGCTCCCGGGGGGGAGCGTAGGAGTTCCGACATGTCTACTGCCTCCGGCCGCCTATTGGCCGCCTCTCTTTTGCGAGCATCTTCCGCGCTCGTCGCCTTCCTCTTACTTGCTACTCTCTTTCTCATCTCCGCCTCGCCTGCGCGCGCGGTGGTGGTGCGTGGCGTGGTCACCGACGCGCTGGGACGCCCTGTTTCCGGAGCTCGCATTCAGCTTATTCAGGGGCAAAAGCCGGTTGCCATCGGCATCGCCGGCGTGGATGGCAACTATGAGATTCGCTCCGCCCTGGCTGGCCGGTTTGTTCTACTGACCTCGGCACTGACCTTCTATCCCGGCATCGGTCAGAATTTTTACGCCGGATCGACGGACGAGATCATGCAGAACATCGTGTTGGAGACCTCATCCCTGCAAGAGGAGGTTACAGTGACAGCCACCGGCCTTCCCACCCCGATCCAGCAGTCCAGCTCGGCGGTAACCCTGATTCCCGACAGCGATCTGGCAACGTCGGTCGGCGTGGTGGATGCGTTGCGCCAGTCTCCCGGCGTCGCCGTGGTCCAGACCGGCCAGTACGGCGGCGTCACCTCGCTCTTCGTACGCGGCGGCAACTCCACGGCCAACCAGGTACTCATCGACGGCATCTCCGCAGACGACATAGGCGGGACCTTTGACTTCGGCACCGTCTCCACCACTGGATTGTCTAGCCTGGAACTCTATCGCGGCCCCAACTCCGCGCTCTACGGGACCGATGCCGGGGCCTCGGTGGTGAATCTCGAAACGCCGCGCGGCATGGCCACCCGGCCGATGCTTAACTACTCTGGCGACGCGGGCAACTTCCACGCCTACCGCAACGAAGTCTCCCTGAGCGGTACTCACCAGAAGCTCGACTACTACACCGCGTTCTCGCGCTTCAACACCTCGAATGCTCTGCCTATGGACGAGTACCACGCTAGCACCGCAGCAGCCAACCTCGGCTACGCGATCACGGCCAACACAAAGACTCGGTTCACCATCCGCAATGCTGATTCAGCCAGTGGATTAGCCGGCGCGCACGACTTTTACGGTATCTCCGCCGACGGCAAGCAGGGCGATCAGGACACCTACTCAGGCCTCACGATGGAGAATCGCCTGGAGGACGGCTGGCACAATCTACTCCGCTACGGCATCAGCCGCAAGCGTGAACAGGAGCAGCAGTTCACCAATGTTGGTACACCGAGCACCTATAACTTCGGATCTGTGCCCTGTAGCGCTCCAACGGCGGACTGCTTCACCGAGTACTTCGGCAACGTGGTCACCATCCGTGGAGCCAACGGTTACAGCGCGACCGGCCAAGCCTCGTTCTTCGTTCCCACCGAAGACACGGATTCCAATAGTGACGAGCTGTATTACCAGTCCGACTACAGCTTCGCCCGCTATCTCACCGCGCTCTTCGGCTTCCACTACATCAACGAGCGTGGCAGCTATGTCTCCTTCGGGACCTATGCCGAAGACGAGCAGACTCAGCGCACCAACTTCGAGTACACGCTACAGCTTCAGGGCGAAATCAAGAGTCGCGTCTTCTACTCCGCCGGTGGAGGCATCGAGAAGAACCACCTGTACGGCATCACCGGAGCGCCGCGCCTTGGCCTCTCGTTTGTGCCGGTCTACCCCGGAGCAAAGTGGATGCGCGGTACGCTGCTGCGCGCCAACGTTGCCACCGGCATGCAGGAACCCACCCTCGGCATCCAGTTCGCCAGTCTCTATACGCAACTACAACAGGCCGGCGATACCGCTGACATTGCCAAATATCACGTCACTCCGGCCGGCCCCCAGCGATCGCGCACTTACGACATCGGTGTCGACCAGAACATCCGCGGCGAGAAGCTGGTCCTCAAGATCGGCTACTACCACAACACCTTCAACCACCAGCTTGAGGGCGTCGATGCAGGTGCGTTGGAGCAGTTCTTCGGCTACTCGCCTAGCGTCGCTCAAAATACCTACGAGCCGTACCTCAACTCACTTGCCTTCCGCGCCCAGGGTATCGAGACCGAACTGCAATACCGTCCCTTTGCACGACTCTTCCTGCGCGGCGGATACACCTACCTCGACGCCGTCGTCACCCAATCCTTCTCCAGTGATGCCTACTACAACGGCGCCTACAGCAACAATCCCAACCTGCCTGGCATCGCCATCGGCGCGGAGGGCCCGTTGATCGGCGCGCGCCCCTTCCGCCGCCCGCCGCACACGGGCTTCTTCGCCGCGCAGTATGAGGGCGCAAGGCTGAGCACGGCGTTTACAGGAGTACTCGCCAGCCGTTCCGACGATTCCACCTTCCTCGATGGCTTCGATACGAACTTAGGCAACTCGCTCGTACTGCCCAACCGCGACCTCGACTTCGGCTACGCCAAGCTGGACGCCAACCTCACCTACGCCCTCAATAAGCGCGTTACGGCCTTCGCCGAGTTGGACAATTTGCTTAGCCAGCAGCACATTGGGCCCATCGGCTATCCCGGCCTTCCCTTCACCGTTCGTGCGGGCCTGAAGGTGCGGATTGGCGGAGACTAAGGCATACAGAAGCAGTTCTTTGCTGGAAAGACAAACAAAAAGGCAACTGTAGGGGGTCAGTTCGGGTCTAATCTAACGCCATGACCCGACGACTCACCTCCGTCCTCTTTCTCGCCTCCGCCCTCGTGATCGGCCACGTCGCACATGCCCAGTTGGAAGGTCCTGTCCCAACCCAGGTGCTGGTCACCGTCGAAGCCAAGTCCACCTCTCCGGCCAATGCAGCCGCTTTGACGGTCGCGGTCAACGACCGGAAAGAGCCGCTCACAGCGTGGGAGCCGCTGACTTCAGCCAACGCCCAGGTCGCGCTGCTCATAGACGACGGCCTGCGTGAGAGCGTCGGTCGCGAGATCGACAATCTGTGCAACTTCGTACGCACCCTCTCTCCCGGTGTCGAGATCCTGGTCGGCTACATGCAATACGGCCACATCGTAACCGCGCAGAGTTTCACCATAGACCACGCGCTCGCTGCCTCCACTATTCACCTTCCCGATGGCATGGCTGGCATGAGCGCCAGCCCATACATCTGCATCTCCGACTTCGTGAAGAACTGGCCCGGCCCCGCTCCTTCCTCCTCACCGCGCAAAGCGCGCTTTATCATCATGCTCACCAACGGAGTCGATCCCTATAACGGCAGCACCAGCATCATGAACCAGGGCAGCCCTTACGTTGACAACGCCATCGAGGATGCGCAGCGCGCCGGGGTCGCCATCTATTCCATCTACTTCTCTGATGCGGGCATCATCGGCGGCATGGCAGACAACAGCGGACAGAACTACCTCAGCCAGATCACCCAGGCCACCGGCGGCGTCAACTACTGGGAGGGGGTAGGGAACCCAGTTTCCACCACGCCTTTCCTGCGCAGCTTCCAGGACGCCATCGCCGAGACCTACATTGCCACTTTCCTCGCGCCCACTGGCAATAATCCAGCGCGCGACCTGGTACGCATCAAGGTCACAGCCGCCAAGGTCAAACTCCACGCCCCAGCCAAGGTCCGCCCTGGCAACGTGGAGTGAATGTGTGACCACGGGAGTTGAGCGGGCGTAGAATTGGCTCATGGTTGTTCGGGCCCGTACTTTTCGTATCTCGCTTAGTGTTGTTTGTTTCTTTCTCTCCGCTCTGGCCATATCAGGTCAGAATTCCTCACAGACTACCAGCATCACATCCGCATGCAAGCTCGTGAGCAATCAGTACACATGCAATCTCGCGAGCTTTCAGCAGACCCTTGGCAACGCGAAGACCGCTGCAATCCAAACCGGTCCAGTCGACCCCGCCGCGCAGAGCCAGCTAACAACATTGATTGATGAACTTAAATTGTCTTCGCCCGCCCCTGGAGAACCCGCGGATATTACCTTTCTTCTGGTTCCTGTCGATCCCCAGAGCGTCGAATTCAGCACGGGCGATACGCAGATCGCTGCCTTGCATGTATTCGCGCGCGGATCGGGTGCGGGGAGAGGCGACCTTGTCTGGGCGGAACAGTTCATTGGACCGGAGGACCTTCCCTGGCCCATTGTGGTTAATCGGCTGATTTTGCAATTCAGGACGCGCTTCCACATCCCTCAAGCTCCCAAAAAGAAATAGAAAAGGCCCACGGATCGAAGTCCGAGGGCCTTTCCTAGTTGATGTTTGAAGCTGTGGTTTAGTACATGCCTTCCATGCCGCCGCCGTGTCCGCCGCCCGCCGGAGCTTCCTTCTTCTCCGGAATCTCCGAGATCATGGCTTCGGTGGTCAGCAGCAGGCCAGCGATCGACGCTGCGTTCTGTAGTGCCGTGCGCGTCACCTTGGTCGGGTCGATGACGCCAGCTGCAACCAGGTCCTCGTACTTGTCCGTACCCGCGTTGTAGCCAAAGTTCACGTCCTTGGAGTCGCGAATCTTCCCGATCACAACCGCACCCTCTTCGCCCGCGTTAGAGACGATCAGCCGCAACGGCTCCTCCAATGCTCTACGAATGATGGTTGCGCCGATCTTCTCGTCGCCTTCCAGCGTCTTGATCAGCGTGTCCACCGCAGCGGTGCAACGCAGCAGGGCCACGCCGCCGCCTGGGACGATGCCTTCCTCGACCGCCGCGCGCGTAGCATGCATGGCATCCTCGACGCGCGCCTTCTTCTCCTTCATCTCGGTCTCGGTGGCTGCTCCAACCTTGATGACGGCGACGCCGCCCACCAGTTTGGCCAGCCGCTCCTGTAGCTTCTCGCGGTCGTAGTCGGAGGTCGACTTCTCTACCTGAGCGCGAATCTCCTTCACCCGGCCCTCGACCTCGCCGTCCTTGCCGCCACCGTCGATGATCGTGGTGTTGTCCTTGTCGATCGTGACCCGTTTGGCCGTGCCCAGGTCCTCGATCTTCACGCCTTCCAGTTTGATGCCGAGGTCCTCGGTGATTGCCTTGCCGCCGGTAAGGATTGCGATGTCCTGTAGCATGGCCTTGCGACGCTCACCAAATCCGGGTGCCTTCACGGCAACCGACTTGAAAGTGCCACGAATCTTGTTCACCACGAGTGTCGCGAGCGCTTCGCCCTCGACGTCTTCCGCAACGATCAACAGCGGACGACCAGCTTGCATGACCTTCTCGAGCACGGGCACGAGATCGTGTACGGCCGAGATCTTGTTACTGGTGTAGAGGATGACGGCGTCTTCCAGAACCGCTTCTTGACGTTCGGCGTCGGTGACGAAGTAGGGCGAGAG
>DATKGA010000134.1:0-13774 GCA_035510935.1 Acidobacteriaceae bacterium
GGAAAGATGCCGATCACCGTCTCCGGTGACGTCGGCTCCAGCAGAAACGCCGCCAGAGCGCATGCAGGGGCCGTATTGCGCGCCACAGGCTCGGACAGGATATTACTGCGCGGCACACGCGGCAACTGCTCCTCAATCACCGCGGCCAGCAGCTTGTTGGTGATGACCCACACATCCCCGCCATCAGTCAGGGGGAGCAGCCGCTCCAGCGTTTGCTGGATCATGGTCTTCTCGCCATCCAGCGCCAGCACCTGCTTGGCGTGTGCCCGTCTGCTGCGCGGCCAGAAGCGTGTTCCGCTACCGCCCGCCAGAATCACCGGAGCAAATCGTGGCCCGGCCTCACCGTCCGCAAAATCCATAGACCCTCATGTTAACGGAAAAACTCCGCGCCGTACGGCAATCAGCGGCCCTGTACCTGCGCTGGCACCGCGTGGGCCTGCGAAGAAAAATTCAGCTCAACTGGCCGAAGTACTCGCGCATTCGCTTCACGCCCTCATCCACTACGTTGGCAGAGGCTGCATAGGAGAGCCGGATGTGCTCCGCCGTCCCGAATGCTTCGCCCGGTACCACCACCACGCGCGCATCGCTCAACAGCTTTGAAGCTACATCCGAGGCCGTCTTCAATCCGCCCTTGCCGAAGAACGCGCTCACATTGGGATACACATAGAACGCTCCCTGCGGCACAGTGCAGGTGATGCCGGGGATGGTCTTGAGCCCGGCCAGTATCCGGTCGCGCAGCTTCAAAAAGTCCGCCCGCATATCGGCCACGCACTGCTGCGAACCGGTCAGCGCTGCAACCGCCGCCTTCTGCACAAAGCTGGTTGTGTTCGACGTGCTTTGCGATTGCAGCTTGCTCATCGCCGAAATGATCTGCTTCGGCCCCAGGGTAAATCCCGCGCGCCAGCCCGTCATCGCATAGGTCTTCGATAGCGAGCCGAGAATGACGACGTGGTCTTTGCAGTCGGTAAACGTGCCGCCGCTCACCGGAACGCCGGTGTAGGTCAGATAGGCATAGCACTCGTCCAGCAGCAGATAGATATCGCGCGCGTGCGCCATGCGCACGATCGCCTCCAGGTCCGCCGCCGATACCACCGCGCCCGACGGGTTCGACGGCGAGTTCAAAATAATCGCCTTCGTCCGGGGTGTAATCGCCGCCTCAATCATCTTCGCCGTAATGCGGAAGTCCTCGCGCTCGTCGCCCTCGACATACACCACCTTGCCGCCCGCGTACTCGATGATGTCCTTGAACGAGACCCAGTACGGCACCGGCAGCACCACCTCGTCGCCGTGGTCCACCAGCACCTGGATCGCGTTGAACAGGGCCAGCTTGCCGCCCGCGCTGAAGACGCACTCATCGATGGCGTAGTTGGAGCCGAAGTCTGCGGCGTGGCGTTCCACCACGGCCTTGCGCACCTCGGGGATGCCATTGACCGCCGTATAGCGCGAAAAATTCTTCTCAATGGCCGCGATGGCCGCGTCCTTGATGTGCTGCGGCGTGTCGAAGTGCGGCTCGCCCGCGCCGAAGTTGGCCAGGTCGATGCCAGCCGCCGTCATCTTCAGCGCCTCCGCCGTAATCGCCATGGTCGCTGAAACTTCAATCCGGTTGATCCGGTCGGATAATACCTTGGTCATGGTTGCGCTCATACTTCCAGTCTCGCAGATTTACCCGGCGAGATAAAGTGTTTTGGGTTTGGCGCTCTGGACGGGTGTATCTTGGTTTGTGCATTACGATTCCTTATGGAATTGAGTCCGAGACACGAAGGCATCCTGATTACGATTGCCATGCGAACGACACCCCTATGCCTCTTCCTGCTGACGCCGCTATTGCTGGCTCAGCCGCCCGCGCCCGCACCCGCACCCGGATCGTTCGCTACCTGCACCATCTGCCACGGTGGCGATGCAAGCGGCACGGCCCGCGGCCCCAGCATTCTTCCCTTCGTTGCCTCGCATTCCAACGAAGAGATCGCAGCGGTGGTGCGCAGCGGCCGGCCCGACAAGGGCATGCCCAAGTTCGACTTCAACGACGCCGACATCAACCAGTTGATCGCCTACCTGCACGGCCTGACCTCCGGCCCAGCCAACGGCGCGGCGGGAGCGCAGCGCGGCGGCCCAATGTTCCAGCCGCATCCCGCAACGCTCAAGCTTCAGGATGGCCGCACGCTGGACGGCACGCTTACCAGCTCGACTCCATTCACCGCCGTTCTGTTGACCGCCGACGGCAAATTCCACCTGCTGACGCGTAGCGGCGACGCCTACTCCGAGCGCCCCATCCAGCCGAAGCGCGACTGGCCCAGCTACGACGGCGCCTACACCGGCAACCGCTATAGTTCGCTCGACCAGATCACTACAGCCAATGTCAAGCGCCTCGCGCCGGCGTGGATATTTCCCGTCCCCGACGCGCCCCGCCTGGAGGTGACCCCCGTCGTTGTTGATGGCGTGATGTACATTACTGCTGCGAACGAGGCATATGCGCTCGATGCCGTCAGCGGCCGCCAGATATGGGCGTTCCGCACGCCGCGCACTCCGGGCCTGCTCAGCGAGGCCGGCGGTGGCGCCAATCGCGGGGTCGCGCTCTCGGGCGACCGCGTCTTCCTCATCACGGACAATGCGCACCTGCTGGCGCTCGATCGCCTCACCGGCCATAAGCTGTGGGACGTCACGATGGGCGATACCAGGGACGGCTACAGCGCAAGCGCCGCCCCCCTCGTCATCGGCGACCTGGTGCTCTCCGGCATCGCCGGCGGCGACGAAGGCGCGCGCGGCTTTCTCGACGCTTACGACGTCGCTACCGGCAAGCGCGCCTGGCGCTTCTGGACCATCCCCCTGCCCGGCGAAAAAGGCTCGGAGAGCTGGGTTGGCAGCGCGCTCCAGCACGGCTGCGGCGCCACCTGGACCACCGGCTCCTACGATGCCGCACTCGGTCTGGTCTACTGGGCCATCGGCAATCCCTGCCCCGACTTCAACGGTGATGAGCGCGGAGGCGACAACCTGTACACCGACAGCGTCGTCGCGCTCAACGTCAAGACCGGCGAGCTGAAATGGCACTTCCAGTTCACGCCGCACGACACCCACGACTGGGACTCCAACGGGCCGCTCATCCTTCTCGACCAGCCCTGGCAGGGGCAGCCCCGCAAGCTGCTGGCCCACGCCGATAACAACGGCTTCTTCTTCGTCCTCGATCGCACCGACGGGAAATTGCTTCTAGCTTCCCCACTGGGCAAACAAAACTGGACTACGGGATACGGCAAGGATGGCCGCCCCGTCCTGACCGATCATTTCGAGACCACCATCGAGGGGACGTCGACATGCCGGGCCGGGGCCACGAAATGGCAGTCGTCGTCCTTCGATCCGGCATCGAAGTTGTACCTGGCGCGGGTCTCTGAGGGCTGCTCCACCATCCGCAAGGACCCGACGCCTCCGGAGATGGGCCAGCGGTTTTTTGGCGGCAGTTTCGGCAGCGGCGATGGCGGCCAAAGCTTCATCCGCGCCGTGCATCTCGACACCGGTTCGAAGGCATGGGATTATCCCCTGCTCAACGGAGGAAATACAGGCACGCTCGCGACCGCCGGAGGCCTCGTCTTCTTCGGCGAAAACGGCGGCACCTTCACCGCGCTGAACTCCAATACCGGCGTCCCCGTCTGGCACTTTGAAACCGGCCAGCCCTGGCGCGCTTCCCCCATGACCTACATGGTCGGCGGCACGCAGTACGTCGTCCTCGCCGGCCAGGGCGGCATCATGACCTTCGCCCTCGCGCCATAGCGATCCAACGCACCGCACGCGGCTCCTGATGCTACGACACCATTTCAATTCACGGTTTAGGCGCACTTCGCTAGGCCGCCGCTACGGGAAGGCCCGCGTCCGCCAGCCCCGCACGGACCGCGCGCAGGTTGGGGAAGTCCGCCCCATCGTAGAACCCCAACATAATCCCGTTCATCTTCGTCTCGACCGCGATCTTCACGCCCTGCCGGATCAACTCAGGCGTGGCGCGCGGCCGCACCGCAACTCCGCTAATGAGATTGAACTCCGGCCCCACGTTTATGCGCTCCTCTGTCAGCCACGTGCGCTTGCCTTCCATCGCCGCAGCCTGGCCCGTCTGCTCGGAGTAGTCCTGGATGCGGAGCGCATCCAGATGCGGTTTCAGTTGCACGATATCCACGCCAAAGTCGCGAATATTCCTGGCGTGTATGTCGTAACGCAGCACTGTACCGGGCTTCGCCCTATGTACCGCCGGCTGCAGCATCTTGTAGAACGCCGCTACCGAGGCAAAGCGGAACTGCTGCCACTGGCTGAGCTCTGGCTGCGACGCCGGATCTTTCAGCAATGCCGCCTGGATCTTCTCCAGGTCGATCCCGAACCCCGGCGCAGCCTTCTTGCATGCCGCGCAAAAGCATCCGCCCCCACCCGCCGGACTGCCACCCACCGCCTCGTCCATCAACACGATTGCAGACTCCACCCAGTCCACGTTGTACTTCTCGATGACCTCGGTGAACGCGTTGGCCGCATACTCGCGGACGTCCGGCTGGTTGGGGCAGACGGGACGAAGCCAATTGCGCACATGGGTAATCTCGCCATGAATATTGCGATTGGCCAGGTCGGCAAACTCGCCCTCCACGCGCTGCTTGTCGACCAGCGAGTGAGAGAACTCGAAGCCCACGCGCAGCCCGCGTTTGCGCGCCGCATCCACGAAGACGCGCGTCCAGTCGGTGTCGGCCAGCCACGCGAAGTCGGAGGGCCGCGGCTTGATGCGCCCATAGCGCTTCGGATCAAAGTACCAGTTCGCCCGCGCGTCCTCGGCCATCCAGAAGGGCCGCACCGGATTGTGCGGATACGTCGCGGAGGTCTCCGGCCTGCGCTCCGGATGCATCTGCCCAATGATGTAGACCGAGTTGACCGCTGCCATCCCCTGCACATTGTCCAGAACCTGATCAACTCCTTCGTCGTGCAGGTCCCAGGCATACAAGGCTGCTGTCACCTCAAACTGCTTCCATGGCACGGAAGCCGGAATCGCCGCAGCGCTCGCATTCCTTGCCGCGTTCGCGGCAGCACTCTGCGCGCGCAACCACCTGCCGCCACCCAACGCAGCGGCTCCAGCCGCCTTCACAAATTTGCGTCGATTCACACCACGCTCCTTTTACTTCAACTATTGACCAGCCGTGTATAAATCGTAATCTTGCGAAGTCTGCTAGCCGTCATCCCCTGATTCCGAACATCGGTCTCTCGTCCCGCGCCTCCGCCTCTACACAATCCGTCCGTCGCGGATGTGCACCTCGCGGCTGGCGTACGACGCAGCCTCCGGGTCGTGCGTAATCATCAGGATGGTCTGCCCGGTGCGCTCGTTCAGGTCCTTCATCACCTTCAGCACGGCGTTCGAGTTCTGGCTGTCCAGGTTGCCCGTCGGCTCGTCGGCCAGCAGAATGGCCGGATGGTTCACAATGCCTCGCGCAATGGCCACTCGCTGCTGCTGTCCGCCTGAAAGAGCACGCGGTTTGTGCTTCATGCGGTCCCGAATTCCCAGCAACTTCAGCACCTCTTCAAACTCCCGCGTAAATTTTGTGGCCCGCCCGCTGATGTACTCCACGATCTTGATGTTGTCCTCCGCCGAAAGCGTCGGCAGCAGGTTGTACTTCTGGAAGACGAAGCCCACGGTCATCTTGCGCAACTCCGTCCGCTCCCGGTTCGACATGTGGGCCAGGTCTTTGCCGTCGATCACCACCGTCCCCGCGGTCGGCGGTGTCAATCCCCCCAGAATGTGGAAGAGTGTCGATTTGCCCGATCCCGACGCGCCAATAATCGCCACAAACTCGCCGCGCGCAATCTCCAGGTCCACGCCGCGCAGTGCATGCACCTCCACCTCGCCCACGTGGTAGACCTTGGTCAGCCCACGCACCCGGATGATCGGCTGCGCAGTCGGCTGACCCGAGTTTGCCTCGCCCGCGCCCGTCAACACTCCGCCCTCACTCATACGACAGCGCCTCGGTCACATCCTGCTTCACAGCCTTCACTCCGGGAACAATCACGCCCAGCATCGCGCCCACGATAGCAATCGCGGCTGCGTACGCCCACCACAGATACACTGTCTCCTGCACCAGGCTGGCCGGCACCGAGTGCTGCATCAGCCACTGTGTGCCATAGGTCATGGCAATGCCCACCAGCGATCCCAGGATCGCCAGCAGCAGCGTCTCGCGCAGCAGAATATTCAACACCAGCCCCGAGCTGCCACCCACCGCCTTGATGATCCCGATCTCCCGCGTCCGCTCCAGCACCGCCGTATACATCGCCATAAAGACCACGATGAACCCCACAATCACAGCCACGCCGATCACTACACCGATGAAATCCTTCAGCATCCCGATGTTGCTGATCGAATACATCGAAGTCAATTCGTCCATGGTGAGAATCGGGTAGCCCGGCAGCTTCGCTTTCAGGTCGTCCACCACCTGCGGCGCCAGCTTGGGGTCGTCCAGCTTCGCGTAGATCACGGTCACGTGGCCGGGGCTTTCCATCACCGTCTGCAGCGCAGACAGCTTCACCACAATGCGCGCCAGCTTGCCGCCTTCATAGATGCCCGAGATATTCCAGTCATGGTCGATCAGGCTGAACTTGCTGCCTACATGCAGGTTCTTCTGCTGGGCATAATACTTGTCCACGGCCATATCGTTATCGTTGACCGGATCGCCGCCGGAGTCATACTCAAACCCGCCGCTCATCTTGTTGAACGAAGGAAAGTCCAGTCCGGTCACGGAGTCTGGAAACGTGAGGCTGTGAATCACAACTCCGGATGCCAGCACAATATGCGGCTGGGTCATTGCCCACCCAACCATCTTCTCGCTGATCGGCGCCGAACTCAGTGACGACAACACGGCCGAGTTCTGTGGGCGTATCACCAAGTCCGCGCCCACCCCCCTCGCCCTCTGTGCCGTTGAGTCCAGCGTTCCATGGCTTACCCCCACCAGGGTCAGGATCATGGTCACTTCCACCGCGATCGCCAGCACGCTCAACAGCGTCCGCACCGGCCGGTGGGTAAGGTTTGCGAAGATCAGCTTGTTCAACACAGTGGTTAAGTCTACCCCACTCCCTCATCATGTGAGGCCGGCCCCAAAATTAGCGTGCGCTTATACTTAATTTGCTCAGGTTCTCTCAACACCCCATGAAGAAAAAATTACGCATTGGCATTCTCTTTGGCGGGCGCTCCGGCGAGCACGAAGTCTCGCTGCTCTCCGCCGCCTCGGTCCTGAAGGCCATCGACCGCAAGCGCTACGAGGTCGTCCCCATCGCCATCGACAAGCAAGGCCGCTGGCTTGGCAGCGAGGCCTCTCTGCGCCTGATTGAAGGGCCCACGCCTGCACGACTCAGCGCATCCAGCGAAACCGTCTCCGAGGCCGATGCCGAGTTTGCAGCCGCCGCCGCTGTCCTGCGCAGCGGTGAGCCGCTCAACATCCCCCCACACCCGATGCGCCGCGCTACGGACCTCCCGGTACAAAGCATCGACGCCGAACTCATCCAGCCCGGCAACCCGCTGGCCGCCTCCTTCGACGTTGTATTCCCTGTGCTGCATGGCACCTTCGGCGAGGACGGCACCATCCAGGGCCTCTTCGAGCTGGCCGATATCGCCTACATCGGCTCCGGCGTTCTCGGCTCCTCGGCCGCCATGGACAAGGACAGCATGAAGCGCCTCTTCGCCGCCGCCGGCCTGCCCCAGACGCCGCACGTCGCTCTGCTGCGCAGCCAGTGGCGCGCAGATCCCAAACGCGTCACCCGGCTCATGGAAAAGTCGCTGCGTTATCCGCTCTTCGTCAAGCCCGCCAATCTCGGCTCTTCGGTCGGCATCAGCAAGGTCCACGCGCGCCCCGAGCTGGCCGCGGCCCTCGATCTCGCCGCCGGCTTTGACCGCAAGCTCATCGTCGAACAGGGAGTCGGCGGTCCGGGCGTCAAGCCGCGTGAACTCGAAGTGGCCGTCCTGGGCAACGACGAACCCGAGGCCTCGGTGGTCGGCGAGATCGTCCCCAACAAGGAGTTCTACGACTACGAGTCGAAGTACGCCGACTCGCCCGAAGCCCCGTCCATCCCCATCATTCCCGCCAAACTCACCGCCGCGCAATCGAACCAGGTACGCGCCATGGCGCTGGCCGCCTTCCGCGCCTGTGATTGCTCCGGTCTGGCCCGCGTGGACTTCCTCATGGAGCCGGCACGCGACGCCAAGGGGCGCAAAATCAAAAAGCCGCGCATCTTTCTCAGTGAAATTAACACCCTGCCCGGATTTACCAGCATCTCCATGTACCCCAAGCTCTGGCAGGCCAGCGGCATCGCCTACCGTAAGCTCATCGACCGCCTGATTGCACTCGCCCTCGAGCGGCAACGCGAAAAGCAGCAGACGCGCTTCACCAGGAACTGATCCGGCCTCGCAAGCTGCGCCCGCAGGTTCTAAGATCAAAGAGCGGACCCGTGAGTCCCTTCAAACCGATCCAGAGGAGTCGTCTTGATCAAAAAAGTCATCTTCACGCTTTTGCAGTTTGTACTGTTCCTGGTTGCTTTCTTCGCAGGCAGTCTTCTACCCGTATTTCAACTCCTTCCGCCGATCACCATGACGTTCGCCAACGGTACGCGCGCCTTCGAGTGGGACGGAATTCTCCTGATGCTCGCACTGTTTGTCCTGATTCTTCTGATCGAGGTCCTGCGCAAGCGGTTCCGTAGCGCAGCCCCGTGGACGACGCTGGCTGTGGCGCTGGCCGCCATCCTTGGGCTTGCCATGAAGTTCGGATTCAAGGACCTGCAACCGTAGCAGCCACGGCAAGATCGATCTTCCCTACACTCGCCTGCACGATTTTTCTCTTATCCATAGCTCGCTCACCTTCCGTTTGGTAGACTGGTATCAGCAGTCGACGGCCCTCAAAATGCGACCGTCGCCAGTCAATTTCATCAGATAGACAGGTTGTACCCCAACACAGTTTGTACCCGGCATCGATAGAGGCGATACCTCTGCGCCCAGGTTGCAAGCCCGGACCTTGCCGTATTTAAAAGGATGGTTTCTCCTATGAGCCTGCCTGCCCCTGATGCACTCGTTCCCGATGTTGGCTGTCCCGACCTCTCCGAATTCCGGATCGCGTATTTCTCCATGGAGATTGCGCTTTCCCCGGCGTTGCCTACCTACTCAGGCGGACTAGGTATGCTGGCCGGCGACACTCTGCGCGCCGCCGCGGACATGGCCGCTCCCATGGTCGCGGTCTCGCTGGTGCATCGTCGCGGGTACTTCCGCCAGCATCTGGATGCGGTTGGCCAGCAGACGGAGTCCGACGTGCCATGGTCGCCCCAGAACGCGCTTCCCAGTGCGCATCAGGTGGTCAAAATCTTCATGCAGGGGCGTGAGATCTCGATCTGCGCATGGCGCTTCGATGTGGTCGGGGATGCAGGACACATCGTCCCGGTCTTTCTGCTGGACACCGATATGGAGGGCAACAATCCCTACGACCGGCGCCTGACCGATTACCTCTACGGAGGCGACACCTACTACCGCCTCTGTCAGGAGACGGTACTCGGCCTGGGCGGTGTTGCCCTGCTGCGTGCGCTTGGCGTGGTGCCCGATGTCTTCCACATGAACGAGGGCCATGCCGCGCTGCTCACCATCGGGCTGCTGGAGGAGCGCCTGGGTACTGCCTCGCTCGATAAGGCCACCGAGGAAGACGTCGCGGCCGTCGTCCAGCGCTGCGTCTTCACCACCCATACGCCGGTGCCCGCCGGTCATGACCAGTTCGGCACCGACCAGATGTACGCCGTGCTCGGCTCGGAGCGCGGCAATGCCATCGAACGCTTCGGATGCCTGCACAATGCCATGCTTAACATGACCTATCTCGCTCTGCGCTTCTCCCGCTACGTCAACGGAGTCGCCATGATGCACGGCAAGGTCTCGCAGGAGATGTTCCCCGAGTACCGCATCCACTCCATCACCAACGGCGTCCATGCCGCAACCTGGATCTCCGAGCCATTGCAGGCCGTGCTGGATGAGGAGGTCCCGGAGTGGCGGCGCGACAACCACTACTTCCGTTCCATCTATGGCGTCTCGCTGTCCAAGATCGCGGACTGCCACGTCAAGACCAAGCAGCGCATGTTGGATGAGGTCGCCCGGCGTACCGGCCAGCAGTTCAACCCCAGAGTGCTGACCCTGGGATTTGCCCGCCGTGTCGCAACCTACAAACGCGCCAGCCTGCTCTTCTCCGATCCCAAGCGGCTGGCCAAGATCGCCAAGAAGATCGGCGGCTTGCAGATTCTGTTCGCCGGCAAGGCGCACCCGGCAGATACCGCGGGCAAAGGCCTCATCCGTGAAGTCTTCGCCGCGGCTGCCAGCCTGGAGGCAGCCGGCGTCAACATCCTCTACCTGGAGAACTACGACTGGGAGCTGGGCGCGCTGCTGACCCAGGGAGTTGATGTGTGGGTCAACACGCCGCGCCGTCCCTATGAAGCCTCCGGCACCTCCGGCATGAAGGCCGCGCTAAACGGAGTGCCCAGCCTCAGCGTGCTCGACGGATGGTGGATCGAAGGCTGCGCGGAGAACGTCACCGGATGGGCCATCGCCAAGACCGACGACGAGGAGGCCGAAGCCGCCAGCCTCTACGACAAGCTGGAGAACCTGATCGCTCCGCTCTACCAAAGGCCCCACGCCTGGGCGCGCATGCAGCAGCATTGCATCGGCGTCAACGGCATCTTCTTCAACACCCACCGTATGTTGGGCCAGTACCTCTCCAACGCGTACTTCCCGCAGATCACGCCCGAAGGAGCGTATCCCCTGGCAGCCGACCTGTTGGCGGCCTCCACAACATCCTCGGTCGGCAAGCGCTCCAGAAAGCCCTCCTCCGGCGAATCGGACCCATCGCTGGAAGAGACCGCGCTGGCATAGCAGGCTCTTAGTTGTGCGGTTGATTATTATCCGGCAACCAGCAATCAACAGCGTTCTTCTACCGTAGCTCCGTATGGATGACGCGCACTTCGGGCATCTGCTGGTTCCAATTATCCGGAACCGTCTCGAAGGTCAGCCGAAACTCGCGATCGTCGCCCGGCTTCAGCGGTGCCGCGCTCACCGGCTCAGTATCGATGTACGGGTCTTTCGTGCGGATCAGGGTCAGCGGCACCGTGTCGATCTGCGGCGCAAGGTCCACATCGTTCTGAAACACCACCTGCACAGTGACTGAGTTGACGGTGCGGCTGCCGGAATTGCCGATGTGGCCGTCGAGATAGGTCTGCTTGCCGCCGGTAAGGTTCTCCGATTCACTCATTTCGAACTGCGAAAACGGAAGACTAGCTGCATATGCGTCCGCCGGCTGCAGCGTGCTGGGTGCGGCCACCGGCTTCTTCCATCCAAAAAATACCAGCGCGCCCACCACAACCAGCACAATCAGCGCGGCAACACCCCACGTCGCCAGCGGAAGACCGCCGCGCTGCTCCGGCTCCGCAGTAAAGATCGGCGCAACACTGCCCTGCGTACCGCTACGGGAATCTTCCAGTTCGCTCATTAGCCGAAATTCTATACCCCGCGGCGGGGTCAGCAACATATCCCCCAAATAGGTCGCCGAATCCCCCAAAAGGAGGATGTCAACTTAGTTACGGTTCAGCCTATTGTGATCTCGTCGTCAGCCCCACGACAGGGCCCGGAAAAGGGGCGCGTCGAACGCAGATCCAATCAGATCGAAGCTGAGTCGCGCGTATGCTGCGCGGCAAAGGGAGTTGCCGACCATGACTACTAATCTCGCATCCTACCCCGCAAGAGTCTCTCCTATGCTGCCGTACCGCCAGGGTCTTGACCCTGTGCGCGCTCGCGTGACCGCCGGCCACCAACTGACCAATGACCAGATGATGCAGGCAGTAGAGGCAGCCGGTCAGGCACCCGAGGTAGTGCATCTGCCGCGCGGCACCCACGGTCCCCACCCCGGCGACGTGCTCTATTGGGTCACATGCGTCGGCGGTGCCGGCCTGCTTCTGATCGTAGCAACGACCTAATCGGCTGCGAAGTCCTGAACTACCCGAAACTGGCCCGCTTCACGCTCTGCCGGAAGTCCTTGCCGCGCATCTCTACCACCACGCACATCTCCTGCAGACGCGATCGCATTCGTTCACCGATGCGGTCACCCAGCGTCTCTCCGGTCATGGCTCGCTCCGCGTCCTCCCGCTCCACGCTCTTCTTCCCCATACTGCGACCGGCAGTCACGGCCAGCGCTTCGATGTTGGGATAATTCGTGGTGATGATCGTCGTTCGCCGGTCGTTGTAGCGGCTGTTCAGGATGTGCGCCACCGTGTCCCACACCCAGTCGCTCGGTTTGGCCGCGCCCAGCTCGTCGAGTACCAGCACCTCGGCCTCAAAGACAGGCCGCAGCACCTCCAGCTCGGTCGCCGCCACCTTTTGGTTGTAGCTGTTCTGCACCTCTTTCAACAGCTCCCGATAGTCGTAAAACAGGCCGTGCGCGCCGCGTTCCTGCACCAGTTCCTTCAGTATGCCGGCCGCGACATGCGTCTTGCCCACACCCACCGGCCCAACCAGCAGCAGCCCCTTGCCCTCGGTCTCCAGCGGATAGCCCTTCACGAAACCGCGTGCCTGGATCAACGCAGTTTGCAAGCTCCTGTCTGCACCGTCGTACTTCGGCTCAAAATTGTCCAGCGTACAGTTCTCATAGCGTCGTGGGATGTGCGCTTGCTCCAGCATTCGCTGGGCGCGTCGCGCCACGCGGCACTCGCAGGGCCTCGCCACCTGCCGCCCGTCCTCCTGCACTATGCGCAGCCCCGACCCCTCGCACAAACTGCAAATCTCTTCCATTGCCCGCAACCCCGTCCTCCTCAGTATCGCAGCACCGGCAACTCGCCGCCGCATCTGAATCAAACTGCGGCGTGTGGGAATCCAAGCCGAACGGAGGAAAGGAAGTTCCCATCATTCCATGCCGGCAAGCCACGGGAGGCCATGCCGCTTGTCATGATAAAATTGCTTCAGTGTGCCATCGTGCCCCTGAAACAGACCGGGGCTCTGTGGGCGGCGCGTCAGGCCAATCGATGTGACGGTGAACCCACCCGTTGCAAGCGAACCGCGAGCCGGCAGGCAACATCCAAGCCAAGAGAGAGAGAACCATGCCTAAAGTTGGAATTCATCCGAAGTACGACACCATCCACGTCAAGTGCGCCTGCGGTAACTCGTTCGAGACCCGCTCCACGCACAAGGGCGAGCTGGTGGTCGAAATCTGCGCCGCCTGCCACCCGTTCTTCACCGGCAAGCAGAAGCTGGTCGACACCGCCGGCCGCGTCGAGCGCTTCCGCCGCAAGGTAGCCAGCGCCGACGCCGGCAAAGCAACCGCCGCAGCCAAGGCCGAATCCGCAAAGGCCGCAGCCAAGTAACTCTAACTGTTCACTGCGATTGGCCTCCGTCACCGCGGAGGCCTTTCGTTTTAGCATTTGAGTCAGACGACGATGAAAAAGCGCTACACCCTCGAGCAGAAGAAGTGGGACTCGCCCGCCGAGCACACGATGCCCGAGCACAGTCGCGTCCCTGCCAGCTTCACCGTCGGCAATGTGCGTATTGCTCCCGCCACCGTGCTCGCTCCCATGGCCGGCGTCACAGACACCGTCTTCCGCCGCTTCATCAAGAACGCCAGCCAGTTTACCCATTCCACGGAATTGGGTGCCCCAGCTCTCGCTTCTGAGACCTGGGATCGAACCGCCCCAAACGTAGACTCCCCCACCACCAACCAGCAGTCCGGTTGCGGCCTCATCATGACGGAGTTCACCTCCGCCGATGGTCCCTTCC
>DATKGA010000135.1:0-20111 GCA_035510935.1 Acidobacteriaceae bacterium
GATCGGCATGTCCTGGCCAAGCCCGGTGAGAATTGCCTCTCTGCCGGCGGCGTCTGTCTGAACGTAAGTGCAGAAGCCGGCGGCCTCGATGAGTCCCAGCCCGCTACCAATGATGGGTGCCATGGTGGCAAGCCGGTCCACAAAGGGACGCGAGACCGAATTGCCGCCATAGGCGGCAAATCTCAGGCTACTGAGATCGTGGCGATCGTAGTCTTTCAGCATCCACTCCAGGTTGAACATCGCCGGAATCTGGCCCAGCAGCTCCACGCGATGCTGGGCAATGGCGCGCAACGATCGGCCTGCGTCGAAGAACTCCAGCAGGACCGCCGTGCCGCCTCCGAAGAAGGTGCTCATTAACGTTAGCGTCTGCCCACCTACATGAGATGGAGGCAAATTGACCAGAGTGCGGGCACCACGGTCTCCTCCAAAAAAAGCTCCGCACAAGCACATGTTCTGCACCGTAATATTGCGGTGCGACAGCAGTGCCGGCTTCGGCGATCCCGTCGATCCGGTGGTAAAGATGACCAGCGCGCCATCGTCCGCGCTCACGTCACAGATAATCTCAGGCAGGGAAGACGGGTCCGCATCTGTTAATGCACACAAAGCCGCTTCGGCAATCGACGCAAATGATTGTGTGCCTGCAATCGCCTCTTCCGAGTCCACCGCGATGCAGTGCTGCAGCCAGGGACATTGCTCCCGCACGGTGCGCCACAGTTCGCGAAGATCGAACGGCGCTTTTACTCCCAGGCCGGCAAACCCGCGCGGGCGAAGGATCTCCAGCGCACGAATCACCTCGTCCGCGGACAATCGCAGGTCGAGTGGGGCGACAATCACGCCGATCTTGAAGCAGCTATATTCCAGCAAAACGTGGTCCACCGACATCGGCAGCATGGTGACCAGAAAATCGCCCTTGACAAATCCCAGACGCAACAACTCCCTCGCCAGCGCCGTGGTCATCCGGTCGAACTCGCTCCATGTAACCGCCCGATCGCTCTCCGCAGCCACAAGGGCAACGGCCTGCGGCCTCGCCTTCGCCCACTTCGCCACTACGCCATGCAGCAGATGGCGGTCGGCAAACTCGCGTTCGTAATCGTCTAGAGTAAATTGTGGCACTTGCATCGGCTCACTCAGTCCTATTGCAACTCAGTCGATCATTCACAGCCGCATGCGTCAAGTACAGACTACAGAGGATGAATCTGGGCACTAGGAACTCTCGCAGGCGCACAATCGGGGCCTTCACGGAGTGGTAGTTGGAGAATCCTGTGCAGAGTGAATAGTATTGTCCCGATGGTATTCGATTGGATGATGTCTGAATCTGTACAAGCCCTGCGCCTGAAACTGGCAAGGTGGCGATCCCGTTGAGCAAAGTCAAGCCAACCATCCGCACTGGCGCGATGCAAACCCAGTGGTATTTTGTTGCGCTGGTGACGGCGGCCATTGCCATCAGCTACTTCGACCGGCAGACGCTGCCAGTTGCGATTTCGGCGATTCAGCGCACGATTCCGCTCAGCAATCAGCAGTTTGGGTTCCTGGGCTCGGCGTTTCTTATCTCCTATGCGCTGCTGTATGCGGCCGGCGGCCGGCTGCTCGACGTTCTGGGTACGCGCCGCGGATTCCTGCTGATTATGTTGTGGTGGTCGCTGGCCTGCGCGCTGCATGGCCTGGCCATGAACTTCGGATTCCTTCTGGCCGCTCGCTGCCTGCTGGGGATGGGCGAGGGCGGCGGATTTCCCGCGGCCACCCGCGTAGTGGCGGAGTGGGTCCCGATGCATCGGCGGTCGACGGCGATGGGAATCATCAATGCCGGGACGGCAGTGGGATCGGTGCTGGCCCTGCCGCTGATTGGCTTGATCCTGCACCTCAGCGGATGGAGGATGGTCTTCTTCGCGTCGGGCGCCGTGGGGCTGGTCTGGGTGGTGTGGTGGTGGGTTAGCTATCGCGACAGTGGCGGCGCTTCCCTCCCAACTCTCGATATGCGGGAGACGTCATATATGGAACTTGCGGGGATGCGCCAGGTGCAGGTGCTGGTCTTCGCCAAGTTTATGAGCGATTCGGCCTGGTACTTCTACCTCTTCTGGCTGCCCAAGTATCTTTACGATGTGCGCGGCTACGATGTAAAGCATGTGAGCACCTATGCGTGGATTCCCTACGCGGCGTCGGGGGTGGGGAGTTTTATGGGCGGGTGGCTGTCGAGCGCGCTGCTGCGCCGCGGACGGTCGCTCGATTTTTCAAGGAAGTTCGCTTTGGGGCTCAGTGCACTGTTTATGCCGGTGGTGATGCTGGTGCCACATGTGCCGGTGGGCTGGGCGCTGGTGCTGTTCAGCATTGCTTTCTTTTGCCAGCAGTCCTGGTCTGGGTTGATGATGACTCTGCCCGCGGACATCTTTCCCCTCTCCGCGGTCGGATCGGTGTCCGGGCTGATTGGCTTTGGCGGGGCCATCGGAGGAGCCATTTTTGGCACTGTGGCGGGTTTTCTGCTGGGTCATGGGCTTGGATATGGAACACTATTTCTGATTGTCGGGACGTTTCACCTCATCGGGTTCGTTGCCATTCTGCTTCTGGGGGGCAGATTGCAACCTCTGAATGCCCCAGACTTGTTATCAGGAGATTGCTCTAGATGAAGATCACCGAAGTGCGTACACGCGTTGTTCAGTGGGAGGGCGAGACCACGCCGCTGCCTCCCCATTTCTGCACCAACCCGATGGACCTGGTCAGCTTCCGCGAGGCCTCCATGGGCAACTTTGCCTTCCACGGATGGGTGCTGGTGGAGATATTCACCGACGCGGGACTGGTCGGCCTGGGCAATGCGGCGCTGTCGCCGGTGGTCACCAAGGCGTGCATCGACACCTACCTGAAGCCTCTTCTGCTCGGGGCCGATCCCTGGGACATTGAGTTCCTGTGGCAGCAGATGTATCGCCGAACCATGGCCTTCGGCCGCAAGGGCATTGGGATGACGGCCATCAGCGCGGTCGATATCGCTTTGTGGGACCTGCTGGGCAAGTCCTCCAAACAGCCCGTCTACCGCTTGCTGGGTGGGCGCACCAAAGATCGCATTCCCGTCTATGCCAGCCGGCTCTATGCCATGCCGCTGGACGAGTTGCGCGTCGAGGCGCAGAAGTATAAAGACGAAGGCTACAAGGCGATGAAGATGCGCTTTGGCTGGGGGCCGATCGACGGCGCGGAGGGCATGCAGCGTAACGTCGAGCTGGTGCGCACAGTGCGCGAGGTGGTGGGCGATGGCGTCGATGTGATGGCCGACGCCTACATGGGCTGGACGCTGGACTACGCCAAGCGCATGCTGCCGCTGTTGGAGCCCTTCCATCTGCGCTGGCTGGAAGAACCTGTGATTCCTGATGACACTCGCGGATACAAGGAGCTGAAGGCATATGGCCGCGTGCCGATTGCCGGCGGAGAGCATGAGTTCACCGTATTCGGATTCCGCGATCTGCTGGAGGCCAATGCGCTGGACTACATCCAGTTCGACACCAACCGCGTGGGAGGCATCAGTCAGGCGCGCAAGATCACCGCTATGGCCGAGGCGTTCCAGGTCCCGGTGGTTCCCCACGCCGGGCAGATGCACAACTATCACGTCGTGATGGCCAGCCTCAACTCGCCCATCGCCGAGTTCTTTCCCAAGGTCGATGTGGAAGTGGGCAACGAGCTCTTCTGGTATATCTTCGATGGGGAGCCGGTCCCGGTAAATGGCGCCATCGACCTCGACGAGAACACTCCCGGACTGGGCCTGACGGTGAACGAAGAGTCGTTGCAGCGCTTCAGGATCATTGAATAAGGAAGGGCAGGTCATGCTTCATCTGGTACAGATCGGCAAGGGTACAGAGCGGCGCGTCGCGCTGGTGGAGGAGCCGCATCTGCGCTGCCTCACCGGGGTGCAGAGTATCTATGAGCTTGCGAGCGGCTGTCTGCGCCATGGTTGCGGGCTCGCCGAGCGCGCACAAACGCTGGCGCAGGGCGAGGTGTTGGCACACGGCGATGTGCTGGACTACGAGGCAATCTACGGTGGCAAGTCCGAGTGGCATTTGCTGGCGCCCATCGACGTGCCGGGCGAACGCTCGCGGGTCGTGGTCACCGGGACTGGACTGACTCATCTTGGCAGCGCCAGGGAGCGTCAGGCCATGCACGCGGCTGCCGCCAAGCCGGAAGCAGCCAAGTCGGAAGCCGCCAAACCGTCGGATACCGTGACGGATAGCATGAAGATGTTTCAATGGGGCGTCGAGGGCGGGCGTCCCGCGCCGGGCCAGATTGGCATTGCGCCGGAGTGGTTCTATAAGGGAACCGGCGCGATCCTGCGCGGCCCGTCGCAGCCGTTGACCGTGCCACCCCACGCCGAAGACGGCGGCGAAGAGGCGGAGATCGCGGGCGTCTACATCATTTGCGACGACGGTGCTCCGGTCCGTATCGGGATGGCGATCGGCAATGAGTTCTCCGACCATCAATTCGAGCGGCGAAATTATCTGAACCTTGCCGGTTCCAAGCTGCGCACATGCAGCATTGGGCCGGAGCTTGTGGTTGGCGCGGAGTTCCAGTCGGTCGACGGCGAGGCAAAAATTCTGCGCGGCAACCAGATCCTCTGGCAAAAAGCCGTGCAGACCGGTGAGCAGAACATGTGCCACAGCCTCGCCAACATGGAGCACCATCACTTCAAGTTTGAGGGCCACCGCCAGCCTGGCGACGTGCATGTGCACTTCTACGGCGCCGACCGGCTCAGCTTTGGCGAGGGCATTGTGCTTCAGGATGGTGACTGGATGGAGGTGCGCTTCCAGGGTTTCGGCCGTGCGCTGCGCAACCCGGTCCGCGTAGAGTCGAAGGAATTGAATCGTCTGGTCGCGGTCCGTTCACTGGCTTGATTCAGTAATAGGAGGAGATTGCTGTGCCTGAAAATGTAGCGATTCTTGGACTCGGAACCATGGGCAGCGGGATGGCGGCGAACCTGCTGAAGGCGGGATTTCCCCTCACGGTATACAACCGCACCGCTGCCAAGGCGCAGCCCCTGGTGGATGCTGGCGCGCGTCTGGCTTCCACTCCGGCGGATGCCGTGCAGGGCGCATCGGTCGTTCTCAGCATGTTGGCGGATGATGCGGCCTCGCGCAACGTATGGCTCGGTACCGGCGGCGCGCTCGCGGCCGCGGACACGCGTGCCATCCTCATCGAGTCCAGCACCGTCAGCCCGGTGTGGATCGCGGAGCTTGCCGACGAGGCATCCCGGCGTGGCTTGCAGTTTCTCGACGCTCCGGTGACCGGTAGCCGCATGCAGGCCGAGGCCGGTCAGCTCTCGTTTCTGGTGGGAGGCAGCGACACAACCCTTGCCGCTGTCACGCCGGTGCTGCAGGCCATGAGCAAGGAGATTCTGCATCTGGGGCCAGTGGGCAGCGGAGCTAAGTTGAAGCTGATCAATAACTTCCTCTGCGGCGTGCAGATCGCGTCGCTGGCCCAGGGACTTACCTGGATCGAACGCAGCGGGCTCGACCGCGAGAAGTCGCTCACTTTTCTCAAGACCGGCGCGCCGGGCAGCCCGGTCTTAGGCGCGCTCTCCGCCCGCATGGCCGCGCATAACTACGCCGTCAACTTTATGCTCAAGCTCATGGCCAAGGACCTGCTCTACGCGCAGAACGAGGCCGCCCGCTGCGACGTCGACCTGACGACGGCACAGGTGGCGCGCAGCCTCTTCGAAGACGCTGTGGCAAAAGGTTTTGGCGAGGTGGATATGTCCGCCGTCATCGAACCTCTGCGCAACAAATAGCCATCCGGCGTGCGCTGTAAAAGCATCCATCCAGACCCAAATCCGGGTTGGCTGAAGCCGTCCGGGGGCGAGGCTCATCCAAAGAGTTATCAAAGTCTGCGGGCCAATGAAGGCGGGCAACAGTCACCGCCCCACATTGCGCCTTTTTTACCCAGATCCAGCGCTTGTCAAGGAAGAGGAATGGCGAAGCCCGTACTGCTTACGGTGGATGACGACCCCGAGGTACTCCGCGCCGTGGAGCGCGACCTGCGCCGCCGTTATGCGGAGCGCTTCCGGGTGCTGCGCGCGGACTCCGGAGCGACGGCCATGGAGGCGTTGCGCGGACTCAAGCGCCGGGGAGATTCCGTGGCCCTCCTTCTGGTCGATCAGCGGATGCCGCAGATGACTGGCGTGGAGTTCCTGGGGCAGGCGATGGAGCTATTCCCCAACGCCAAGCGCGTCCTGCTGACGGCCTACGCCGACACCGATGCCGCCATCGGTGCTATCAACGACGCCAAAATCCATCACTATTTGCTGAAGCCCTGGGACCCTCCGGAGGAGCAGCTCTACCCGGTACTGGATGACCTTCTGGAGGATTGGATGGGCTCGTTCCGCCCTCCGTTCGAGGGCGTCCGAGTTCTTGGCACGCGCTGGTCGCCTCATTCCTACGCGATTCGAGACTTCCTGACACGCAATCAAGCGCCGTACCAATGGATCGATGTGGAGACGGCGGGGCAGGTCGCCGAGGTGCGCCGTCTGGTGGAGGCGGCTGGCGCTGAGAGTTCCAGCCTGCCCAAGGTGCTCTTCCCCGACGGCACCTCGCTTGCCGATCCCAGCCTGGGCGAACTGGCCGAGAAGCTTGGTCTGCGTATGCGACCTGGTGTGGCGTTTTACGATCTGGTGATCGTAGGCGGCGGTCCCGCGGGGCTGGCGGCGGCTGTATACGGCGCGTCGGAGGGCCTGAGCACGGTGCTGATCGAGATGGAGGCTCCGGGTGGCCAGGCCGGAATGAGTTCGCGCATCGAAAATTATCTGGGCTTTCCCTCCGGATTGAGCGGCGGCGATCTGGCACGGCGCGCCGTGGCCCAGGCGCGGCGCTTCGGCGTGGAGATTCTCTCTCCCCAGCAGGTCACCGGAGTCAGCGTGGAGGGCCCATCGCGGGTGGTCAAGTTGGCCGCGGGATCGGACATTGGATGCAAAGTGCTGTTGATCGCAACCGGCGTAGCCTACCGCAAGCTGGATGTCCCCGGCGCGGACCGTCTGCAGGGATGCGGCGTCTACTATGGCGCGGCCATGACCGAGGCCATCTCCTGTGAGGGCGAGGAAGTATACATTGTGGGCGGCGCCAACTCGGCCGGGCAGGCCGCCATGTACTTCGCCAAGTTTGCGCGCAAAGTGGTGATGCTGGTGCGTGGCGGGTCGCTCTCCGCCTCCATGTCGCAGTACCTCATCGACCAGATTAAAAAAACGCCGAACATTGAGGTGCAAACCCGCTCCCAGGTGGTGGAGGTGCATGGAGACACGCACTTGGAAGCCGTTTCCATTCGTGGCGGCGACAACGGCCATGCGGCCACGGTGCCTACAAATCTGCTCTCCATCTTTATAGGCGCGGAGCCCAACACGGATTGGCTCTCCGGCGTGGTGCAGCGCGACGAGCGAGGATTCATCCTGACCGGGGCGGACCTGGTGCGCGACGGAAAGAAGCCTGCGGGATGGCAACTGGAGCGCGACCCGTACTGGGTGGAATGCAGCGTGCCCGGTATATTTGCCGCCGGCGACGTGCGTCATGGTTCCGTGAAGCGAGTTGCGTCGGGCGTAGGCGAAGGCTCGATTGCCGTGCAGTTCACGCATCAGTATCTCAGTGAGGTGTGACTTGGAGGAGAAGCTTACGAGTGCAGCGGACAGCAGCCTGATCGACGATCTGCGTAAGATCGAGGTCTTCGCGGACCTGCCCCAGGAGCAGCTTGACTGGCTCGTGAAACATTTTGAGGAGAGGCTCTTCCAGGTCGGAGAGATTATGGGCCGGGAGGGTGAGCCGCTGGACCATCTCATCGTGATCCTCGAGGGAGAGATTCGCATCCAGCGGGGAGGCGGCTCGGGCGAGACCATCTTTAATGGCTATGCCGGGGGCGTCACCGGCCTGCTGCCCTACTCACGGCTGACGACTTACGGAGGCACCAGCCGGGCAGTCCTTCCCACGCGCATTGCCGCCCTGCACCGGCGCGACTTCCCGGAGATGCTGGAGCGCATTCCCCTGCTTGGCCAACGATTGGTCTCCGTCATGGCCGACCGCATTCGCGAGACCACGCGCATCGAGACGCAGCGCGACAAGATGATGGCCCTGGGTAAGCTCTCCGCCGGTTTGGCGCATGAACTCAACAACCCCGCGGCCGCCGCCCAGCGCGCAACCGCAAGCCTGCGCGAGACGCTGGAAACCGTGCGCGACGCCAGCATCCGGCTGGCTCGCCACGCGCTTCCCACAGAGCTGCGGGAGAGTATCCTCCGCTTCGAGCGCGAGGCCGGGCAGGCCCCTACTCTCTCTGCCGACCCGCTGGCGCAAAGCGATCGTGAGGAGCGCATCACCACCTGGCTGGAAGCGCGCCATGTGCCGGATGCCTGGAAGATTGCGCCGGCCATCGCCGACGCCTGCGTGGAGCTTCCCAAGCTGGAAGCCCTCGCCGCGCAGGTTGACGATGAGGTGTTGGCCGACGCGCTCACACGCATCGCATCGCTCATCACTATCGCCAGGTTGATCAGCGAGATTGAAATCAGCACCAAGCGAATCTCTGAACTTGTTATGGCCATTAAGGAATACTCCTACATGGACCAGGCCACGATGAAGGAGATCGACCTGCAACAGGGGATCGAGAACACGCTCACCATTCTGCATCACAAACTCAAGGGCGAAATTAAGGTGGTTCGCGAGTACGACCAGGGCCTGCCGCGAATCTGCGCCTATGGCGGGGAGCTTAACCAGATATGGACCAACCTTATGGTCAACGCCATCCAGGCCATGCACGGGCAGGGCGAACTGCGGGTGCGGACGGCGCGGGAGTTCGACCGCATACTCATTGAGATTGGCGACACTGGCCCTGGAATCCCGCCCGATGTGCTGCCCCACATCTTTGAGCCCTTTTACACTACAAAAGAAGTTGGAGAGGGGACGGGACTGGGACTGGATACGGTCTGCCGCATCATCCGCAACCATCATGGCGAGATCCGCGTCACGTCGCACCCGGGCGATACACGCTTCCAGGTTTACTTACCGCTGACACAACCGAAGAGTACAGTCGTGGACACAGGAGAGGAGGTAGACGATGCAGGAAAACTGTTCGCACCTGGCCCAGATAACAAACCCGTCGCCTAACACCGACGGATGTGAGGAATGCCTGCGCATGGGCGATACATGGGTCCATCTGCGCCTCTGCGAGATATGCGGACACGTCGGATGCTGCGACTCCTCCAAAAACCGCCACGCCACAAAACACTTCCATCAGACGAAGCACCCCATCATGCGCTCCATTGAACCGGGCGAGGATTGGGGATGGTGCTACGTTGACGAGATGATGTTCGAGCCGTTTCCGCGCAGGCCAAATTTGCGTTGAAAGACAGAGGTCGCCCGATGAATGCACTGGCTCCCCAACTGGAAGATCAGACGCAACTCCTGGATCGTCTGGCCCATGCGCGCGCCATGACCGAAGACTTGTTTCGCAGGGTGCGTTCGGACGCGTTGTACGACCGGCCCATTGGCGAACGGCACCGAATCGTCTTTTATATCGGCCACCTGGAGGCGTTCGACTGGAACCTGATTGCAGGCCAGGCGCTTGGGCTGGGCCCTGCCGACACGGAGTTCGACCGCCTCTTTGCCTTCGGCATCGATCCGCTGGGCGGCGGTCTGCCCCAGGACCAGCCATCCGATTGGCCTCCACTGGCCCAGGTCGAAAGCTATGCCCATCATGTGCAGCGCGTGTTGAATGACCTTCTCAACGGCCGCTCGCGGGCCGCGGCAAACGATTGGCGCTTCCCGCCAGATATCATCCTGAACGTCGCCATCGAACATCGCTTGATGCACGCAGAGACCCTGACGTACATGGTGCACCAGCTGAGTTTGCAGCGGAAGATGGTGCCGCACGATTATCTATCCGTTAGCCCGTCTCGTCCCATTCCGCCCGCTGAGGCCCGGATGATCGATATACCGGCAGGGACCGCGACGTTGGGAGTTTCTCGCACAGCGGAATCATTTGCCTGGGACAATGAGTTTGAAGAGTACTCCGTACAAGTGCCAGCCTTCGCGATTGGCTCTCACAAGGTCACCAACGGAGAGTTCCTCCGATTTGTGCGTGAAGGCGGATACAACGACCGCCAGTTCTGGAGCGATGCGGACTGGGCCTGGATCAAGGAGCAGAACATCGTTGCTCCGCACCTCTGGTTCATGCGTCAGGATCAGGGGCGTCCGGACCAGTGGTTCTGTCGCGCCATGTTTGAAGAGATACCGTTGCCTCTGGACTGGCCGGTCTACGTCAGCCATGCGGAGGCCTCGGCCTATGCGCGTTTCGCCGGCGGCGACCTTCCCACCGAAGCCCAGTTCCATCGCGCCGCGTACGGCACGCCGGATGGCGTGGAACGGGCGTATCCATGGGGCGATGCGCCTCCCGATGCTACTCGCGGCAACTTCGACTTCCATCATTGGGACCCGGTCGCGGTGGGCAGCAGGCCCGCAGGCCGCAGCGCTTTTGGATTGGATGACACGCTGGGCAACGGATGGGAGTGGACCTCCTCACCCTTTACCCCGCACCCGGGCTTCGAGCCTTCTCCTTATTACTCCGGCTATTCGGCGGACTTCTTCGATGGAAAACATTTCGTGGCCAAGGGTGCATCGCCCAGGACCGCTGCATGCATGTTGCGGCGCTCGTTCCGCAACTGGTTCCAGCCGCATTATCCGTATGTTTACGCCTCATTCCGCTGCGTGCAGCACTGAAAGGAACCTCTATGCTGATCCGCGATGGCGCAATCCACAGTGTCGACTCATTCGCCGAAGACGTACGCGATGGGTTGCAACAGACCGGGCAAAAAACATTGCTGTCGAAGTATCTATACGACGACATCGGCTCTGCCTTGTTTGAAGCCATCACTCGCCTTCCGGAGTATGGGCTGACGCGGGCGGAGGAGCGGATTCTGCGCCGCCACTCCAGCGACATCGCTCAGTTCCTCACAGCACATGGCATGGTGGTGGAGCTGGGCAGCGGCAGCGGTCGCAAGACGCGGCAGATTCTGGAATCCCTGGCCCACCATCAGTCGATGACCTACTGCCCGATCGAAATTTCTTCCGCGGCACTGGTAAGCTGCGAGCGCGAACTCGACGATCTGACCCACGTCAGCATTCTGGGATTCGAGGCGGAGTACCTGGATGGCCTGGGTCGCGCGGTGGCCCGCCGCAGACATGGGGAAGCAGTCACAGTGCTGTTTCTGGGCAGTTCCATCGGCAACTTCGATCGCGCTCCCGCCGAGGACTTCCTGCGCGGGATTCGCCAGAGGATTGAGCCCGGCGATACGCTTCTACTGGGCACGGACCTTGAAAAGCCACTGGCCCAGCTCATTCCCGCCTACGATGATTCGCTTGGTCTGACGGAAGCGTTCAATCGCAACCTGCTGGCCCGCATCAACCGCGAACTGGGAGGGGATTTCGACCTGTCCCGCTTCGAACACGTCGCCCTTTACAACGCACGCGAGCGCAGAATCGAGATGCATCTCCGCTGCATGCAAACCCAGACGGTCAGCATGGATGAGGCCACGTTCACTTTCCGCAGCGATGAGACCATCTGGACCGAGAGCTGCCATAAATATGGCAGGCACGAGCCTGTGGAGATGGCCGCCCGCACCGGGTTCGAGTGTGTCGCGCAATGGATGGACGAGGAATGGGGGTTCGCCGAGAACCTCTTCGTCGCGGTATAACAACGAAGCAGCAATCCATGCCGCAAGCCTAGCCGCCGCCGGCTACTTCTGCAACGTGCGGATATAAGCCAGCACAGCCTTGATCTGAGCGTCTGTAAGCTTCGCCGCAAAGGGCGGCATCTTGTTGTCTTTGCCATTCTTGATGATCGTGATCAATGCGGCGTCCGGGGTCTTTACCACTGCCGGGTCCTTGAACGACGCAGCTTTTAAGGCCGATCCCACTGGAGTAGTGGCCCTGCCGTCGTCACCATGGCACAGGGCGCATTGCGCTTTGTAAGTGTCCGCTCCGGAGCCTTGCGCAAAAGCAGGAGTGATGATGGAGGCAGCAAGACAAAAAATCGCAATACGACCCAGATTCAATTTCACTTGAAGGTCTCCTTAGTGGGAAGCTGTACAGAGTTGAGGTTGTGTACCCGCGAGTCCGCCTTGCGATTAAGTATAACTCTGCCGAACTCCGTCGGCGTCTACACCGTGAAGGGCAGAGCCGAAGCCCTGCCCCTCACGGTATGTCCTTTAAGTCCTGTTGGTCTTACTTGGCCGCGACCGGCGACAGCGTGACCTCTACCTCCTGCGACAGTCCGTCCATATCCTGGACCGGTGCGGTGTCGAAGGAGACGGTTGCGGGCTTCAGGCCCTGGCGCGTAGCCGTTAGCGTGACGGATCCCGCCTCTCTGGTAGAGCGCATGGCCACGCGATTGATGCCGTCCTCGGTGTTGATATACAGGTTATTTGTGCTGTTGGTCTTGCCTGAGTTATAGCCTCCGCGCCAGATGGCGGGGCCAGTGGCCGAGACAGCCCTGCCTGTCGAGCTCCACGTAAAGTCGACGCGCGCGTCGTCGGTCGGGCAACGCTGACCCTTGGCATCGACCACTTCCACGTCGATCAGGGCCATGTCCTCGCCATCTGCGCGCACGCCGCCGGGCGCGGTATGCAGGGTCAGCTTGATCGCCGCCGGTGGCCCTGCGGTCGTGAGTTGGTAGTTGGCTACTGCAGCCGTACCCTTGTATCCGACGGCCTTGATGGTGCCCGGCACGAACGCGATGTTGGGGAAGGTATACAGATAGCCGCTTACAGCCTCGGTGACCTTACCCTTGGATTCGCCGTTCACAAACAGCTCCACACTGTCCACGTTGTTGGCGACCACATACATGGTCTTCACAGTGGGGGCCCCGCTGGGCTGCGTGAGTGGATACGACCAATGCCCGATGATGTGGATGTCGGGCTTCTCGTTCTGCATCACCTGCTCCACGAAGTAGGCTTCCTTGGGCAGGCGCACAGCGTCCACCTTGCCGCTCACGCGGGAGACTTCGCTGGAATCCTGCCGACCGTCCGCAGCCTCATCCGTGAAGTAGATGGAGGCGTAGGCGGCATACTTGGCGTGTGCCGGGTCGGTGTTGGAGATGCGGTTGGAGTAGAAGTTCCAGTAGCGCTTGACCTGCGCGACGGCGAAGGTCTCCGAGTTATAGTTCCAGGTGTCGTTCGGCCCCTTCTTGAATCCGTAGTAGGGTGGCGAATAATCGTCCCAGAAGCGGCGTGCGCCTTCATCGCGGAAGTCTTCGGTCTCGATCAGCGGTATCCGGTTGCGCACATTGTCGTTATACGGTCCGCCCAGCATGGTGCCTGACCACTCCGCCGCAGCGATCGCATCCGGCTGCGACAGGGAACGGCATCCCATGAAGCGGCCGCCGTTGGGGTCGAACTCCTTGCGCAGGGCCACCATCTCCTGCATCTGTGGCCCGGTGACGCCGGTATTGCCTGCCTCCCACATCAGGATGCTGGGGCTGTTGCGCAGGTATATGATGCTGTCGCGCATCACATCCACGCGCTGCCTCCACTGCGTGCCCCAGGAGTCTTCTTCCTTGTCGCCCGCCGGCGCAATCTCAACAATGCCGAAGCGGTCGAAGGATTCCACATCCACCTTCTGCGGCGTCACATGCATCCAGCGCATGTAGTTGCCGTGGTCGTCGCGGATCATCTGCGCGGTGAAATCATGCATCCACTCCGGATAGCCAACGCCGACACCGGCCCACTCATCCGCCGAGCGCTCCGAGAATCCCTTCAGATAGGTGAACTTATCGTTGATATACACGCCGCCGGTGCCTACTCCGCCCTTGAACTCCACCTTGCGGAAGCCGGTGGTGATCTTAGTTACGTCGACAACTTTCCCGCCGACGGTCAGCATGGTGTACACGTCGTACAGATATGGATCGTCCGGGCTCCAGAAGCGCGCTCCGGTCAACGGGCCGCTGGCCTTCAAAATAGTTTTGTCGCCAGAGACGATGTCGGAGCCAGTGCCTGTGAAGGTGGCGCGCACCACGCCGTCCTTGTCCACCACTACGGCTGAAAGGGTGGCATTGGCACTGCTGCGCCCGCGGCCCTGTGTGGCATTGTGAACCTGCGATTCAATATTCACCGTGCAGCTATGGCCGGCAATGTTGAAGTTGTTGCAGTAGATATAGGTGCCGGTGGTGCCCAGGCCGTAATAGATCGGCAGCGTCTGGTAGATGGGGCCGGTCACATGCAGCCATACCCGGCGGTTGATGCCGCCGAATTGGGGGTTGAAGTCGTTGGCGTTCCATCGGTAGCCGGTGTCGGTGGCGCGTTCCCGGACACTACCGCGGTTGTCCACCCGCACCGCGATCACGTTGTCCTGGTCGCCAAAATGCACTCCGGGCGTCAGGTCGATGCCGTATCCCGTGATTCCGTTCTCATACAGGCCGAAGGGGACGCCATTCAAATAGATGTCTCCCGACTGGCGCATTCCCTCGAACTCAATGAATACCTTGGACCCGGCGGCCGCTGCGGGCAACCTGAAATGCTTGCGGTACCACACCACGCCCTGATACTTGCCGCGATCGCCGCCGCTGTGGTCGATGATCATGCGGAACGAGTCGACATCATTAAAGGTGTGCGGCGTGCTGACAGTCTCCCACGCAGCGTCGTCGAAGCCTACAACCTCGGCTCCGGGAACATCCTGACGGATGAACTTCCAGTCGGCGTTGAAGTTGTAGGTCACGCGTGGCGTCACTGGAGGCACGAATTTTGTATCCGCCGACCAAAGCGGAAGGGTGGACGTCATCAGGACGATGGCAGCAACGGGAAAAATGGCTCTGAGCTTCATGGGCGGAAGTCTATTCAGTTGGGAGAATGCCTGTCAAACAGGGCGTCACGTGTGGCCCGCAAGCCGGGCATAGGCGGCGAGAAAGGGTGATTTGTGCCGGGAAACGGACCATTCTTAGCTGGAAGACGAGAGGCCAGTTCTCAGTGGGCACTTGTACCGCGCTTCCTATAAGATTTTGCGATAGTTCATCCTTTGTATGAAAGTAAGCCGCACGGGCATTTGGCCCGACGCGCGTTACCAGGAAAGAAGAGGAATGCAATGAAATCCAGATGGTTGGCAGGCTCGGCGCTTCGGTTGGCTATGCTCTTGTCGTTTTCCATGCTTCTGCCCGTGGCTGCGGTCGCTTCGGTTACTCCCTACCCGGCCTATCCCGGCGCGCCGGAGAGCCTTGCCTACAGGGTCACCGTGGACGGCCAGCCTGTCTTCGTGCATCGCCTGCCCACCTACAACCAGTTTCAGTGGATGGACCACGCCAGTTTCTCAATGCCGGCGTCCGGCAAGGTGCATGTCACCATCACCTCGCTCGTCAATGAGCGCAATGTCATTACCTGCTACATCCGGCCTGCCGCCTACGGCATTCGTCCGCAGATGAGCGGCAAGTCCATCAGCTTCGACCTCGATCAGCCGCGCTATCTGGTCATCTTCTTCAACGAAGAGCCCACCTTTCAGAGCCCCGGCCTTCTCCTCTTTGCCGAGCCCGCCGAGAAGGACCCGCCCAAACTGGGCGACGCCAACGTGGTCAACATTATGGACTACAAGGTGGACAACACCGGCAAGACGCTGCAGACAGCGACCATCAACAAGGCCATCGGCGATGTCTCTGCACGGCCCGGCGGCGGCGTACTCTTTTTCCCCGCCGGAATCTACCTCTCCGGCGAAATCGTGATGCAGAGTAACGTGAAGCTCTATATCGATGCGGGAGCCGTCATTCGCGGTTCGCGCAAGAACGCGGACTACGTATCGCCGCCCATGCCCTCCGGTGGTCGAGGCCTGCGCGCGATGGTTGTCTTCAATAATGTCGAGAATGCCGGCATCACTGGACGTGGCACCATCGATATGGAGGGCTACCCATGGCTCTGGCACGACGTCCAGCCCGATACCGGCGACGGCAAAGCGCGATCCGACGAGGGCCTGGTCAACGATCCACACGGCAACGGCGTCAAGGGATACATCGTAAACCACTGCAAGAACATCACCTTCCAGGGACTGCTCCTGCTACGCTCCTCCTACTGGACCACCACCGTCAGCGACACCGAAAACTTTTCCGCCATCAATATTAAGATCGTCAACCGCAAGCAGCAGTACCACGACGACGCCTTCGACATCACCGGCAACACCAAGCACGTCCTCATCGCCGACAGCTTCGCCATGACCATGGACGACACGTTCGCCTTCTATGGCGGCAAAAATTCCACCGTAGAGGACGTGACGGTCCGCAACTTCGTCAACTACACCTACACTGCGTCGATTGCGATTGGGTATGGCGGCGCGCCCAACATCCGTCACCTGCTCTTCGACGGCGTGCAGTTTGTCACCAACCAGAATAAGTATGCCGTCTGGATCCAGCTCTCGCCCGCGTACTTTACCGGCAAGGGATACACCTCGGGACAGAAGCCCAGCGAAGGCATCGTCCTCGACGACTTCAAGTTCGTCAACACCAGCTTCGAGAACGATGGCGGCCACATCTACATCGACGGCGGATCAGACCCCGTCACCAACTTTGTCTTCGAGAATTGCACCTTTGGCCATCCCACGCGCCCCGCCCAGATCATGGGCGCCAAGGTCGCCCCCATCCTCTTCAAGAACGTCAAAATCAATGGAGTCGTCGTTAGCAGCCAGCAACAGTTGAAGCGCGACGGCTACGAGTTCTCCGCCCCGGTCACATTTAAATTCGCCCCGTAAGGAATCTTCTAGGCCAGCGCGAGGTTCATGTTTTCGATCGCTTCGTCGATCTCCTGCGTGTTTTTGAAGCCCACCGTTACGCAGTCCACACCGGCATAGTTGAAGGCGAAGCGCATGGCGGCCTGGCGGTCTGTGCGTTCGGTGAACCGTCCTTCGCCGATCAGCTTCATGCTAATCACGCCCATGCCCTCCTTCTTCACCTGCTTCACGTGGTCCACCACTTCGCCCACGCTGTCCGGATTGCTTGGGCCGTCTCCCACCGGTCCATCCATGCGCGTGCCGTTATGGTTCATGCGGATCATCGCGATCTGCAGCCACTTGTTGCCCGGCATCTGGCGCAGCGCGGGCAGGCCATGCACCGACGCGCCGCGAACCCGGATAATCTTCTTCTCCTGCGCCTGCAGGACGCCATCCTGCCAGCGGGCGGTTGTGCTCACCCAATCGTCGGTATGTTGCCAGTGCAGCAGCATGATGTCGTAGTACTCGGTCTGCGAGATGCGCAGCATCTGCTGGAAATGCTCCTGCGGATCGGCGTTATTGGTGGTCAGCTTGCTCATCAGTTGATAGCTGTCGCGCGGGATATCCTTCAGCGCCTCGCCCAGCATGGCCGGCGTCGCGTAGGTATCACAGGTCTCGAAGAAACGGATGCCTTTGTCGTACGCATAGTGCACCAGGCGGGTAAACTCCTGCTGCCCCAGCGCGGCCTGGGTGCGGCCGTTGTTGGTGCCTGTGCCGAAGGCCAAGCGCGTCACCTTCATGCCCGATTTGCCCAGCGTCACCATGTCGGTGGCCGTGCGCTTGGCACCGTACACCGGCAGCGTGCCAACCGTGCTCATGGCTCCAACGGCTAGCGATGTCTTCAGGAATTCGCGACGAGAAAATTGGCTCACAGGGCTACTCCTCCTCTGAAATGGTCAATCTGGGCCGGACGCTCAGCAGGGCGCAATCTGGGGGAGATACTACCACGAGGACTTAACGCCAGTCAGCGATCAAAGCACGCCGGGTGCCCCACATCTCACATTTGAGATGTGGGTTTCCGCTACAACACCTCGAACCATGAACCTCGAACCATTGCTACTGCTTCTTCAGGTCGTAGTTCATGTACACGACGTGGGTCTGCAAATACTCCTCCAGGCCGTGCTTGCCGTCCGCGCCGCCGATGCCGGACTTCCGCCATCCTGCGTGGAAGCCCTGCATGGCCTCGAAGTTCTCGCGGTTCACATACGTCTCGCCGAACTTCAGCTCGTTGCACGCGCGCATGGCCACATCCAGGTTGCGCGTGTAGATGGACGAGGTCAGCCCGTACTCGCAGTCGTTGGCGTACCCGATGGCCTCATCGAGCGTCTCGAAGGTGGCGATGGGCAACACCGGCCCGAAGATCTCCTGCTGCATGATTGCGCTCTCCTGGCGGCATCCGGTCAGCACCGTGGGCTGGTAGAAGTAGCCTTTGCCGTTTGCGATGTTGCTGCTTTGGAAGTTGCCGCCGCACTCCAGCTTGGCGCCGTCCTTCAACGCCTGCTGCACGGCCTCATGCACCAGCTCGCGCTGCCGCTTGCTCACCATGGGGCCCATCTCGGTGGCTGACGCAAAGGGATCGCCACTGACCGTCTGCTGCATCGCTGCGGTCATCTTTGCAATGAACTCTTTCGCGACGGATGCATGCACATACACCCGCTCGGCACAGTTGCACACCTGCCCGGTGTTGATGATGCGCGAGTCCCGGATGGCGCGCACGGCAAGGTCGATGTCCGCGTCGCCCATCACGATGGCCGGAGCCTTGCCGCCCAGCTCCAGCGAGACCTTGGTCACATTGTCCGCCGCCGCGTGCATCACCGCGACGCCGCCCCGCACGCTGCCGGTAAGGCTCACCATGCCCACCTTGGGATGGCTGGCCAGCGCCTGGCCCGCCATCGTGCCCGATCCGGAGACGAGGTTGAAGACGCCCCTGGGCAGTGACGACTGCGCCACCAGGCGGGCAAATTCGAAGGCGTTGTTGGGCGTCTCGCTGCTTGGCTTAATCACGATGGTGTTGCCCGTCACCAGCGCGGGCGCCATCTTGCGCACGATCAGGAAAAAAGGGAAGTTCCAGGGCAGAATGCCGGCGATGACGCCAATTGGCATTTTGTACAGCAGGATGTTCTCGCCGGGGCGGTCGCTTTGGATGATCTCGCCCTCGTAGCGCCGGGCAAACTCCGCCATGTAATCCAGGTAGTCGGCGGAGAAGTCCACCTCCACCTGCGCCAGCGGCAGGATCTTACCCTGCTCCATCGTGATGACGCGGGCCAGAGCTTCGCGGTTCGCGCGCACCAGCGTGGCAATCTCGCGCAGATAGCCCGCCCGCCGGATGGCCGGCAGCGCGGCCCAGCTCCTCTGCGCCGCCTCGGCAGCCAGTACGGCCCGGTCCACGTCCTCCGCTGTGCACTCCGGAAACTCCGAGATCACCTCTTCGGTCGCTGGGTTAATAACCTGGATCGTCTTGGATGACGACACAAATTCGCCGTCGATCAGCATCTCGTACTGTTGGATACTTGCCGCAGTTGCGCTCATGGCGATTAGCCCCCTCTTCCTGTATTACCCAGCGGCGAACCTTGTCGCTGGCAGCTCGGCGCGGAATCACTCACGCCCCGTAGCACGCTCGATGATAGATGCTCTCAAGCAGGAATGGGAAGCGGAGCTGAGTTTCGGGTAGTGTCTGAAAAGTACGTATGTGGCGGGAACTGATGGAAGGTCGCGGGAAATGGCGGTATCAGGGATTGAGCCATTCCTTGTCAGGGCGGGTAATCAGCCGCGCGGCGAAGAAAGCTTGGTCCATGTCGAGGATCGTCTTGATCTTGTAGCAGGAGTTTACGTCGTCCCGTTCGACCAAGAAGCACGATATGTCGCGACCGTTGGAAGAATGGAAGGGTAATAGCATCTGCATCCGGCGTTCCTCGATGAAGTACACGGGAATTGCAGTTTTGTAGTTCCTCTTTATCTTCGGGATTAGATTCTCTATGCATCCACGAAGGTAGTTGCGAACCGACTCATCGGTTGCATCGGACACGAACCCTGAACGTTCCTTCGCCCGATCAAACATGTGATCGAAAATGTCGGTATCCATCGTGTACCGGGTGTTGAAGATGTAATCCTGGCTGTCATTTGAGTACCACGCAAGCGCGGGATGCTTCGTCCCGAAATGACTCCTGTACGCCTGATCCCGAGATGTCACTGTTCCCCGGTACACCCAGTCTGGGCGCACGGTCCCTGTGGGAAGCGGAGAAAGAGGCCGATACCTCTCGAAAATTACAAAAAGATCTGCCGAATGCTTGTCCTGAAGCCCGCTATTAAAACAGGCCCACTGTGCGTCATCCGAAGAGAGAAAATACTTGCTCGGATCGGCGATCTCTAGATCACGCCCCC
>DATKGA010000136.1:0-40316 GCA_035510935.1 Acidobacteriaceae bacterium
TGACGGGCAAGCACATGGCCCGGGGCTAAAGCCCTTGCTTCCATGGGGCATTCTTTGTGGGGTTGAAACCCCACGCTCCCTCCTGTAAGGCAAGAACGCCACCCATTCCGCAAAGAACGCGGAATGAATGGGGCACCCAAAATCCCACATCTCAGAAGCGAGATGTGGGGCACCCGGCGGCTGGATTCCCGATATAGTCGTAGCAGAGTTGTGGCGAAGGGTTAGCTTATACAAGGGAGCTGGCATGGGTGCGTTTGCCGCAGACGTTGCGCGATACAGGGCCAGGGGCTACCGCGGGCGGGAGCTGTGGCTGAACCCTGCGGTGTGGTCGATTGCCTGCTACCGGCTGGCGAACTGGCTCCAGGTGTCACGGCCTCCGGCGCTGGTGCGGGTGCCACTGAAGCTGGTGAGTTATGCGGCGAACAAGGGTTGCGAGGTGGTGATGGAGATGTGCCTGGATGCGCAGGCGACGATTGGGCCGGGACTTTATATCGGTCATATCGGCGGAGTGCACATCAACCCGCAGGCGGTGCTGGGGCGGAACTGCGACCTGGCGCACCGGGTGACGATTGGCACCTCGGCCATGGGGAGACAGGGAGCGCCAGTGCTGGGCGACGACGTGTATATCGGCACGGGCGCGACGCTGGTGGGCAAGATCAAGGTGGGCAATGGAGCGAAGATTGCCGCCAATACGCTGGTGATCAGCAATGTCCCGGCGGGCGCTACTGTGATGGGCGTACCGGGGCGGATTATTCTGCGGGCGCCTGTGGCGGCGGCTACGACGGATTCGGCGGAGAAGCTCGATGCAGAGTGACGCGGAGCGCAAGGAGCTGCGGCGCGGCATCCAGAACGCAGTGGCGAGGCAGGATGCCGGCGGAACGGTGAAATTTGCGCGGCGACTGCTGGCGGCATCGAGCAAGCCGGCGGATGTGCTGTTCTGCGCGACGGCATTTGCGGGAGTTGGCGATGCGCTGCGTGAGCAGTTGGAGGCCCGAAAGCTGAGAACCTATATAGTGCGTTCGGTGACGGTGGAGCCGAACCTTCCATTTTTAACTGTCGAAGCCGTATTGGCGAATTATGTGCTTGAAATGCAGGTGGGCGGCTATGGGTCATATGCCGACGAGTTACTAAATACTGATAGTCCGCTTGCACGGTTTCAGCCGGACTTAGTTCTGATTATTCTTGATCTGGAGGAAATTGCCGGACGGCTGCCGGATTTATGCGCGGATGGAATAGGAGCGGAGGTTGAGGAGGAGATCGAGGAGTGCGTAACTCGGATAGCTCAACTGCTGAGGAGTTATCGGTCGGGTAGTGCCGCGCGTATATTATTTCAGGGACTTGTAGTTCCTGAGTTTACGTCTCTGGGCGATGTGGGCGAGGCAAATCTTCCGCATAGCCTGACGAACGCCGTGAAGCGGCTGAATCAACGAATCGCTGCGCTATGCGGAACGATTGCCGACTGCGTATTTTTCGATGTGGACCGGATTGCCGCCCGCAACGGACGGGGCCGCTGGAGCGATGCGCGGATGTTTTATGCTTCGCGGCTGGCGGTTGCCGCGGATATGTTTCGAGATTATTCCGGCGGGCTGGTGCGCACGTTTTCGACTCTGTTCCGCGCGCCGCGCAAGGTACTTTGCACGGACCTGGACAATACGCTGTGGGGCGGAGTGCTGGGAGAAGACGGGTCGGATGGGATTGCAACAGGAAGCGCATTTCCTGGGAATTGTTATCTTGCCTACCAGAAATATCTTAAGCAGTTATCTTCCCGGGGGATTTTGCTGGCAATCGTTTCTAAAAATAATGAGGGCGACGTGCGCGAGGCTTTCCATGTTCGCGCCGCCGACCTTGCACTGGGCCTGGATAGCTTTGCGGCGCACAGAATAAATTGGAACGACAAAGCGGATTCGATTCGCGAACTTGCTCAGGAGCTCTCGCTTGGCTTGGATTCCTTTGTCTTTGTCGACGACAGTCCGGAGGAATGCGAGGCCATTCGACAGCAGTTGCCGGAGGTGGCAGTTGTTGAAGCGCCTGCACTGGAGCCGTGGATGCTGGTCGAGATATTGTCGGAACAACCCTATTTCGATGCGACAGCGGTTACCGAAGACGATGTGCATCGCTCGGATGAATACAAGGCACAGGCGCGGCGGGCTGAACTGGCCGGCAGCTCGAGCAGTCGCGATGAGTTTCTGGCTTCGCTGGGAATTGTATGCATCTTTCAGAGTGCGCTCGAGGCCCCGCTGTCTCGTGCGGTGCAGTTGCTGGCCAAGACAAACCAGTTCAATCTGACGACACGGCGCCGCTCGGCAGCCGAGGTTGAGGAGTTTGCAAATGCGACTGGAGGGCAGGCCGTGGTGGTACGAGTGCGCGACCGCTTCGGCGATGCGGGGGTGGTAGGGATGGCGCTGGTGCGAAAGCAAGGGGATTCGTGCGAGATCGATTCACTGCTATTATCGTGTCGAGTGATCGGTCGCGGGATTGAGACCGCACTACTGGCGTATGTTGGCGACCAGGCACTACAAGACGGCGCGAAGCGACTGGCAGGTGAATTTATTGCAACCAAGAAAAATGCTCCGTGCGCGACGTTCTATTCCGACCATGGTTTTACACGGTATATTCCATCGGAAGAAGCCTCCCGCGACTCAGAATTCTATGAACTTGACCTGACTGCGTCGGTCCCAACATACCCTAAGTGGATCACTGTGGAAGGAAATAAATAGTATGAGCGATGAGCAAGTGCCGCGTTCGCTGCGGGAACTACTGGCCGATATCTTCGAGATTTCACCGGAGCAGGTCACCTCAGAACTAAGTATGGAAACGGCGGACAACTGGGATTCGTTCCGGCACTTACAGGCGATTCTTGCCCTGGAAGGGGAATATGGAGTGCAGTTGGATCCGCAGCGGATCCCTGAACTTACCAGCGTGGCGCTGCTACAGGCGGAGTTGCTGAAGAAAGGGGCTGTGCTTTGACGCCTGAGTTGCCTGCGGGCATGGATTTCAAACTGCTGCACGTTGGAGTAGCTGTGCCGACCCTGGGGCCAACCACCGAGTTGCTCTCGGATCTATTCGGATACAGAGTTGTGTCCGGGCCGTTTGAAGACCCACTGCAAAAGGTGACGGTCAATTTTCTCGCCAAATCTGACAGCGACGTGGCTGAGATTGAACTGATTGCACCGCTCGGAGAAGACTCACCGATCGAATCCATATTGGCAAAGAGCGGGGGCGGAGCGTACCACCTGTGCTTTGAGACGAGTGAACTTGAGGGCGCGCTGGAGCACGCCAGGAAGAATGGGTGCGTTGTGGTTGCGTCCCCCGTTCCTGCCGTGGCGTTCCAGGGGCGAAGGATTGCATGGATCTACACCCGCTCGCGGCAGTTGTTCGAGCTTGTAGAGGCCAAGGCTGCGGAATAGACCTGGACGGGAGGGAATCTTTGCGAGTTGAATCCATCTCGGGGGTGCAGGAGCATCAGCCTTTGCATAGGCTCTATCTTCTCTACCATGAACTACGGCCCGGCGAGAGCCGGTACTCCTATGTGCTGGAAGCTGGATCGTTCGAGCGGCATATGGATTTAATTACGCGGATGCGCGAAGCAAAGAGTTGTGCTTTGTGGCCTGAGATTACCTTCGACGATGGGCATATTTCCAATATTGATTTAGCCGCTCCAATCCTGCAATCGCGGGGATTGACGGCGCGGTTTTTTATTACCGCAGGCTGGACGGGGAACAAGCTAGGCTATATGGGTTGGGCGGAGCTGCGTTCGCTGCATGAGGCAGGAAATTCGATTGGCGCGCATGGATGGACCCACAAATTGCTGACGCACTGCAACAATGATGAGCTACGGACTGAGCTGAGTAAGTCGCGACTTACTTTAGAGGATAGGCTGGGGACCTCGATTGCAACGATGTCACTGCCCGGCGGGCGAAGCAATCGACGCGTTCTGGATGCGTGCGCGGAGGCGGGTTATACGCAGATTTATACGTCCGTCCCTCGAGCTGAACGCCTGCCGCTGGGAGCGACCGTTGGCCGGGTGAATATCCATGGAAGCGTGAAGCCGGAGTGGATTGCAAAGCTGTTTGAGCCGGATGGAAGCGCCTTGTCCAGACTGGGCCGTCAATACCGGATGAAAGAGGCCGCGCAAAGAATGTTGGGAGACAGGCTATACGCGAGGCTATGGGCGCTTATGAATCGCCGTGAGCCGGGAACCGATGGCGGCGAGGAAGGCGCGGAATGAAGGTCCTGCACATCATCAGCAGTAGCGGCATGTACGGCGCGGAGGCGGTGATTCTGAACCTGGCGCGCACGCTGCGCGATGGGCCTCATCGCTGTGTTCTGGGCGTGTTCTCCAATTCCGCAAATCCGCATCACCAGCTCCATGAGATTGCCTTGAAGGAAGGATTCGATTCGCACCTGATTCCATGCAGGGGACAGGTGGACCGCGCGACGATTGCGAGCATTCGGCAGTTAGTGGACAGAACTGGACCGGACGTAGTTCATGCTCACGGCTATAAGGCGGACATTTATGTCTACGTCGCATTGCGCGGGATGGGCGTGCCGCTGGTGTCGACCTGTCACACATGGTATGACACGGACCTCTTCGTATCTATCTACGGGCGGCTGGACCGCTTTGTGCTGCGCAAGTACACGCGGGTGGCGGCGGTGTCGAACGAGGTGAGGCAGAGGCTGTTGAAGGCCGGAGTGAGCAAAGAGAAGATCCGCATGGTGCGCAATGGGATTGATTTACACCCATTCGACGGGGCGATCGCTTTGCATGGCGCGGATGCGGCAGCCAGGAGTGAATTAATGGTTGGCCTGGTTGGACGTTTGGCGTGGGAGAAGGGAGTCGATCTATTTCTAGAGGCCGCGGCAGAGGTCCTGGTTGAGGCTCCAGAGACGAGATTCAAGGTGGTTGGCGAAGGGCCCGACCGAGAGAAGCTGGAGCGGTTGATCGATCGGTTGAATATTCGCGAGAGTGTTAACCTGCTGGGGCGCCGGGAGGACATGGCCTCGATGTACGCATCGCTGGACGTGATGGTTTCGTCGTCGCGCCAGGAGGGGCTGCCGATGGCGATACTGGAGGGCATGGCGAGCGGACTGGCCTTGGTTGCGACGGCGGTGGGCGAGGTGCCGACAGTGATCGTGGATGGACGCACCGGGATGCTGGTGTCAAAGCCGGACGCGGGGCTGCTGGCGGCGGGGATTTTGGAGCTGTTACACAATCCAGAAAAGCGAAGACGGCTGGGCGCAGCGGCACGGCAACTGATCGAAGAGGAGTACTCCGCGACCCGGATGACGGCGGATTATCTGCGTGTGTACGAAGAGGCCGTTGCGGCGATGAGATATGGCAGAGGCAGGGTTCAGCCTTCCGCCACAGGGAAAGGAAGTGCGAAGTGAGCGCGGGCGCACGGCGTCCCAGCATCTTCATGATGGACCTGTTTGCGACGGTGCCCTACTACACGGCCTATCTTTCCAGGGCGCTGCTGAAGTATCCCCTCGACCTGACGGTGGGGTCCATCACTTACTACCTCGATACTGGCTGCTTCACTAGCCGTGGCATCCAGGTCGATCCCGGAGTGATGGATGTAGTGGGGAAGATTCGGCTGCCCCGGCTGCCACGCAGGATTCTGAAGCTGCTGGAAGGGATGCTGAACCTGTGCGCGCTGACGTTGAGATTCTACGTTTCGCCGCCGGACGTGGTTCACGTGCAGTACCTGCCGATGCTAAGGACAGCAGCTCCGCTGGACCTGTGGTTCTTGGAGTACTGCCGCCGGCGTGGATCGAAGATTGTGCTGACGGTGCACGACCTGCTTCCGCACGATACGGGCGACAAGTACCGGCCGGCATTCCACAAACTATATCGGAGGGTGGACGCGATCATCTGTCACTCGGAGGCAGTACGTGGCAGGCTTGCGATGGAGTTCGCGGTTCCCGAGGGAAAAGTATCGGTGATTGCGCATGGACCTTTTTTTTATGACCTTCCCGCATGTAACAAGGATGAGAACCTGGGAAGCTTTGCGCTTAAACCGGACAAGGTGCTTGTGTTGTGGCAGGGAATCATCTTTCCCTATAAGGGGATCGACCTGCTGCTGCGCGCATGGCAGCAGGTGGAGGCGAAACGCAGCGACGCTTGCCTGGTGATTGCGGGGACGGGCGCGCCGGAGCTGTTGCAGGAGATTCGCGCACAGGTTGGTACGCTGGGGCTGAAGCAGGTGAAGCTGCACTTCTGCTTTGTGAGAAGCGAAGAGCTGGTGGCACTTTATCGCGCTGCGGACGTCGTTGTGTATCCGTATCGCGCGATCACAACCAGCGGCGCGCTGGCGTCCGGGCTGGCGATGGGAAAGGCAATCGTCACCACCGATCTGCCGGTATTTCGTGAGATGCTGACTCATCGCGAGAACGCGCTGCTGGTTGCGCCGCAAGACTCCGATGCGCTGGCCGGTGCCCTGATTGAGCTGGTTCAGCATGCGGCGCTGCGCGAACGGCTGGCGGCCAATGTGCGGGCGATGAACTTCGGCGATGAATCGTGGATTGCGATTGGGCAGAAGACGATGGAAACGTATGAGCGCGTGCTGGTTCAATCCGATTGATCGCCGCGTGAAGCGGCGCACAGAGGATGCGCATGACGACTTGCTATAGTTATTACCGCAATTGTTTAGACAACATCCTGGGCGTTTCACAGAGTGTGCAGCGGATCGCGCAACCCGGGGATTCTGGTTCTGTTAAAAGGAAGCGATAACGTTAATGAACAACTCTCGTACGGCATGGATTTGCGCGATGGGCTTGGGTTGCCTGTCGCTTGGCCTCTTTGGACTACATGCTGCCAAGGCACAGGGTAGCGCCGCACCTGCCGCGCAAACCGCGCCACCGCAGCCATGGATGAATGCATCGCTCGACCCGGACATGCGCGCCGACCTGATGATCCACGAGATGACACTGGACGAGAAGATCCAACTGGTACATGGCGCGGGCTGGGGAGTGCTGCGCCCAGGCTCGCCGGTTGCGGCGGGACACAATGGCGGGGCGGGCTTCGTTCCGGGGATTCCGCGGCTGCATCTGCCGGACATCAACCTGGCCGACTCCGCGGTGGGTGTGCGCATGGCCGCTCCGCAGAGCCGCTACGCAACGCTTCTGCCCTCGGTGATTGGCCTGGCAGCAAGCTGGGATCCGGATGCCGCGTTTCTCTACGGCTCGGTGATTGGCCGCGAGCTGCGCGCGCAGGGATACAACATGTCGATTGGCGGCGGTATGGACCTGATCCGCGAGCCGCGCAATGGACGCAACTTTGAGTACGCAAGCGAGGACCCCATCCTGGCCGGGACCATGGTGGGGCAGATCGCACGCGGTGTGCAATCCAACCACGTGATGGGAGACATCAAGCACTACGCGGTCAACGACCAGGAGACTGGGCGCAATATTCTGAACGCCGTGCTGGACAAGCGCGCGCTGCGCGAGACTGACCTGCTTGCGTTCCAGATCGCAATCACCGCGGCGCATCCGGCCGGCGTAATGTGCTCCTACAACCACATCAATGGCGACTACGCCTGCGAGAACGACTACACGCTGAACCAGGTTTTGAAGAAGGATTGGGGTTTCCAGGGGTTCGTGCTCTCCGACTGGGGCGGTACGCATAGCACGGTGAAGGCCGCGCTTGCTGGGCTGGACATGGACCAGCCGGGCGACGACAACTTCTTCAGTGATCCGCTGAAGAAAGCCGTGCAGGACGGAACGGTTTCGCAGACGCGGCTGGACGAGATGGTGCATCGTATTGTGCGCAGCATGTTCGTCAATGGCGTGATCGACCAGCCGCCGCTACGCACCGTGGTCGATCCCTTCCGTGGGCGCGACGACGCGCAGAAGATTGAGGAAGAGAGCCTGGTGCTGCTGCAAAATACGGGCAGCATGATGCCACTCTCTGCCGCGAAGACGAAGAGCATTGCCGTCATTGGCGGCCATGCCGATGTGGCTGTTCTCTCCGGCGGAGGATCGGCGCAGGTGGATTCTCCGGGCGGCAACGCGATCGACCCCAAGCCGGGCAGCTCGCCGTGGGGAAAGGCCATCTACTTCCCTTCCTCGCCGATGCGGTATATCCGCGAGCAGGCCTTACCCGGCACGAAGATTACCTACGACGAGGGCACCGATCCGGCGCAGGCGGCAAAGGCTGCGGCGTCCGCACAGATTGCCATCGTATTTGTGACGCAGTGGATGACGGAGGGGCAAGATTCCGCGACGTTGAGCCTGCCCGACAAGCAGGACGATCTGGTGGCGGCGGTTGCGGCGGCCAATCCCAACACCATCGTGGTGCTGGAGAATGGCGGCCCGGTGAACATGCCGTGGGCAGGGCGTGTGAAGGGGATCGTCGAGAGCTGGTATCCGGGGATCGGCGGCGGCGAGGCGATCGCGAATATTCTCTTTGGCCGCGTGAATCCTTCGGGCAAGCTGCCGGTGACGTTTGCCGCTTCAGACGATCAACTGCCGCACCCCAAGGTGACCGGACTGACCGAGCGGACGGGTAACAATGCCGACGCAGTCACCCGCACCCAGCCACGGCAGCGGCCCACGGAGTTCGATGTGGACTACAACGTAGAGGGGATGGCGGTGGGCTATCGCTGGTTCCAGGAGAAGAACCTGAAGCCGCAGTTCGCGTTTGGATTTGGGCTGTCGTACACGCGCTTCGCCTACTCGAACCTGAAGGTGGATGCGGAAGCAAAGAGCGTGAGCTTCGACCTGCGCAATGCGGGAACACAGGCGGGCGACGAGATCGCCGAGGTCTACGTCACGCTGCCCACGTCGGCCGGTGAGCCCTTCCGCAAGCTGGCGGGATTTAAGCGTGTCTCGCTGGCTGCGGGAGCAAGCCAGACGGTGCAGGTGGCGCTCGATCCGCTGTATCTTTCCATCTATTCCCCCGACACGGACAAATGGTCGAGGCCGCCGGGCGAGTTCCTGATTGAGGTGGGGGGATCGTCGGCGGAGCTTCCGCTGCACAGTACGGTGAAGTTGGCGGCAGAGTAAGGCGGTCGCGCTTTGCGCGATATCCCACCCTAACGGCGATAAAGCCGCCGTTAGAATGGGGCACCCGGCATCGTACGTTGGCGTCACTTCACCGGAATCACCTGGGGGACGGCGTTCCAGCCGCGGAGGGCGATCTGGGCGGGGCCGTGGGCGGCGGCGGATGGGTACTCTACCTGGATGGTGCGCGACTCGCCGGGAAGCAGCGAGACGTAGTTGTCGGAGTAGTAGGCTGGCAGGATGCGCAGCTTGTCGCCGGCGTTCAGCAGGGTGAGTTTATTCTCCAGGCTGACGACCGAGGCGGGATTGGTGAGCTGGATGGTCACTTTTACCGTGTCTCCAACGGTGGTTGAAGTGGCCGAGGCTTTGAGCTGCGTTGGCACAAGGCTATTCAGTTCGCGGTAGGAGGCCGACCGCGCGCCCAGCCAGTACAGGTTCTGCGAGACCAGTGCGCCCTTGGGATCGTGCAGTTCGAGCGAGACCAGCACCATGCCCTTGGCCAGATACTGCTCGAGGTCCAGACGCAGGACGGATGCGGTGGAGTCGGCGTCAACATCCTTGCGATCGGTGGCCTGAAATAGCAGCGCATTGGCCAGCGAGTAGACCTTGGCGCTGACGGAGAGGCCGGTATGCGCGGCGGTGGTTGTGTTGACGACATCGACGCGGTAGTTGGCCAGGTTGAGCTGGACGTGCAGCGGCTCGCAGGCCTTCTTGACGCCATAGAAGGAGGCCTGAGTGTCGTAGTCGGAGCTGAGAATCTGCCACATAGTGCTGGGCCAGGCTGGCTGGGTCATCCACAGCAGGCGACCGCTGTTGGGCATCCACAGGTTGGCGTCCATGCCCTCGAAGATGGCGCGGTGGTCGACGTAGTTCAGCATCTGGGCCTTGCGCTCGAAGTCTTCGAGGCTGGTGGGCGCGCCGAACTCGGCCTGAATCTCAGCCATGAAGGGGGCAACATCGCCGTTACCGCTCTGGTGCCAGTCGTGATAGGCCCACACGTCGTCGATGGGCCACTGGTCGGCCTTGGGGACGGTGCTCTGGAAGGATTCCAGCGTGGACATGGAGGGTGTGCCGGTCTCCACCGAGAAGCCGCGATTGAGCGTGGTGAAGTACTGCGCGGGGACCTGATAGCGATACGGCCCGCTGCCCGCGAGATTCACTGCATTCGAGCTGGGTGAGTAGTAGCGCGTGCCGTCGAGCGTGCGCACCAGATTGTCGAGGCCCATGTTGATGATGGGCTGGGGCACGCCCTCGTTGCGTCCGCACCACATAACGATCGACGGGTGATTGCGGAAGCGCTGGATAGTGTCGGCGGCATTGGCCAGGAAGAGCTGCGGGTCCTCGGCCTCGATGTTGTAGTTCTCGGTGGACTCCCAGAAGTCATTCCACACCATCATGCCGTACTCGTCGGCCAGTTCGTAGAAGGTCTCTTCGGTGCTTTGGCCAACCCAGTTGCGGATGATGTTGAGTCCGGCGTCCCGATTGAGACGGAAGAAGGGCTCCAGGTGCTCGCGGGAGACGCGCTTGCGGAAGTCGTCCATGCCCCAGTTGCCACCGCGCGCGGCGATGCGGACGCCATTGACGCGGAGTACGAGGTAAGGCGAGGCACGCAGGTCGGTGAGTGGCTCGATCGCGGGCGAGTTTTCCGCACTAGCGGCAAGCGAGGCGACATGCGAGGTTGCATTGGCACGACGCTCTTCGGGCATGGCGGCGAGCTCGGCCGCCGGGGTTGGCACCTCCAACATGCCATCGTGGCTGACATCGACGATGGGGTGTTGATCGCCGTGTGAGTTTGCCGGAGTGTATTCGACGCGGCGCAGGTGGCCGGTACTATCGAGCAAGCTTAGCTCATAACTGATCTCGCGCACGCCGAAACGGACATCTTTGGAATCGGAGAACGTGCCGCTGGATTGCAGGACTAGATTCACGGTGTAGAGCTCTGGGCTGCCGTATCCGTTGGGCCACCAGAGGCGCGGGTGGTCGAGGTTGAGTTGGGCGAACTCGGCGGTCGTGAGCTTGACGATGCTCTCGCCGGGAGGAAGAGTAACGCTCTTACGGACGGTGATCTTCTCGAGGGTGGCAGTGAGTATCGCGTCGACGGGGGCGGACGAGAGATTCGTGACCGGCACGGCTATGTCGACGGCGGCGCGCGAGGTGTCGTGGTTCTTGAAGGTGGTGACGACCTGGGCATCGCCGAGCTTGAGCGACTGCGTGATGCGCAGCGTAACCGGCTGCCAGATGCCGCTGTTGCGGTCACGGACGCCGGGAATCCAATCCCAACCCTCGGTGGCGACGAAGGTGGGGCCGTCGAGCGCCTGAAAACCGCCGTTTTCGCCGGGGCCGCCGAGGATGGATTGCTCCTGCGGAATGCCGGGGTGGGGCGGCGGCGAGATGCGCACGGCGAGAACGTTGTTCTGGCCACGCTTGAGCGAGGAGGTAACGTCGAAGCTGCCGCGCTGGAATGCGCCCTTCATCATGCCAAGAAGCTTGCCGTTGAGCCAGATTGAGGCTGCGTAGTTGATTCCTTCGAAGGTCAGCTCGGCGTGAGAGCCGCCAGGAAGCGCGTTGGCGGGCAGGGTAAATTCGTTGCGGTACCAGTAGTCCTGCTTGTTGAGCGACTCGGGGATGGCGAGGTTGTTGAGGCCGTAGCCGGGGTCGGGATAGACGCCGTCATCGACCATGGTGGTGAGCACCGTGCCGGGAACGGTGGCGCGCATCCAGCCGGAGGCGTTATAGGCGGTGCTGCTGATCTCGTAGGGCCCATTCTCGACCTTGGGGGCCTCGCGCATCGTCCAGCCATCGGAGAAGGTCCACTCTCCGGGGCCAGTTGAGGTCAGCGAGGGGCCAACCGGAGGACGCGTGATTGCGACTGGAGCGGAGTAGGGCGCGCGGGAGGTGGGAGTAGTAGCGGGGTCCTGTGGCGCGCGATATCCCGCCTGGCCGCGGGTCTGGATGGGCCAGGGCTTGGAGCCTACCTCAAACTGTATGACGGAGAAGTCCGGACGCGTAAGGTAGAGCTGATGCATCTCGCTGTCAGATAGAACGTGACGCAGCAAGCTGAAGGAAGCAATCTGCCCGCCGAAGTGGCGGCCGGGAGCGATTCCCTGGCCAGTGGTGGGAGCCATCTGCAGGAGCGGGCTGACGCTGCCGAGGCTCAAGGCTCCGGAGGCCACGGGCTGGCCGTCCAGGTACAGATGAAACTGGCTGCCATCGAAGGAGGCTGCCAGCAGATGCCACTGGTTGGGCGTGATATTTGCGGGGCCGGCGAGCTGGTTGCCGTCGCCCAACCACAGTGTGATCTTGCCGGCATCGATGGCGAGATAGCGGGCGTACTCGGCTGCGGGGATGCCCACTCCGGCGACCAGCTCAAAGGCATTGACGGGCTCGGCGGCTTTGATCCAGCAGAAGAGGGACCAGGGCGAATCAGCCAGCAGCACGGGGTCATGCGCATCCGTGATGGTCATCTTGAGGCCCAGGCCGTCGGGGAGGAAGCTGCCGTTGTAGGGGCCGAACTGCTGAGGGTCGGTGGCAACGGGAGCGGCCGGGGGCTGTGCCGCAGCCATCGCCGAAGCGAGGGCCAGCGCGATGGCTCCCGCGTTGAACAGGGCAACGATCCCACCAGAAGCAGCCGCTGCGAAACGAAGCCGGAAGGCTTTTGATCGAAGGACCAACCGATGGACCACAGCCAGCGCAAAACAGCCTTGCAGGAACATGATGGAAGAATAATGCTCCTGCCGCGAGAATGCACGACGAAAGCAACGAGCTAGCCGCCGGACGATAGCGATACACTACTATTTATCGCTCGGCGAATCTACAAGAACCATCGCTTGACCTCTGGTGATGGAGCACACGAATATGGCGAAGGCAAAAAGTTGAAGTCACCCCGATAGAGACTGCTGGAAAGACGGGCCATGCAAACAAGATTCTCGGAATTATTCAACGATGCGGCGAGCGGTGTCCGCGGCAAGGTAGTGGGGATCTACGGGATCCTGCTGGCGTTCAACGTGGGTGCGTGGGTGTGGGCCATCCTGGCTTCGCGCCATTATCCCCTGCTGCTGGGGACGGCGCTGCTGGCCTATAGTTTTGGCCTGCGCCACGCCGTGGATGCCGACCACATCGCCGCCATCGATAACGTGACCCGCAAGCTGATGCAACAGGGCAAGCGGCCGGTCGCGGTTGGGTTCATGTTCTCGCTGGGGCACTCCACGGTTGTCATTCTGGGATCAGCCGCGATAGCAGCCGCGGCACTGTCGTTGCAACACCGCATGGACGGGGTGCGGGAGATCGGGGGCGTCGTGGGCACGCTGGTATCGGCGATCTTTTTGCTGGGCATCGCCTTCGTGAACCTGGTGGTGCTGCGGTCCATCTATCGCGCCTTTGTGCGGGTGCGCGCAGGTGCGCCGTATGTGGACGAAGACTTCGACATGCTGCTGGCCGATCGTGGGTTTCTATCCAGGCTGTTTCGCCCCATGTTTGACCTCATCACGCGCAGTTGGCACATGTATCCTCTGGGCGTGCTGTTTGGACTTGGCTTCGACACGGCTACCGAGATTGGATTGCTGGGCATTTCGGCGGCTGAGGCCTCGAAGGGGCTGTCGATGGTCTCGATTCTGGTGTTCCCCGTGCTGTTTGCCGCGGGCATGTCGCTGATCGATACGACGGACAACATCCTGATGCTGGGTGCGTATGGATGGGCCTTCATCAAGCCGGTGCGCAAGCTCTACTACAACATGACGATTACGTTTGTGTCGGTAATTGTCGCCCTTGCTGTGGGAGGGGTCGAGGCGCTGGGATTGCTGGCTGGACACTTCCGCCTGGGCGGGATGTTCTGGGATGCGGTGCGCAGGCTGAATAACAACTTCGGCGTACTCGGCTACTGCATCATCGCGCTGTTTGCGCTGAGCTGGGTTGTATCCATCGCCATCTATAAATGGCGGCGCCTGGATGAACTGGAACTGGGGGCATGAGTCTGTGCGGCGTACGTAGTTTGCAAGTGGATCGTCAAGAACAGTTACGATCCCGCAATTTCTAGAACCATGCATAAACTGTTTGACCTGTATTTTGCAGCAGACCACTATTTTGGGGAGGGATGGGCTGCTTTACAACGGCGCGGGGAGCCTGTAGGATCATCGAATTCGCGACCGATCGGCAGTTATACGCGAAAATTTCCTCCCAATGCGGATCCTGATGGGTTGGCGAAGATGGTTACTGATAACTGTGGCTGCCTGCTGTGCCTGGGTGCTGGTGGAAATTGCCATACCCTCCCAGACAGCGGGGCCATCCGGGGCCTCTGAATACGTAACCCACGGTGTTTTTACCACGGCGCATCCCACGGCGGGGATGGCTATAAAGGATTATCTGGACATGCATCCGGAGCACCCGGTGCAGCCCATCGCCTACACTCACAGGGTCCACCTGGCCAATGGATTGCAATGCGTGTTCTGCCACACCGGCGTAGATCAAGGACCGGAGGCGCAGATTCCCGGGGTGAACGTATGCATGACCTGTCATCAGGGGATTGACACCGGCAACCCGGAGATCAAGAAGATCGCTGCCTACCAGGCGCGTGGCGAAGAGATTCCCTGGGTGCGCGTTTACAACTATAGCCAATCGGCACATGTGCGATTCAATCATGCGCCGCACATCCGCGCACATATTGACTGCTCCGCTTGCCACAGCGATATGACCAAGCAGACCACGGCCGAACGCAAAGTGGATATGACCATGGGTTTTTGCGTCGATTGCCACAAACAGAAGCAGGCATCCACCGATTGCGCAACATGTCATTACTGACAGACAGGGACCGGGCGAGCAACTATGCAACGGCGTGACTTCATCAAGATCTCGGCCCTCACAGGCGTCATATCGACGCTGGAAGCCTGCGGCCATCCGGAGCAGCAGCTCATCCGTTTTGTTCCGGAAGAAGACCTGATTCCCGGCATCGCCACATGGAAGCCGAGCATCTGCACGCTATGCTCCTCGGGTTGCGGCCTGCTGGTGCGCGTGATGCAAGGCGAGGCTGAAGTGATGCGTCACGGCCAGCACGGCCTGATAAAGATGGGACTGGCGAAAAAACTGGAAGGCAATCCTCAGAATCCAGTCAATCAGGGAAAGCTCTGCGCGCGAGGCCAGGCGGGGCTTCAGGTGCTCTACAATCCCGACCGCATAACCCACCCGATTAAGCGTACCGGCGCACGCGGCTCCGGCCAATTCCAGGAGATAAGCTGGGACGATGCGCTGAAGGAAGTAGCCTCGCACCTGACCACGCTGCAATCATCGAAGCAGGCGAACTCGCTGGCATTCCTTGCGCGGCCTCTTCGCGGCCAACGCCATGAATTGATCGAGCGGTTTCTGAAAGCTTACGGCGCGCCGCCGGCGGTCTGGTACGAACCTTTCGACGAAGCTGTGCTGCGCCAGGCAAATCTGCTGAGCTTCGGTCACGCCGCGCTGCCAACCATCGATCTTGGTCGCGCCGATTATGTACTCTCCTTCGGCGCCGATTTCCTAGGCACCTGGAACTCTCCAGTCGCGCAGTCGGCAGGCTACGGCGAGATGCGTCAGGGACGCCCTGGTCGGCGGGCAAAATTTGTACAGATTGAATCGCGCATGTCGCAGACCGGCGCCAATTGCGACGAGTGGATTGCCTGCCAGCCGGGAACTGAAGGCGTGCTGGCGCTTGGCATTGCGCATGTGATCCTGAACGAAAAGCTGGCGGCGCAGGGTGCGGGAGCGCGTGCCGGATCGCAGATCGCCGGCTGGTCCGCAGGCCTGCCGGAGTTCGCACCTGAAGCGGTTGAGAAGCAGACAGGCGTGAGCGCTGCCGTCATCAAGCGCCTTGCGCATGAGATCGCCCGAAGCGGATCGGCTACCGCAATCATCGGCGGCGCGCCACTGGCGCAGACGAATGGGTTGTTCAACGCGCTGGCGGTGAATGCCCTGGAATCGCTGGTTGACACGGGCCGTGAGCAGGGCGCCGGGCAACGTCCGATCCTGGGCTTCACACCAGAGCCGTCGGCCGGCGCTGCTGGAAAACCCTCAGCGCTGACACAGGCGAGCCTTGGGAGCCTCAATGCGTTTACGCGATCCGCGTTGAGCGGCCAGCCTGGAGCGCCTCAGATGCTGCTGCTCTACGACGCCAATCCGATTTTCTCGGCACCGCCGGGAACGCGTATACGGGAAGCTATCGCCAGGATTCCCTATATTGTCAGCTTCGGCAGCTTCGTCGACGAAACCAGCGCGCAGGCCGACCTGATCCTGCCGGACCATGCACCGCTGGAATCCTGGCTCGACAGCATTCCAGAATCGGGCTCCTTTCAAACCGTGGCCAGCCTTGCTGCGCCGGCCGTTGCCCCGCTGCACAACACGCGCTCGATGCCCGACGTGCTGCTTGGTCTGGCACAGCAGATGGGCGGCGACGTTGCCAAGACACTTCCCTGGACCACTTTCGATGCTATGCTGCGCGCCGCCTTCGTTCCGCTCCGTACCCGCAGCGGCTCTATCAACGCAAAGACGGACGAGGAGTTTTGGCAAACTGCGCAGCAGCAAGGCGGCTGGTGGAGCGTCCCGTCCACGGCTACCACTGCCGGATCGCGGAGTGCCGCTAGCGCAACGTCTCCCGGAGTGGCGGCGAAGCACGGGCCCATGGCGCAGGCAGCGCCGGAGTTTGCCGGCAGCGCCGCCGAATTTCCATTCTATTTTCTGCCCTACGCCTCACAGTCGTTAGGCGATGGTTCGCTGGCGCATCTGCCCTGGCTACAGGAGCTGCCCGATGTGCTGACCACGGCGATGTGGTCGAGCTGGGTTGAGATGAATCCCAAGACCGGCGAGAGGTTGGGCATTCAGCAAGGCGATCTGGTGAAGATTGCCTCACTGCAAGGAAGCATTCTTGCTCCCGCGGTACTTTCCCCTGGAATTGCGCCGGATATGGTGGCGATGCCGGTCGGTCAGGGTCACGAGAATTTTGGCCGGTTCGCCAATGGCCACGGTGTCAACCCATTCTCGATTCTCGCTCCGCTCGCCGAAGAAAAAACCGGGTCGCTCGCCTGGGCTGCGACCCGAGTGAAGATCGCGCGGGCTGGCGGACCCGAGCAGGCCAAGCTGATATTGTTCGCGGGTGGAATGAGCGGCTTCCCCCATGAAGAAGAACCGCGTTAGTTTTCAACTTTACGGAATGCTCCGCCGAGTGCGGAGGGAAGGACAACAAACTTTATGCCTCACAAGTGGGGATTGGTGGTGGACCTGGACCGCTGCACGGGATGTGAAGCGTGCGTGGTTGCGTGTCGTGCTGAGAATAATATTCCCACGGCGGGCGACGACCAGGCCGCACGCGGTCGCACGATGCAATGGATTCGCGTAGAGCGCTACTGGGAGGGCGATTTTCCAAATCCGAGCATCCGCTTTCAGCCGGTCCTCTGCCAGCAATGCGATGACGCGCCCTGCGAGCCCGTATGCCCCACCTATGCCAGCTATCACACACCAGAAGGGCTGAACGCTCAGGTCTACAACCGTTGCATCGGCACGCGTTTTTGCGCCAATGCCTGCCCGTATACCGTGCGCTCCTTCAATTTCTTCAATCCTAAATGGGAGATGCCGTTGAACCTGCAACTCAATCCCGACGTCTCCGTGCGCAGCGTCGGCATTATGGAGAAGTGCACCTTCTGCGTGCAACGCATCAAGTCGGCAGAGATCCAGGCCGAAGCGGAAAAGCGAGATTTGAAGGACGGCGAATTTACGACTGCATGCGCACAATCCTGCGCGTCCAAGGCCCTGGTTTTCGGCGATCTGAACGATCCCGATAGCGAAGTCTCGCGACTGGCGGGCTCGCACCGCGGCAGCAAACTATTGGGCGAGCTCGGCACCAAACCCAACGTGACCTATCTGGAGCGAGGCACCTGGCAAGATGCAAAGAACGGCTGAACAAATCGAACAGGATCTGGTGTGGCCGATCTTCCACACCAGCACGAAGTACAAGGTCGCGGTGGCGCTGGCGAGCTGCCTCGTTCTTGCGGGCGTGGCTGTGTATGGTTACCAGATCTGGGCCGGGATCGGCGTATGGGGTCTCAACTCCCCGGTGTTCTGGGCGTTCGATATCACCAATTTTGTCTTCTGGATCGGCATCAGCCACGCCGGAACGCTCATTTCCGCGATTTTACGTCTCTGCAATGCCACATGGCGCCGTCCGGTTACACGCTGCGCGGAGGCCATCACAGTTTTTTCGATCATCATCGGCGCTACCATTCCGCTTTGCCATATTGGGCGCCCGTGGCTCGCCTATTGGATGATTCCTTACCCCAACCAGCGTGGCATATGGCCCAATTTTCGCTCGCCACTTGCCTGGGACTTCTTCGCGATCTCCACCTATCTCACGGGTAGCGTCATCTTCCTGTATTTGCCGACGATCCCAGACTTCGCCACCGCCCGCGATGCCGCCACCGGCCTGCGCAAGAAGATATTCCGTGCGTTCGCGCTGGGATGGCAAGGCACACCGCGTCAATGGCAGCGCCTCGAAATCGCCATGCATATCATGGCCATCGCGATTGTTCCGGTCGCCGTCTCGGTACACACCATCGTCTCCTGGGACTTCTCGATGACCCTGGTACCCATGTGGCATTCAACCATCTTCGGTCCATACTTCGTTGTCGGCGCAATCTTCAGCGGCATCGCCGCCTTGATCCTGACCATGGCTCTATTGCGAAAGTTCCTGCACCTGGAGGAATATCTACAGCCCATCCACTTTAATAATCTGGGCAAGCTGCTGCTGACGATGAGTTTGCTCTGGTTCTACTTCACCTTCGCCGAGCGGCTGACCACCTGGTATGGCAACACGCCCTCTGAGATGGATGTTTTCTGGCAGACGATTCGCCTCCACTTTGCACCCATGTTCTGGACCATGGTGTTCTGCAACTTCATCATCCCCATGCCGCTGCTGGCCATCAAGCGGTTACGAACCATCACGGGAACCGCTATCGCGTCCTGCACCATCCTTGTTGGCATGTGGCTTGAGCGCTTTCTGATCATTGTGCCTGCGCTCGATCACAAATTCCTGCGCTACACCTGGGGCACCTACCGGCCTACCTGGGTGGAAGACACGCTGATGGCTGCGAGCTTTGGCTTGATGACGCTGCTGTACCTTCTGTTCACAAAATTTGTACCCATGATTTCCATCTGGGAGATGAAGGTTGGACTGCAACCTCACGGCGGTGGCATTATCACCACCGCACCGTCCCATGGAAAACACCATGGCTTAATACTGGAAGGGCCGCTGCCCACGGACGTGCCAGAATGAACGTACTCTATGCTCTCTATGCCGATCCGGAGACCGCGCAGAGCGCCGTCGATTCCTTGCATGCGGCCAGTTCCGAACTGAAGTTCGACGAGCGGCAAATCGTCATCGTCTCCGGCGAGCCTCACGAGGGCTACGACTTTGCGGACGCCCACCTGGCGAGTAGTCCGTACCGATGGGCGGTGCTCGGCGCCGTAGTTGGCGGCACAGCCGGCTATTTGCTTACCACGTTGACGCAGACGTCCTACCCGATTATTACCGGAGCCATGTCGATAACTCCGGGGTGGACCAACGGCATCATCGTCTACGAAATGACCATGCTGGGAGCCATCCTCACCACTCTGGTGACCTTGCTCATCGGCGCGGGGCTGCCTAATTTCAAAGGTGTCATTACAGACCCTGAAATCTGGATGGGAAAGATACTGGTGGGAGTTGCCGATGCACCCGAAAGCTCCCAACCGGAACTAGAAAGGTGCCTTCTGGAAGCAGGCGCCACGCAGGTAAAACAATTCTCCGGCGCCTCCCACTAGCTCCACCGGCAGCTGCCATTCGCACCGATATTGTTCTTAGCCTCTGCCATCCCGAGGCAGGATGAGCCGAGTGTGAACGATTGGGGCCTCAGTTAGTCACCGCAGCGTTACCAGAAAATCGTGCCGCATAGGGTGACTCCGCTAACTTACTGAAATAATTGGTGTCCCCAACGGGACTCGAACCCGTGTTACCGCCGTGAAAGTGGGAATCAGGCCATTTTGCACTGTTTTTAGTGCTTTGCATGATTGAGCATAAATTACTGATTATGTAAGTAGATAAGCCTGATTTTACTCGGATAGGCTTGCACCTGTTTTGCTGGCTTTAGTCCCCGCTAAGTCCCCGTAGCGTCCCCGGTATTTCACCCGGTACGGGGCAGGCATGACAGCCGCTCATGCAATCGCCAAAGCCGTGCCCGCGCGGCGCTCGATCCCTCGCCATCATAGTCCGGTAAACGCTCTCCTCGATTTACGCTGCCTGCCAATAGGCGAAATATCTTTTTGGGAATTTTGGGGATGGGGGATGGTGGTGGCGCACCGGCTCACTCAACATCGCGGATCAGGTCTGAGAGCTTCACACCCAGCCCCTTCGCTATGGCAACCAGCGTATTGAACCCAACCTCACGCATCCCGCGCTCGACATAGGACAAGTGAACCTCACGGATTCCTGAGTGCTGTGCCAAGTCGATCTGCCGTCATCCCTTCGCCTTCCGCAGTTCCCGGATTCTCTTCCCCAGACGGACGCAAATCCTGCTGCTTGCCATCCATCCAGAATCGAAGTATCCTGAGCCTCAGATTTATCGCATACGATAAATTGTGGAGGCGATATGAAGCGGCTTTCGGGTTGAATTCGCCCCATCCTCTTCTCTCATCCCTCTCTCCTTGGACACGCCGAATGCTTGAGATTGCTGGCGGAATCATCATCGCGGTTATCGTCTTGTGCGCTCTCGGTGCCATTCTCTATGGCGCCATGTTTCTGTTGTCCCAGTCGGAACATCCGGCACGCAATTTTCTAATACTCCTGGCTATCTGCTTCGGCATTGCCTATACGATCTATTCGACTCTCTGGGTGAGCTTTGATCGGCCTCACTTTCTCGTTCGGGACACGGCAGCGTCGGCAATCATGTCGAGCGCCCGATTTCAGCACCTCTCCAAGGTGTCTTTCGAGGTCGGAGAAGCTGAGGCCGCAATTCCGCCCTCCTGCCACAACTTCGAAATCAATCCAGCGAAGAGAGACACATTCCAAGGAATGATGAAGGCGGGTCTGCTAAAGTTTTCTCCCTATGGGAGTCAGATGGCCCCATTCTCCCCGCCTAGAGGGGCGTCGAACCTAATGTCTTACCTCCCGAGCTATCTGACCGGATCTCCGAAAGAGTGGATGATCGACACAATAGACATATGCAAGAACAAGAACACAACACCGGAAACCGGTATTTACGAAGTGTCCGTTGGCCAGCCGGTTGTAGTCGTAAACGGCATCCTCAAGAAGGGCAACGAGGCCCATATTGATTTTGAGTGGGGATTCAACCAACTCAATGAAGTGGGGAAATCGCTCTCTCCTATTGAAGTCAGGTACGGAGAGAAATCCCGGTTTCAATCTCAGACATTTCACGGAACGGCGCGCATGGTGAAGTACGACGACGGCTGGCGGATTGTCGATCTAGAACTAGGAAAGTGGACGAACGGTTGGAGCGAAGGCGTCAGTTGGCCCGACCCTGATTTCAATTGGGGAGCATTCGACGAAGATGAAAACGTCTACAACGAGCTGCGATGATCGAGCGTCGCCCGCGCCCTGAGCGTCAAAACCGCCGACCTTCTAAACGTCGATGAGTGACAACCCCGTTTCGGGATTTCACGGTAGCCAGCGAGAAACTCCGCCGTGATGGGAACAGGTTCCTTGCCTATGCTGACTGAAGCTGTACGAACCGTCCCTACAAACTGCGGTGGCTCCCTGAGGAGCAGACGGCGCTTTCGCTGGAGAGTGGATGACGTTTCCACTGCGATTCACATAGTGATTGTTATTGCTAAGAGGAACGGCAGCGGGTTTTGCCGCTGGAGCCGCCTTCTGTGATTGGGATGTAGTGGAAGCCTGACCCGATGCAGGTGCTTTGTGATGGACGACTGGCGGCGGTGCAGTTGGCGTTGCCGTCTGGGTCTGCTGCGCAGATAATCCAAACGACAGGGAGAGCAGTAGGCCCGACAAAAGCGTTTTCATACTCTTCATGGCGCAATCTCCTTGGGTGCGCACCATCATACGCCCCGATGCTGAGCGTGTTACGATGCCCGCGTGAGCCGCCGAACCACCATCGACCATCGCTCTTGGGAACGCCTTCTATATCGGGGCGTGCCCGTCAAGCTGCGCGTCCTCGCCGATCTTCCCGCCCCCACCGCGCCGCTGCTGACTGACCAAGTTTGGCAATCCTACCAGCAGCAATGCGCCGAGGATGGCAACGTCATTCCACGGCTGATTGCAGCGCTTGAACCCCAAGACCCCGGTATGTTTCAGCGCCGCCGACCGCGCAGGCCGAAGGGGAGCGATCCCTTTAGCGACCTCCCGCCCGCCGAGCGCCTCAAGGCAGAAGAGACGTTCGTGCGATTGTGCCGGAAGTGGGAGCCTGACCTCCCGCCCTGGCGTCGCGCTGTACTGGCCGGAAACGCTCGTCAATTGACCTTGCAACCGCGCGGCACAGAGTGGGGCAAGCGGATGCGCCGCACCAAGGGAGGGGTGCATTGCCAACGGAAATACGCGAATCAGGGCGGCCATGCGCTCGCAGCCTTCAATCAGGCTATGACGGGACGGCGAAAAGCCACTTTTGTCGCTTGCGAAGGCGGAAAACAGGGATCGGCCCGCGCTCTATCGCCTGCCAAGGAAGCACGAAATCGCCTCGGCATCACGTCCGACCAGATGAAGGGTAGGGAGAGGATCGCCGCCCGCACTCTGGAAGCGGCAGGGTGCGGCCCTGAGCGCGCCGTGGATGCCCTGCGCTGGTCACAGGAGGCCGATGCGCGCCGGTTCCTAGACAAGTACGACTCAATCCCTGCCGCCGACCTCCAGCACCTCACTATTGACGAAATCTGCGTGGCTGCCAGCGTCGATCCAAGACGATTGCTGGAGCTGGTAGCGGATAGAATGATGTGGCTTTCGGTGCAGATTGCGACGATTCAAGTTGCGATGAGTTCGCCCGATGTGATGCGGGAGCTAATCCGGAAAGCACGCACCAAGAGAGGGGTGCGCGACCGACGCCTGTTCTTTGAAGTCTTCCAAGCTTTAGGAGAACAATTGCGAAAGGGTTGGTACCCCGGAACGGCGGCACTTGAGACGTAAACTATTGTTTTATATATATATTATCTAGTTTCAACCCATTGAAACTGGTTTGGAACTTGAAACTAATTTCAGGGTTCCATGAAGGTTCCAAGATGCTTGGAACTTGCTAAGTCATTGAATCTGCCTATCTTTTCGGCTCGTTTTCTATTAGGTTTCGCAGTTTCCGTCACGCCTAGGAATCTATGTCAGTTTAGTGAACACCCCATCTTCTTCGCGGCGGTTTAGTGCCCCAAGCGGCTTTGTCCTTTCGATCAGCCGATACAGACTCGATCGGGGCACCACCTTGTTCGCCATGTCCTCAAAGCGAAATTCATTGGGCAGTTTATCCCAGTGCCCTTTCATTGTTGGTGACAGCGCCGAGAGCAAGTCGAGATGATTCGGGGTCACTTGTTCGAAGCCTGCCAACTCCTCGCCCGCATTCCTAACGGGCCGGATTAGCAGAGGGTGCATTTCCCGCCCGCGCACGATTCCATTTATCACGCGCACGTCGTCGCCATGCGTATCAATTCCAAGCCGGACATCGCAGCGATTGAGGATGTCGAGCGTTCCGCTCACCTCTTCAAGCCACCCTCTAGGATCGGAGAGCAAATCGGCCCGACCGTTCTTTCGGTCGAGTTTACGCAGATTGAATGTACAGAGAATGGCAGCATGAGGAAACCTGTGCAATAGATTTCTGAAGTCCCGGTACAAATTCAAGATATCCCCCGGCTTCAGCGTGCTAAACAACATCGCTACCGGGTCGATGAAAATAACAGCGTTCGGTTTGTTCTTCAGAGCCGATTCGAGAAGTTCAATCTTGGCTATATTGCCCCGTGTCGTTATGGCATCCACCAGTTTCTTTGTCCCTGTTTCGTCCGGATCGATGCGCTCCAAATAGATATCCAAATCGTCGGGTACGCGGGGGACTGGCACACCAAGTTTGTCAGCAATGCGGCGAATAGCTCTCTTATAGTCTGGCCCTGGGCTTTCAAAATCAATTGCCACAATTGGCCGCTGAGAAACCTTGCGCCCGCACCATTCGCGGCCATTGATAAAGTGAACCGTGAGATCGGCGAAAACGGGAGACTTGCCACAGCCATAGTTTCCCGCGAGGACAGCTATATCACCCTCCCGAAGAATTCCCTCTATTATCTCGACCCGTTCTTCCGTGTCTCGGTCGAAGAAGTTTGAAGGATCTGGCGAAATTATGTTCACTTCCCCTCCGAAACGAATCGGGCAATCTCCACTTGGGAATAAAGCAGTCGGCGGCAAATGCGAATGGGCCTCAGTCGCGCCCTTCAAGCGCTGGCATGGTGCCACGGTCGATGAGTCGTTGAATTTCGCTGGTGGGGATCAATAGGCGCTTGCCTAGCTTCACGCTGGCAATCTTGCCATCGTAGGCCCACCGCCTCCACGTCCAGCGGCTAACGCCAGTTCTCGCTTCCGCCTCAGCAACCCCCAAATACTGTGCTTCCGTCTTTTGTCCGGCCATTTTGTTCCCGCCTCTCTTTTGAGTGCCGCTGTGCGGCGCTAGTGATACTGTCGCGCAGATGTTGGGAACAAATTTGTAAAATATGTTGCGCTTTGCATATGTTAGGCGCATCATATTTATTGAGGGCGCGGCTGGTGGAAATCTTAGACGGCATAACTGATAGCGTAAGACAGCGCTACCCCGAACTCGTTGCGATAATGCTCAATGGCAAAGGGCGCAAGGCCATTCTGGAAAGCTTGGCAGGTGTAACGGATGAGTCCCAAGAGCAGAAAGCGGCTATGGTGTACGAGTTTTTGAACACCTTGCGTGGGCTTTTCGATCAATGGATTGCTTCGGGGAATATAGACGGTGTTGAGAATGCGTGGGAGCGAAGCGTGCATTGGACTTCGGAAGCCTATCCGAACCCACTTGTTACGACACTGATGGTTTATGAGATTAGGAACCCTGCGGAAATGCTTTATAGACCCGACAGCAGATTTGCGATAGGAATGCTTCCAACATCTGCGGTACTTCCTGAAATCTGGGGGCTGGTATACCCGTTAGTAATGGCGCGCGAGAAGGCCGTTTTGTTGCTCAGGAATCTGGTGAATTGCCCCTCTCCTTTACGGGAGCGGCTTTCCCGGTGCGATGCTTGCAGAGAGTATTTTGTCCGCGCACGAGCGCCGAAGAAAGACACGCCGATATATCACGGCTCATACTGCGCGAGTTGCAAGGGCAAAGGCAAGGACAGAGCACGTCGCACTGTGGATAGCCGAAACCAGCGCACTCAAGAAAAGATCAAGTGGGCAGCCGATGCGTGGGCGAAGTGGACACCGGACCACAGACATGGAAAACGTTCGGAATGGGTTGCAGAGCAAGTAACGGGAAAGCTGCCAAGGGGCGAAGCCATCAAAGGCAACTGGGTAACGTGGCACCGAGCAGAGATCGAAGCAGAAGTGGAGCGGAGGAATCATGCCAAAGGCTAAAGAACGGGATGGGGTGTTTCAGCGGATAGACCGGAGCGGCTGGTGGGTTTCATACATAGACGCAAGTGGCAAGCGCAAGAAAGAGAAGGTCACGGCCAGCACTCGCACTCAGGCAATGACAGCTCTTTCCCAGATCAAGACGCGCATCGAACGAGAATCCATTCTTGGGGTGAAGTCTGCCAGCGAGATCACCACCGCAGACCTGCTCAAGCGATTCAAGTCGCACCAGAAGGCACATCTGCGCTCAACTACGTTCGACCGGCTCAACGGCATTCTGGAGACGCTCAAAGCCGCTCTGCCCGTCCATGCGAAAGAGATCACGCGCCGGACGGTGGCCGATTACATCCTCAAGCGGAGCGAGACGGTTTCCGCCGGGACGGTGGCAAAAGAGTTTGCCACGCTGAATCATGCTCTCCGGTTGGCCGTCGAATGGGATTTGCTCACGGTGAATCCAGCACAGGGCGCGAAGCTGCCCAGACAGTCGGAAGGCCGGACGCGGTATCTGTCCCCTACCGAATTCAAGGCCGCGATCCTGGCCGCGCCGGATTGGATGCGCGCTCCGATGGCATTAGCCGCGTTCACTGGGATGCGCCGGGGAGAGATTCTCGGTCTCTGCTGGAAGGACGTAGACCTTGCCAATCATCGCGTGTATCTGACGGAGACGAAGAACGGCACACTGCGGGTGCTGACGTTGAACCAGTTGGCTGCTCAGGTGCTCCAGAGCTGCCCTACGGGTGATCCGAGTCAACTGGTGTTCCCCAACGTCAATGCCGCCCACCTGAGCGTCTACACGCGCCGCGTATTCGCATCTGTGGGCATTCAGGATGCGTCGTTTCATTCGCTGAGACACACGGCGGCGAGTTGGTTGGTGATGGAGGGTGTAGACCTGTACGCGGTGGGCCGGATTCTCGGCCACAAAACGCCGCGCATGACGCAACGCTATGCGCACCTATCGCCGGGATTCATGGCCGCTGCGGTGAACAAGTTGGACGGTGTATTTGCCGGTTCGCTGCCTGAGCCGAAGTAGCCCCGACCTGCTGGGATGGGGACTGCGTACCTTCGCGTTAGTCCCCGTAGCGTCCCCGCTTTTCGTAGCAATGTCATACTAGCCTCTAAATTATTGATTCTTTGGTGTCCCCAACGGGACTCGAACCCGTGTTACCGCCGTGAAAGGGCGATGTCCTAACCACTGAACGATGGGGACCTGAGCCGCATTCTGTACAGAAACGCACTCCAACCCAACTTCCACGCTACCAACATAGAGGACGCGAGTCAAAGGAGTCTATGCCGAGAGAGGGAGTCAGTTCAAAGAGAAAACGCAGGGTCAAAACGTCCTAGAAATCCTCGGCGGGGTTACGCGTAGGATGTTTCGAGGGGCCGGTGGAACTTAGCCCACCGAGTAAACGTGGTCATTGGGGACCTCGATATTAGTTGCAACCACAAAGGCGTACGCATGATGAATTCTTCCACACATAGCGGTAATGAACTGGGCCGCAATGAAGTGGGCCGCATTGAAGTCATCACCGGTCCCATGTTTTCCGGCAAGAGCGAAGAGTTGATTCGCCGCCTGAAGCGCGCGCGCATCGCACGCCAGCGAGTGGCCTGCTTCAAGCCGGACATTGATCTGCGCTACCATCGCACGGCGATTGCATCGCACAGCGAGCAGACCCATGATGCGATGACGGTGGCCAACGTAGCGCGGATGCGCGAGGTGCTCTACGGGCTGCTGCCCGAGGTTGAAGTGATCGGAATCGACGAGGCGCAGTTCTTCGACGAGGCGATTGTGCATCTGGTGGGCGAGCTGGTGCATATGGGCAAGCGGATTCTGATCGCCGGGCTGGACACCACCTTCACGGGCGATCCCTTTGGTCCGATTCCGGCGTTGATGGCGATCTCCGACGAAGTAACCAAGCTCTCCGCGGTGTGCATTGTGTGCGGCGCGCCAGCCATCCATACACAACGCCTGGGGGCCAGCCGCGAGCTGGTAGTGGTGGGCGCGGCCGGAGTATACGAGGCGCGCTGCCGCGCCTGTTTCCGCCCCTACTTGAACGCGCCGGAGAACGAGCAGATGGAACTATCCGAGGCAGTTGAACGATAGGGCTTAGCGGCAGGCTATAAGTACCGGGACACATTCTGCAAAGTGCTAGCTACTACCATTGGTTGCTTTTGATCAGGATAAATACATCGTGATACGATGTAATAATGATTAAAAGCAAACAGCGGCTCATCCATCAGACCAATTTGCTGCAAGCTCTCGCGGAGTTCCGGTATCACCTTCGCAGCTTTCTGCAGTTCAGCGAGCAGATCGCCAAGAAAAAGCATCTGCACCCTCGCCAGCACCAGCTTTTGCTACAGATTGCGGGCATCACGGAGGGGTGTTCGGCCACAATCAATTTTCTTGCAGAGCGACTAGGGCTTCGCCAGAACAGCGTCGTCGAGTTGGCCAACCGCTCGGTTTCCGAGGGCCTTGTGCAACGCGGCGAAGACCCGTACGACCGCCGTCGTGTGATTCTTTCGGTTACCCCTAAGGGGATGCGTGTACTGGATTCGTTATCGGCGAGTCATGCGCGCGAGTTGGATGAATTCGGACCAGGGCTCATTCGAACGCTGGAACATATCAAGACCGTGCGTGGCAAAAAGGGAGATGCTCTGACAACTGGGCGGCCACAAACCGCACGCAAGCCAGCGGGGCCACGGTTGAGGAGACTGCGTTGAACTCCCACTCCTCGGTACTACGCGACTTCACGGTCGACCGGCGCGTGTGGCTGCTGTCGTCAGTCGCGGTTGCGATTGGCGCATGTGGCGCTCTGCTCGCGGTGGTTTTGTTGAAAGGCATCGCACTCGCCACTAACCTCTTTTACTACCACCGTCTGAGTCTCGCGTCCGTCTCTCCGGCAGGCAGCCCGCTTGGGTACGGAATGCTTTTTGTACCGGTGATTGGCGGCCTGATTGTGGGCCTGATGGCGCGCTTCGGCTCCGATAAGATCCGCGGCCACGGGATTCCTGAGGCGATCGAGGCGATCCTGTTGAATGGCGCGAAGGTGCAGCCGAGCCTTGCACTGTTGAAGCCGATCTCGGCGGCAATTGCGATCGGCTCGGGCGGTCCGTTCGGTGCCGAAGGACCGATTATTATGACCGGCGGCGCCTTTGGTTCGCTGGTTGCGCAATGGATGCATCTGACGGACGCCGAGCGCACAACACTGCTGGTGGCAGGCGCAGCCGCTGGCATGTCGGCCACCTTTGCCGCTCCTCTTGCCGCCATTCTGTTGGCAGTGGAGTTGCTGCTGTTCGAGTGGCGGCCACGCAGTCTTATTCCGGTAGCCTTTGCCAGCATCACAGCAGAGGTTGTTCGTATTCCCTTGTTGGGGCCTGGGCCTCTGTTTGCGATGCCCAACATGCCCTACCAACAGACCCTCCTGGTGGCATGTGGGGCGCTTCTACTTGGACTATTTGTGGGCCTTGCAGCGGCTGGGCTCAGCAAGATGATGTACGGATTTGAAGACCTCTTCGAGCGGCTACCTGTTCACTGGATGTGGTGGCCGGCTCTCGGCGGCATCGGTATCGCCATGGGAGGGTTGTTTTTTCCACGTGGCCTGGGCGTGGGATATAACAACATCGCCGAGTTGTTGCGCGGGAATGCCCCGCTCGGTCTACTGCTTGGACTGGTGATAGCGAAGTCGCTGATGTGGGCGTTCTCGCTGGGATCGGGAACGTCGGGCGGCGTGCTGGCACCGTTGTTGATGATCGGCGGAGCGATGGGAGAACTGGCCGCGCATGTTGGTCACGCAAACGCGACTCAACAGGCTCTGTGGGCCGCGGTGGGCATGGGAGCGATGCTCTCGGGTTCGCTGGGCGTACCGCTTACGGCGATTCTGTTCTGCCTGGAGATTACGCATTGCATACCCGCGCTGCTTCCTCTGATGCTTGGCTGCGTGTCCGCCTATATGGTGACTTCGCTGCTGATGCCGCGCTCGATTCTGACTGAGAAGCTGAGCCGCCGTGGAACCCACCTTACACGGGAGTATGGGATCGATCCGCTGGAGACGGTGAGCCTGGTTGAAGTGATGACGGAAATTGGCTGGCAAAACTGTGGTGAGACACGACCGGGAGGGCCTCTCCCTGAGGTCTATGCCTATAGCGACGAGACTTCCCGCGCCGCCGCGGAGAAGATGGCGATTGCGGGCATCGGCACCCTGCTGGTGGTGGATCGTTCCAGCAATGCAGTATGCGGCAGAGTCACGTTGCTGGACCTGCTGCTCGGCCGCCGCAAGCTGGCCAAGCGCGAACAGGAGCGGTTGCGAATATTCGCGCCGAGACACTGACTATTTTGAAGTAGCTGCGCTATGCTTGAATGCATTACAGCCGTTGCAGGCTGCATCCAGGAGGAATCACCATGCGAATGATGCGCTGGGCCCTTGCAGTCTCCGTCTCCGCTTTCTGCCTTATTGCATTCACACACTACTCCGTCTCCGTCCATGCCCAGACTGCGGCCCATGCGGCGTACAAGCGAAGCTTGGTTGTTCCCATCAAGGACTCGACCGGGCAGGACGTCGGCAAGGCTACGTTCGACGAGAGCAAGGACGGCAAGCAGCTCTCCATCACGGTGACGCTGAAGAACGTGCCTTCCGGCAATCACGCCGTCCACATCCACCAGAACCCGGTGTGCGATGCTCCCGCCTTCACCACGGCGGGCGGTCACTTCAATCCAGAAGGCAAGCAGCATGGCATGGACAACCCGATGGGGCACCACGCCGGCGACATGCCGCATAACCTCACTGTCGGCACATACCAGACCGGCGAGATGACCTTCAAGGTGGACTACTTGACCCTGGAGCCGGGCGCTGTGAATTCGGTGCTGGGACACTCGATCATGGTGCATGAGAAGGCCGACGATATGGTGACCGACCCTACTGGCAACGCGGGCACCCGAATCGCCTGCGGAGTGATTCCGGCGACGAACTAGAAGGTAGTTGCGGTTGCTGGCTGTGCGCTGGAGTGAAAGTAACAACCGCATCCACTCCTGGAACCAACGCGCGCGCCTGTGCGTATAGCTGTGCATGGGCGTTCTGCGGATGGCCAACCCGAGCGCGGGCATCTTCCCCCGACTCATGCGGGCTGACCGGCGTGCGGGCCTTGCAGGCGGTACACTTCTGGCATTGGCCGAAGCAACTCCGCAGCGAACCGGGCGGAGCATGAACCGGGACTCAACCCGGCCAAAGTACGAGGCAAGTTTGCAGCGCACGCCGGAACAGGAAGCCGCGCAGGAGGCCCTCAGCAGGCTGGTTCGCCAGTGCAGGACGGGCGATCCGCAGGCGTGGCAGCAGCTCGTCGTCTCGCAGCACAGGCGGATCTATGCGATCTGCTACAGGTTTACCGGGTCGGCGACCGATGCGGAGGACCTGACCCAGGATGTCTTCCTGAAGCTGTATCGCAACCTGGCGAGCTTTGACGTAGAGCGGGGCAGCTTTCAGACGTGGATCACGACGCTGACGCGCAATCTGCTGGTGGACCACTTCCGGCGGACGCGGCTGGAGCGGGCCACGGACTCGTTGAACGCGGGATACCCCGGCGAGGAAGATGGCACGACGCTGGCCGACCGATTGGCCGATCCACATGCCACGCCGGAAGCCCATGCGTCAGGCATGGAGTTGAAGGTGCGCATCCAGCAGGCCCTGGCGCAACTGTCGCCGGAACTGCGCGAAGCGGTGATCCTGCGTGACCTGGAAGATATGGACTACAAAGAGATAGCACAGGTGTTGCACATCCCTGAAGGAACGGTAAAGAGCCGAATCAGCCGGGGGCGTGGGGAACTTGCAAGGCTGTTGCATCGTATAGAAGGGCAGGTGGTTTAAGTGGCAGACGAGAGACAGTTCGGCAGCCCGAAGATTTTGCAGTTCGGGGACAAGGCTTCCGGCAACCAGGCGGGCGACGCGGTGCAGTGCGCGCAGTGCGAGGCGATGCTGACCGACGCGCTGGATGGAGCGCTGCCTGCTGACCAACAGGAGCGCTTCGATACGCATGTGGCCGAGTGCGCGATGTGCAGTCAGATGCTGGCCGACGCACGACGCGGGGCAGCCTGGCTGGAGATGCTGCGCACACCTCGGCCAGAGCCGTCAGTAACGCTACTGGAACAGATTCTGGCAGCAACCAGCGGGGCACAGGGAACGCTAAACGCAGGCCCGGCGGTTTCGGGTGGGATGGAGCACGCGGGATTTGCGGGCGTACTGCCTGGCCGGTCACCGAGAATGGGGGGCGTGGCTTCCGTGGCACTGGGCTTCGCGGCGTCCGGAGCGGCTGCGGGTTACAGCAACGTGGTTCCGTTTCGCACGCGCGCGACCTCTGCGTTGCGCTCCAGTTCGGTGGTGCAGATTGCATTGCAGCCACGCTTTGCCATGACCGCCGCGATGGCTTTCTTCTCCATCGCGCTGACCATGAATCTGACCGGGGTGCATCCCCTGTCGCTGCGCGCGAGCGACCTGCGACCGAGCACCCTGAAGCGCAACATCACGGATGCGGACGCGCGGGTGGTGCGGTATTACGAAGGGCTGCGGGTGGTCTACGAGCTGGAATCTCGGGTGCATGAGTTTGAAGGCGCCTCCGACAGCGACCTGCCCGCCGGAAGTCAGAGTGCGCCAACCAATCCCGGCCAGCCCGCGGTACAATCGCCCTCTGCGCAGCCCGGTTCGGGAGGCCGCAAGGACGCTGCTCCGGAGGATCGCAACCAGCCTGAGCACAAGCGGCCTTCCACCAACCCCGGAACCAGCCGTCGCGAAGATATCTACCCAAGCCTTCGCCTCATTGCCGCCAGTCGATCCGGCAGGGGCTTCGGCAACCTAATTCAGAAACCTGGAGAAAGGGTGATGGCATGAATTGCGCAAACCATCCCGATCGAGAACGCTCCGCCTTTTGCCAGAACTGCGGCAAGCCGGTCTGCAGCGAATGCGTCCGCAATGTTGGAAGTTCCACCTTCTGCGAACCCTGCCTGACAGCACGTGTGGGGGCGACTGCTCCGCCGCCTGTCTACAGCTACCCCGTTGCACCCGGCTATCCGCCGGCTGCTCCGCCGGTCAGCGTGGGCGAACCGAGCCCCGGGCTGGCCGCACTGCTTGGCTTTATTCCCGGCGTGGGCGCAATGTACAACGGGCAGTATGCCAAGGGGATTGTTCACCTGATGGTGTTTGCGGTACTGGTTTCTCTGGCCAGCGACGTCAATGGTATCTTTGGACTCTTTGTTGCCGGCTGGATCTGCTATATGGTGATCGAGGCGCACCACACGGCCTGCGCGCGGCGCGATGGAACTCCGCTGCCCAATCCGTTCGGACTGAACGACCTCTCGGAGCGGATGGGCTTCGGCAAGGCCTGGCCCGGGGGAGCTCCCAACGCAACGCCCACGGACGCCGCGCAGTATTCTCCACCCGCCGGTCCGGCCCCGGATGTAAGGCCGTTGGTTGGCTTGGTCGACCCAACCTTTCATCCAACTGTTGACGGAAGCTATGCGTACTCCGCGCCGGGCATTCCGCCGGTTTCTCCCATAGCTGCAACCGCCGATGTTCCTGTGCCCTACTATCGTCGCTTCCCGTCCGGGGCGATCTGGCTGATTGTTCTCGGCATACTTTTTATGGTCGGCGACAATGGCTACTTCGGCTTCGTTCACCATCGCATCTTCTGGCCGATTCTGATGATCGGTCTGGGTGTATGGGTCTTCGTCCACAAGATGATCGTGACGGGCCATGGACTGGAGAACGACGGCACGGAGTACTATCGGTGGCGCTTTGCGCGCGCGCTCCACTGCTCCTTCTGGGTTGTCCTGGTCGGGGTGATGTGGCTGCTCGATGTGCTGGACATCCTCTCCTGGAGCCGCAGTTGGCCGCTCTTCCTGATCGCCGCAGGCGTGATGCTGTTGTTCAAGCGCACGATGCACGGCGGATATGGCTCGGTCGGCAACGGAGCCAGCCCCGGCCCATCGGGCAGCGCGAAGCCTGAGGCGACGGTTCCCGGCAACGAAGCTGTAGCTGGAGAAACTTCGCAGGGTCCCTCCCGCGGCGATTCCAGCAACGGCTTGCATGACGATCCGGAAGGAAGGTAAACCATGGCGAGCTATCCTCCACCACCGCCTCCTCCTCCGGGCTACGACCCGCGTGGACAGCGGCGGTTCCAGCGCGACCAATTTCGCACTCAGATGAGAGCGCAGCGTGATGCGATCCGTGCGCAACGCGACCAGGTACGTTTCCAGATGCGCGGCCTGCGTCGCGGCTCGGTACTTGGGCCCATTCTTCTGATCGCCATCGGCGTCCTCTTCCTGCTGATGGAGACAGGACGGCTTGACCACCAGATGTTCTGGGAGTGGTACGGACATTGGTGGCCGCTGATGCTGGTGGCGGGCGGCGTGGTGCTGCTGGCCGAGTGGACGTTCGACCAGTACCATATGCGAGATCCTCACCGGCCACCCTACCGGCGGTCTTTTGGCGGGGGGATCTTTCTTTTACTGCTGATCCTCGGGACCGCAGGCCTTATCGACAGCGCCGGCCACGGCCTGCCCACCGGCCACAGCCGGTTGTTCCCCGGATGGCACGTTGACCCCGACTCCTTCGACGAGCTCTTCGGCGACAAACATGAGAGCGACCAGACACTCGATCTCGCCTATCTGCCGGGCGGCACAATGGCCGTCGTCGATCCACGCGGCGACGTAACCATCGATGGCACCAGCGACGACGGCCGCGTGCATATTGCTGTCCATAAGCAGGTGTACGCCCACTCCGACACGGACGCTGACATCAAGGCTCAGCAGCTTAGTCCTGCCGTTACCAGCAATGGCCCGGCGATCTACCTCAATATGGCCGCAATCGGGGGCGCTCGGACCGATATGGTCATCACGCTGCCCGCCGCCGCATCGATCAGCGTCAACGCCGGCCATGGCGACATCCACGTGGCCTCCATCAAAGCGGCTGTGACGGTGATCGCGAACCACGGCGATATTGACCTCTCCGCAATCACCGGCGCGGCCACCGCTCACATCAACAACTCAGGTTCGTCGCTTTCGGCGCGCAGCATGGGCGGAGGCATTGCCATCGAGGGGCACGCGCAGGATGTCACTCTGACCGATATCGCCGGACCGGTTACACTCTCCGGCGAGTTCTTCGGCACTCACCTGGAACACATCAACGGCACCATCCACTACCACACCAGCCGCACCGAACTACAGGTTTCGCGGCTGGACGGAGAGGCCGATATCAGCCCCCACTCCGATCTGTCCATCGAGCAGGCTGCCGGTCCAATAGTCCTCAACACAAGCAACCACAACGTCAGTCTGGACCGCATCGCCGGCGACATTGCCGTCACCGACCGCAACGGCACCATTGAACTCACTGCGGCGCCGCCCATCGGGACCATTACACTCGAAGATCGCAACGGTTCGGTCCGCGTTACCCTGCCTGAAAAAGCCAATTTTACGATTCAAGCCGAAGCCACGAACGGCAACATCGACAGTAGCCTAAATCTCCCGACGCTGGCTGGACCCCAGAACGACGGGCACCGCACCACTCTCACCGGCTCTTCCGGCGGAGGCGGTCCAGAGGTCCACATTACGACCACCAACGGTGACATCTCCCTCGACAAGGGCACGGTACTTCCACTGCTTCCGCCGCTACCCACTCTGCCCAAAATTACTCTCGCTCCAGCCGCGCCGCCTCATGCGCCGCGCACACCGAAAACTGCTGGCGCACAGTAGACGAAGCTATTGAGTTGCGTGGAACCCGGCGAGGAACTCAGCCACAGCTCCGATGGACTGCGGGGTGGCGGGGGTCTGGTTGTGGGCGACCCCGGGAAGGCTGACGAATTTCTTCTGCTTGGAGGAGCTGGCGGCGAAGACCTCGCGACCCTGAGTGATGGGGACCAGGGTGTCGGCCTCGCCATGCAGCATCAGCAGAGGCGCGGTGGAGCGGGCGATGTTGGCGACCTCGTTGAAGGCTTCGATGGAGTCGGGCGCTGGGACGAGCGTGGCTGTAGTCTCTGTCGGCAGACCCTGGGCGTGCGTGTAGACGGGAAGCTCCTCGGCGGCACTGGCGATGGTGCCCGCCAGGATGAGGCCGGCGATCTTGCGCTGGGAGGCGACATAGGTGGCCATGGCGGTGCCCAATGAGAATCCATAGACAATGACCGGGCGGCGTGGCCTGGAGGCGGCAAGCGTGTCGTAGAGGCGAAGCGCGTCCTGACGGAAGGCCATCACGTCGGGTGTGCCGGCGGAGAAGCCGATGCCGCGGTAGTCGTACACGCAGAGTTCGGCGCCGGCCTGCACCAACTGACGATAGAACGTGTCGGAACGGTCGATGGTCATGCCGTTACCGTTGAAGAAGAGAATGATGGGAGCGTTTGGGTTGGGTGATGGATACTCCCAACCACGCAGAGTCGCATCCGGCAGAGGGACGCTTTGGATGATGCGTGTCGCGCTTCCCGTCCAGTCAGCCAAAGGTGCAGAGGGCGGCGGCCTGGGAATAAGAAAATTGGCTGGGATGGGCCGCTGGTTCGACTGGGCAACGCTACAGGTGCAGACAAGTAGCAGGAAAACAAACAAGTGGCGCATGTACCAAGGCTACCGGGCGAGGAGGCCCGGCGCAAGGCGATTGTGGCTGATCGCTGCCTGGAAGCTCGTCGTGCTGGCGCTACTGGTTTTCGCGGCGATAAATGCGGTAACCGTGGCGAGAATTGCGGGAAGCGGAGCGCACGGATGAAGAGGAACAAGCAACCCGATCTGGGGTGGCAGTTCCTGTGGGGGGGCGTTCCCCCACTGGACTGGTTCGTGCTGGCACGCTATTTCGCCGGCTTGGTCTGCGGGGGATGTGGGCGGAACTCGGGGGTGAAGCGGCCATCGGGCGTGCGTGGGACACTGGGCTGCGGCTGGGGAACGGTCTGGGTACCGCGCGGGTTGGGGATGGGCTTGAGCAATTGGGTGTCGGCGACGGCGTAAATCTGCATGGTTTCTCCTTTTGCTGGTGCATGATGCGTTAAAAGCGAAAGGCCGCAGGCTCGTCAGGGTTAGCTGGCGGCGATGCGGCCTTCTTGATCTCTACTATATTAATTATACAGTTTGAAGGAAAACTACTATGCCAACTATTTTTGAGTATTATTGGTGTATAAGACATTTATTTTGTGTTGGTTGAAGATTTATTGGCGTAGCGAGGGGCTTGACAGGATTGCCGCAGGTTGTCCGTTGGCGAGCCATCAGTTGCCGGCTGGGCGGGACGGGGATGGTGCGGTCTGGCTCCAGGTTTGGGGGCCTCCCCAGATGCGGGTTGCGGTGAGGTCGATGTGGATAGGAACAGCGAGGGACACAGAGGCACTCTTCTGGGATTGGGCGGATCGCGCGATGGGCGGCGTGGGTTGCAGAAGCTGTCGAAGGCCATCGCCGAGCTGGGGGATAGCGTCGCCCAAGGCAAGGAGGCGATCCAGCAGGACGGTCCCAGTGAGGTGGAGGGTGTATCCGGAGGCGTCAAGGTGCCCCTCCAGGGTCGCGGGCTGCTTGCCTCCGAGCGGTAGCGAAATGGGTGCGAGGTCGAAGTTGTTGGCCTGTGTGGGCGGACTTGGGCCGCGTTGATGGGACGAGCGGGCGGCAGGCGGCGTCGAGCGGAGCAGGAGAGCGCCCAGCGGAATGGCTTTGGAACCAAGCGCAGGGAGCTGCAGCAATTCATGGGAGAACTCAAGCTCCCCGCTGAGGCCTGGCTGTTGCGATTTTGACTCCCCCTCCTTCCGCAAAGAACGCGGAGCGGATAGGGCACCAGGCTGGATGTCCGTTCCCCAGGCGAGATTTCCTGCGAGGGTTCCAGGGCCGGTGAGGCCAGTGGGGGGGTGGGGGGTGGCGACGCCGAGCCAGTCGAAAAACGTTTCGGCGGAGAGGGCCGGGAGGGTCAGCGCGGCGGAGGCAGAGTTGAGTTGGAGAACGTCAGGGAGGTTCGCCGTGAGGAGGAGGAGTTTGGCATCGGAAGAGCCGGAAGGGGGAGATTGGCACTCGATATTGGTGAAGGCGAGAAAGGTATTGTGGGCGATGGCGTGACAGCCTACCTCGAGGGAGAGCAGGTGGGGCGGGACGAAGTCGGCGCGGCGGGCGTTGCTGACCTGGATATCGGCTGCGATGTTGTTTTGGCCGAGGGTGCCAAGCAGGTTGACGCTGAGGGCGAGTTCTCCGCGCATACCAGCGTCGCGTGCGGCGAACAGGCGGCTGAGCCCCCCAAGCTGGACGTCCTGCCAGGAACCTTGCAGATCGATGGGGAGATTTTCCATCGAGTCTGCGGCCGCGCTGGTTGGGCCTGCATCCGGCGAGCCAAGTGTGGCTTCGACGCGCACGGTTCCTGTGTCGGCTGGGCTGGTGTCTGTGCGTACAGGGTGAGCCTCCAAACGGAGTCGCCACTGGTGGGGCTGGGGCAGCCACAGGGCGAAGTCAGCGTCGGTGAGCGAAAACGGGGTCTTCTCCTGGTCGAGCTTGAGATTGAGGCGCGCTCCGCTGGCCTCGATGTATGGAAGGTAGGGCGCGGGGCCAGCGCTGGCCTGCGTGGCGGGTAAGGCCGGCGCGACAAATGTCTGGGTGTGGGCTGCCTTCAGCAGAAGTGCCTCAACGTTCCATTTGCCGTCAGGGGTGTGGACCAGGTTGACGCTGGCCTCGGTGAGCGAGATGCGCGAGAACTCGACGTGGCGGCTCCAAAGCGATCGGAGGCGTAGGTTGGCGCGAACCTGGCTGGCGCGAAGGATGGGATCAGAGCCGAAGGCAGGATTCTCATCGACGACAAAATTTTGCAGGGTAAAGCCGGGTATGGGTAGCAGGTTCAGAGTGATCTGGTCGAAGTGAACGGGGCGCCCAAGCGCAGCACTGATGTTGCTGGCGACGCGGCGCTGCAGGCGGCTGACGTTGAAAAAGGGAGGCAGAAGGACGAGCAGCAGGAGTACAAGGACTGCGATGAGGACAGCGATGAGGCGGCGGGTAGCAGCGGAGACGGACTCGGCAGCGGGGAGATCGTGGTATGGATTCGACTCTTGCATGGACTATTGCATGATAGGCCACGGAGAGCGGATGGACACCAAATCTTGCGCAGAGCGGCTATTATTTGTGCCTGGCTCTCGGGTGGGGTGTGCTGATTGCAGGTTGCGGGCTTACTTGTGCTTCGCACCAGGAGCTGTCATCGTTTGCTGAATTGCTGCTCGAAGAATGGGGACGAGTTTCGTGGGGTCTAATAGTTCTTTCGTGCCGCAGACGACCTGATAGTTATTCCTGGTGACAACGACCAAGGTTGGCGTCCATAAGACGTTCAGGCGCTTGCCCAGATCCACATCGGCCTGCACCTTGGCGGCGAGCGCGCCGTCAGGATCGAGGACGAAGGGCACCTTCTGTCCATGCTTCTGGAACCAGCTCTGGACGTACTGGTGCAGAGCGTCCTTGCTGTCAATCGCCGCCTGATCGTGGAATACATCGGTGCGAAATGCATCGGCCAGCTTCGGGCTCACCTTGTCCTGCAGATAGCGCGCGTAGACAGCGCCCTCGAAGGTCCAGACGTGAATTGGGAGGGGGAAGTCATGGCGCATGAGCGGGACATGGAACTGCTCGGCTGCTTGCAACTCGATGGGGTGGGCGCGTGCGCAGCCGGGACATCCCAGGTCCTCGAAGACGAGGATGGCGACCTTGCTGCCGGTGGGTGGGCGCAGGATGGTGGTGTCGCGGAAGTCGTCGTGCGTGGCAGGGCCAATGAACTGGGCGCGCACACAGGGTGCGGGGAGGCTGATTGCGATTAGACAAAACACGATGAGGTTCAACCTTCGCATCGATGGGCCTCCCGGATGGTATGGGCCGGAGTTTCGCTAATTACGATCATTTTATAGCAGTTGCAAAAGCTGTCCCTATAACTGCACCCTGGGCAGAATGCCCGCTAGCGAATGATGTGGAAGGTGCGTCCCCAGCGGGTTTCGGAGACGAAGTGGACCAGGATGTGGCCCATGAAGGCCATGCGGTCGCCGAGGGAGGTTTTGTCGCCCTGGTCGGCGGGGGTGAGGAACGACCAGTAGACGAAAAGAGGACGTCCGACGATGTTCTCGCGCGGGACGAATCCCCAGAAGCGGCCATCGAGCGACTTGGTGCGGTTGTCGCCCATGGCGAAGACGAAGCCGGGGGGGACGACGAGGTCGCCGTTGACGATGTGGCTGGGGAGTTCGAGCGCCCATTCGGGGGTGACGTGCGAGTCGTTGGGGTCGACCGGGATGCTGGGGAAGTCGTCGCGATAGGGATTGTAGGCGTCGTTGGGATCGCCGTCGTCCCTGGGCATGCCGGCGTAGGGCTCGTTCTGGGCGACGCCGTTGAGGTAGACGATGCCGTGCTCCAGGTGGATGCGGTCGCCGGGGACGCCGATGCAGCGTTTCACGAGGTGGAGGTCGGGCGACTCGGGATGGGGCTTGAAGAAGACGATGATATCGCCGCGCTGGACGTCGCGGTAGCGGACGAAGGGAGCCCAGCGGGTGGGCGGGGCGAGCGTGACGTAGTCGACCAGGACGTGGTCGCCGATCAGCAGGGTCTTCTCCATCGAGGCGGAAGGGATCTCGTAGTTCTGGAAGACGAAGGTCATGACGAAGAGGCCGACCGCGAGCACGGTGCAGATGGAGGAGAGCGACTCGAGCGCAGTCTCGTGGTCTTCGTGCTGCGGGTTGAGTGCTGGATCAACGGCTGTAGCGGAAGACCGCATGGAACGCCTCATCGGGATGATTGACCCCCCCC
>DATKGA010000137.1:0-46858 GCA_035510935.1 Acidobacteriaceae bacterium
ACCACCGACAGGTGCTCATAGCTCCCGCCTGGCGCCACAATCACCGCCGTCTTGGTTGGGTTCGACGCAGGTAGCCATGCATAGATCGCCGGCTTGTCCTCATCCGCTGTACCCAGGGCCCCCGGAGCTCCATCCGGCCACAGCAGAGTCGGCGCAGGAGCATTCGCCGGCATCACCGCCGCCGGTGCCGGCACCCGCTGCGCCGGCGCCCCTGGCCCTGCCGTATTCTGCCTCGGCTGTGTTGTAGCCTGCCCCATCCCCACCAGCACGCTCATCACTACCCCAATCGTACCCGCCAACAACAATCCACTCCGCCGCATCTTCCCTCCCGCTTCAAACTCCGCGCTTTATCCTACCTGCATCTGCTTCATCCAGTCACGCCGGGTGCCCCAGACTGGGCCCCCAACGTGCGGTCTTTGCTCGCTGGGGTCGCACGTCTTGTTTCTGAGACCTGGGATCTTTTGCCCTTGCCTATTTTCTTCTAAGGCGCAAAGCACCTTACAAAGCTCGCCCCAGTGCTGCTCTTCACTCGCACCTCCCCGCACTCCACCGGAACCACCACCGCCCGCCCAACCGGCAACTCTACCGCCTCGAACCCCTCGCTCTTCACCACAGCCTCACCGCTCAGCCCCACCACGCAGCCCGCGCCTTCCACCCGCACCATCGCCTCGCCTCCCGCCGCCACGTCGTACCGGTCCACTACAAAGTACTTCTGCTCGATCAGCCGAATAAATCCATCCATCGCCCGTGGCTGCACTTTGCCCGCCGCCGTCCGCGCCTTCATCGCCCGCAGTCCCTGCTCCAGATGCAGCTCCCGCCCCCGCCCATAGTCGTACAGCCGGAAGGTCGTATCGCTGGTCTGCTGCGTCTCCAGCAACACCACTCCCGGCCCAATCGCATGCACCGTTCCAGCGTCCACAAACACCATCTCCCCCGCTGTCACCGGCACCCACTCCAGCAAGTCCTCCATCGTCTGCCCCGCCCGGTGCACCCCGTCCACCGCAGCCTGCACCGCCTCCACCGTCACGCCATCGCACAGCCCCAGGGCAATCGCCGCCTCCGGCTCCGCCTCCACCAAGTACCAGCACTCCGTCTTGCCACGCGGCTCTCCCAGCTCCCGCGCCATTGCATCGTCCGGATGCACCTGCACCGACAACTTCTGGTTGGGAAACAGCAGCTTCACCAGCAGCGGAAACTCCGCATTCCCGTCTTTTCCCAACAACTCTCGTCCGCCAGCGCCCAGCAGTCGTTCGCTCTCTTCCGCCGCCGCCTGCGCCAGCGTCCACCCCTTCAGCGCGCCTGTCTCCACCACGCACTGCGGCCCGGTCAGCCATGCCTCGCCCACCGGCTCTGACGTCCCGGTAGACATATACCACGGCCTCAGATCGGGCCTTCCCCACGGCCGCTCGCTGAACCAAGGAGCCAGCCGGAACGGCCCTAATCCCTTACTCTCCATGGATCTCCTTAGCTTCGCCACCGGTCAGTCGAAGACCCTGCCCAAGCTGTCCGGGGTATGACCCTCTTTTGGCCGACAGAATATCCAGGTCGCGATGCTCACCAGAATAGCGGAAAGAAATGTGAAATCACCATGCAGCCAGTCAAACGGATTGACCAGATTAATCCCAACATGAATGCCGGAACGGCCATGATTGAGCCACTGAATGATGAAGAATACCCATAAACTCGCGGTGGCTCCACGCAAGGAAAATAATCCGATCAGGTACACCGGAAACGCCACGGTTAAACAAAATAAGCTCACAAGATCCCGCAGGGAACTAGACCCAACATCAAATGCATAATCCACGCCAAGCAGGCTTTCAAGCAGCATCAGCAGTCCCGCAATCACCAATAAAACTCGCGATAACCTGACAGGAAACTCCACTTCGTATGGCGCACTTGGATGAGTCATATCTCTCGGGTTAGCTTACACCCAACGAGCTTTGCCTCAGTCGTCGTCCTCATCCTTCTTCGCCTTCTTCTGCTTCTGAGTCAACTGTGCCGGCACCGCCCGATCACCCATCGCATCCCGCCACAGAATCACATTCAGCTTGCCCGGGTCTGCCCGGTCCGCATGGGTAAAGTCCATCTTCGCAGACGCAGCGGCACCTACAGCCGTTTTTGCGTTTGCGCTATAGATCAACCCGTTCTCCCGGTTCGCAGTATCCGCCGCAAACGGCCCCTGATCGCCCGGCCCTGTAAACATGGACCCCAGCATCGGAGCCAGCGCATCGTTGTTGTTCATCGGGGGCAGCCCCAGCAGCGACTCCATCGTCCGCACCACGCTCACCGTCGTATAGAACCGGCTGTCCACAAACGTCCCGCCGTCCGCCGCCCGCGGCGCATACTTGCTCACTACCAAGGCCAGGCTCCTGTGCGCATCCACATGGTCCGCGCCATTCTGCGCGTCGTCCTCCAGGATAAAGATCGCCGTATCCTCCCAGTACGCAGAGTGTGACACCGCATCCACCACCCGTCCCACCGCCAGGTCGTTGTCCGCCACTGATGCCTTCGGGGTCGGCCCGCCCGCCACCGTCCCTGCCGTATGGTCGTTGCCCATTCGCATGGTGATGTAGTTCGGCATGGTGTCCTTCCCCGCCGCGCGGTCAGCCACCCATCCCGCAAAGTGCCGCAGAAACACCTCCGTCCGTATCTGGTCCGGCACCCTCAGATTGAAGTCCGGGGCCTCCGCCGCAAAGTGTCCCACCAGCTCCGGCTTGGTCGCCACATTGCCCGCCAGCTGCGGAATCCCCCACGGCCACTTGCTCACGCCGCCGCCCCACTCCGCCGGAATCGCATCGCCCATCTGGATCGTCTCCCGCGCGCACTTCGGCCCCTCCAGCACCGGCCCCTGCTGCGGATTGGCAGTCTTCGTCGCAGCACAGAAGGTCGAAGCTATGTACTCGCCAAAGTTGTAATGCGTCCTGCCGTGCGCCTCCGCGTTACCCCACATATATCCGCTGGCCGGCTCATTCACATCCGCAATCCTCTGTAGCAGCGGGTACCCCTGAGCCACCACTCCCTCGTAGTCGTACGTCCGCTGAGCGTTGCGATACTCCTGCTGCCACGTCTTCTCCAGGTAGTCTGTCCCAATCGCGGCGTTCGACCACACATGACCGTCACCCGACACCTCGCCCGAATCGAAAAAATTGTCCAGTACGCCGAACTGCAGCGCCAGCTTGTGCTGGTTCGGCGTCACACTCTCGCCATACATCGCCAGTCCCGCATCCCCATTCCCCACCGGCCTCCCATTCGCCTTCAGGTCGCCGAACACCTGGTCGTACGTCCGGTTCTCCTTAATGATGTAGATCACATGCTTGATCCGGTCTGTGCCGCCCGCAAACGCAATCCGCTCCCCCGCCGCCTTCATCCGGTTCGACGCCATCACCTCCTCCGTCGACGCCTTTAGGTCCACCGCATTCGCATCCACCGCCGCCAGCGATCCATACAGCAGCGTCGCAATATAGCTGAACTCGCCATGCCTCGACGCACCCCCGGGCACCTGCTTCTGCGCAAAGTCGTTCGGCCCCGTCCCCCGCCCCATGTCCGTGGCAACGTACAGCTTCCCACCCGTCAGCGCCATCGACATCGGCATCCACTCCGTCGGGATAAATCCCACCGGCTCCACCATCCCCTCCTTCGCCGCCGCGGCCGTCAGCTTCTTCGTGTCGATCACCGCTGCCGCATCCGATCCCATATTCGCCGCATACAACCGGCTCCCATCCCCGCTCACCGCCAGTGCCACCGGTTCCGCGCCAAAGTAGCTCTGCCCCGGCAGCCGCGTATCGAAGTATCCCTTCACCGCAAAGCGCGCCCCAAAGCTGGGTGCCCCATTCATCGCGGCTTTATCGCGATGGGTGGGAGTGCCGCCACTGATATCGATCGCAGCCACCGCGTCCCGGTTCGCCAGCGCCACATACAGCGTCTTCCCATCCGGGCTCATCTCCAGCGCGCACGGATGCGTCCCCGGCTTCACCGGATCGCGCGGCTTTAGCAGCGACAGCCTCCGACCCACCATCCCATTCAGTAGATCCAGCTCCACTACCTCGCTCGCGTTCCACAGCGCGACGAACCCGCGCGCCCCATCCTTCGTCACCGCCACCGCCACCGGATAAGTGCTCGGCACCACATCGCTCTCCGACAGATCGAATCGGTGCAGCACCCGACCGTCCATCGTATCCAACATCAGCACATCGTCCGATAAGTTGTCCGCCACAAGCAACCACTCGGCAGTCCCCGACCCTGGCGCGGGATTCGTCGCGTAACCACCCCCGAAGATACGGGACACCGGCCCGACTACCGCAATCGCTGCCGGAAACGGTACCGCCATCGTCCCGTCCGCCGTTGCAGGACCATAATGGTCGCCGCTGCCCACCAGCGCCGTCCTCCGCGTCCCTGCCAGTTTTTGTAACCCAATCGGGATCAATCTCTCCGGCGTAATCTTTCCCGCGTCGAATCCATACACCGCAATTCCGTTCCCCACGTCACCCGCCGAACTCCCCGTCGGATCGGTCAACGAAGCCATGCTCGCATACAAATGTTTCCCATCCCCGCTGAACGCCAGCCCCGAGTAGAGCGTCTGCTTGCCCGTCGTCGCCGTTCTTGCATCGGGAAAGTCCTCTATCTTACCCGTCTGCGTATCCATCACCGCCAGCGATTGTTCATACTTCGACTCGAACGTTCCGTACCCCGCGTTCACCGACACCACATACCGTCCATCCGGCGACACCACCATCGACATCGGCTCCGAATTCACACGCTGCGGACTCCCCGGCACTTCACTCACAATCTGTTTGCTCGACGGCAGGTCCACCGCCGTCCCCTGTCCATGCGCCACCGCACCCGCCAACACCATCCCACCCAACCCAAACCGCACTCTGCTTCGTAAAGCCCGCCCGCAAATCATTCTGCCCCTCGAATCTCCCACATACTCACCCTAGCAAATCACTCTTCCGGTCCCATTACAAAACTCTTACACAGCCCATGAACCGGGCCGTGTTAGCGTTGAATCTAACAGTAAGTTCAGTATTTTTGAGGTCAATCCAACACAATGTCACCAACGCTCCTCACTCCCGATGCACCCGCCGCCGAGCAACCCACGGAGACCTCCGCCCGCGTCGTTTCCATCTCCGCGCACGCCGTCCCCGAGGGCCACGCCGCAGTTCGACGTGCCGCCGAAGTCGCCCGCCAGATCAAGCAGGACCTGCGCATGGGCCGCGAGCACCAGCAGGGCCGCATCAACTGGATCACCACCGTCGTCATGGCCCTCTTCCACGTCGGCGCCGTTGCCGCTCTCTTCTGCTTCTCCTGGAAGAACCTCGCTGTCTTCGCTATCACCTACTTCTTCGCCATCAATGTTGGCATCGGCATGGCCTACCACCGCCTGCTCACCCACCGCGGATACCGCGTTCCCCGCTGGCTGGAGTACTTCATCACCGCCTGCGGCACCATGGCCCTCGAGGGCGGCCCCATCTTCTGGGTAGCCACCCACCGCGTCCATCATCAGAACTCCGACCACGAAGGCGACCCGCACACTCCGCGCGATGGCACCTGGTGGTCGCACGCGGGTTGGATCATCTCCGGACGTGCCCTCCACTCCGAGACGGCCCTCCTCGGCCGCTACGCCCCCGACCTCACCCGCGACAAGGGACACGTCTGGCTCTCCAAATACCACTGGCTCCCGCTCGCCGTCACCGGCTTTGCGCAGCTCATTCTCGGCGCGGCCCTCGCTCCAGTCGGCCACATCGTCTACGGCGCCGTCTCCATGCTCCTCTGGGGCACCTTCCTACGCGTGACCGTCGGTCTGCACGCCACATGGCTGGTCAACTCCGCCACTCACCTCTTCGGCTCCCGCCGCTTCGACACCAAGGACGATTCGCGCAACTCCTGGTGGGTCGCTCTGCTCACCGGCGGCGAAGGTTGGCATAACAACCACCACGCACACCCCGTCAGCGCCCGCCACGGGCTCACCTGGTACGAGTTCGACATCAACTACTACGGCATCTGGGTCATGGAACAACTCGGCCTCGCCCACAAAGTCGTCATTGCCAAGTACGACAAGTCCAACCCCAAACCCGCCGGCGTTCTCTAGACTATCCACGCATTGGGTGCCCCAGGTCTCGTATCTGAGACCTGGAATGTATTACTTGTCATCCTGAGCGTAGCTACCCACGTTTGTGAGCAGCGAAGTCGAAGGATCGGCGGTTGTCTGTTCTCGTCTTTCAACCAACAATTAACAACCTTCCCTCACCCCTCCGGCAACCCCAAGCCTCGCTCCACCACATCGCCCGCCCGCACCAGGTCCACCTCTTTCACCTCCAGCGTGTAAGCGTCCTCATCCGCCACGCTCCCCTCCTCGTTGGCCGCAATGCGATGCCACACCCCTGCTTCTTCCAGCACTCGCGCCACATCCTCCGCGTCGCTGCGATGCCCGAACGCTCCCAGCACAGCCGTCGTCCCATCGTCGATCGCCTCATCCGCGACCTCGACCTCCTGCAGCGGAAACATCCCCATCTTCTCCCGCAGGATCGCCATCGCGCGTCCCAGTTCGCGCTGCTGCACAATCACCTGTAGAGCCACTGGTGGCCCACCATAGAACGATCCGCTCCCGCCATGCGCGCTCGCCGCATCGCGCACCTCGATCTCCATCCCCTCCGTCTCCAATAGATCGCACGCCTCCCGCGCCGCAATCGCGTCATGGAACGTCGTCAGCACCACCATCCCCTTCGCTAGCCCCTTCGCCGCGGGCTCCGGCAGCATCTCCGGCTCGGGCTGTGCAACCGCAGGAAACCGCAACCCTGCATAGTAGTCCGCACCCGCAGCAAATCGTTCCGCCATGCCCATATGTTCAGCCTCCGCTACTGGCGCCGCCTCAGCCCGCAATCTTCTGCTCCCCATCTCGCTGCACAGCACACCCTGCGCCTCGCCTGTCAGATCGTCGGGCCGCGCCGCCAGCTGCATCAATTCCTCGTCCGTCATCGCGCGGTACAGCTCCACCAGCCGTTGCCATTGCCCATGGGAATCCAGCTCGTCTCTCATCGCCCGAGATTATCACCCCTCCGCTGAACTTTCCGCCCGCCCTCTGCGTAGTACACTGTGCATCAAGCTCGACCATGACGAGGTAGCCGATGATCTTCTTCACCCTTCTCGCTGTCCTCTACTTCCTGCCTACCCTCATTGCGGCGCATCGCGGCCACGGCATCGCGCTCATATTCCTGCTCAATCTTTTCTTGGGATGGACGGTCATCGGCTGGTTCATCATGCTCGTCTGGGCGCTCGTCTCAAGTCCCCCCTACTGTAGCGTCGTCCACGTCCCCGGCGCCTACTACTACTACCCGCCCAACACCTGGCGCCGTTGATCCCCGCCGCTTCAGTCCGAATCACGCCATGAACATCAACCGACGCCGTGGAGCCATCGCCCTTGCCATCACCCTTGGGGTGCTCATTGTCGGCGGTCTCATCGCCTACAATATCGCGTGGATCATTCTCTACAGGGGTCGAATCGCCGCGGTCATTCTCGGCCTCATTGTCTTCTCCCTGCTAGTCGCCGGAGTCGTCCTCAACACCGTCTTCCTGGTCCGCGAGGTCCGCCGCAACGAGCGTCAGGACTCCTTCCTCAACGCCGTCACCCATGAGCTCAAGACCCCCATCGCCTCCATCCGCCTCTATCTCGAGACCCTGCAGCAACGCGAAATCCCCGAGGTCCAGCGCGCGCAGTTCTACCAGATCATGCTGGCCGACTCCGACCGCCTGCTCGCCACCGTCGAGCAGGTTCTCAAGGCCGGCGAAATCGGTGCCCGCCGCCCCCGCGATCGCACACTCCTCGAACTCGCTCCGCTGGTCGCAGACTGCATCGTCATCACACTCCTGCGCCACCACCTCCCGCCTGAATCCATTCAGCTTGCTCCCACCCCAGGCAACGTGCGCCTTCACGTCCGCGCCGTCGCCGAAGACCTCCGCACCGCTGTCCTCAACCTCCTCGACAACGCCGTTAAGTACTCCCCCAACGGAGTCCACATCCGCTGCTCGCTCGCCATCTCCCGCTACACCAACGTCGCTCTCACCATCACCGACACCGGTGTCGGCCTTGCCCCCAACCAGTTCAAGCGCATCTTCAAGCGCTTCTATCGCGTCCCCGGTCGCAACTCCGTCCGCATCAAGGGCACGGGCCTCGGGCTCTTCCTCGTCCGCGCCATCGCCCGCCAGCACGGCGGCAGCATCACTGCCTCCAGCCCCGGCCCCAACCTCGGCGCCACCATCACCCTCACCCTCCCCCTCGCCGACCCGGGTGCCCCATGATGTCAGCTTTGCCGTAAGAGCCACCAGCATGAGTTGTTGCGAAACTTCGCTGGGAATTAGAGGCGCAAATGATCGATGACGTGCATTTAAGATTAATCCGCATAGGTCGAGTAATCACGAAATCCGCATCTAACAGCGTAATAGCTGTGCTGGGAGCGTTGATTCGCGCCCTCATAGTGTTCTGGGCCTTCTTTCCGTCGATTATCGCCGCACAGACCCCGGCAGCCCCGCCAACGCCCCTCTCGCTGGAGCAACGGGCGTTGAAAACGTACGAGGATCAGCACTATGCCAAATCGGCGCATCTGTTTGACGACGCATTTGCCTCCGGTCTGAGTCGCTCAGACGACGCCTACATCGCAGCCCGCTCCTATGCACTAGCCGGTGATGTGCCCAAGTCGGTTGCCTATCTTAAGCGCGCCATGCAGCTAGGGTTTCGGCAGTCTGAAAACTTGCAGATCGACAGCGAACTCACGTCTCTTCATGCGGACAAGCAATTCCCGCTGATCGTCGAACTTGCGGAAGCCAACAAGCGCGCCTACGATGCCGTACACCAAGATCCCGACCACGCAACGATAGTCACCAGCGACATCGACCTTTTTTGGAGCGTCTATGGCAAGATGAAGGCCTCACCGTACCCGGAAGAGGTCCTTGAGGACGACTATCTGCTTCGCGGTAGTCCCGGTCTACAGGACTTCGTCTTCAGTCGTATCCAATCGGCAAGCGCTCTCCTAACGACAATGCAGCATGACTCGAAGTACTACGCAGCGATCCAGCCTGGGACGCTCCACATCAAGGACTTCGGTCCACAGATTCACGCGTCCTTCCGAAAGATGCAGCAACTGTATCCCGAGGCGACCTTTCCTGTTGTCTACTTCGTCATCGGCCGCTTGAACACTGCTGGAACCACGGGCTCAAGCGGTCTGCTGCTCGGGGCGGAGATGTTCGGCAAAGGGCCGCATGTACAGACGGACGAGCTCAACGAATGGCAGCGTGCGTCGATTGAGTCAGTCGATGGGATCCCATATGTGGTTGCGCATGAACTTGTCCACTATCAGCAGACCACTCCATCGGACACGCTGCTTGCGGCTGCTATCCACGAAGGCAGTGCGGATTTTATTGGCGAACTCATCTCCGGCAGCTTCATGAACCAGGTGCAATACAAGTATGGCATCTCGCATGAGGCTGAGCTATAACGGCAGTTCAGCGCCGAAATGAACGGCACCGACACATCGCACTGGCTTTTCGAGGGTAAGATCGTTGAGGGCCGTCCAGCCGACATGGCCTACTTCGAGGGCTATCGTATCACCCAGGCGTACTACGAAAGGGCCGCGGACAAGAAGAGAGCGATCCACGAGATATTGAACTTCAAGAATGCCAACAATTTCCTCCGCGACAGCGGCTACGCAGCCAAGGTAAATCTGTCGCCTGGGTCGGCTAATCAGAAGCAGGACTAGAACTGTTCTCCTATAGACGTAACCGGCGCTTGGAGAAAGTACGCCTGAGTCCCGACGGGGCTTTGTCCGTTGGGGGGGCATCGCGATTATAGTGGGGTCATACTCCTGAACTACGATGATCCCGTAAACGAAATCATGACCGATCCAACTCCATCTCCCCTCATCGTCCTCATCGAAGACGAAGAGCATCTCGCTCAGGGTCTGCTCTTCAACCTCGCCGCCGAGGGCTACCGCACCCACCACGAATCCGACGGCGACGCCGCGCTCGCCTATCTCCTCGCCCCGCCCGAACCCATCGCCGCCATCGTCCTGGACTGCATGCTCCCTGGTGCCGACGGCTTCACCATCGCCCGTGCCCTGCGCGACGCCCAGTGCTTCACCCCCATCCTCATGCTCACCGCCCGCGCCCGCCCCCAGGACATCCTCGATGGCCTCGAAGCCGGCGCAGACGACTACCTCCCCAAACCCTTCAACCTCAACATCCTCCTCGTCCGGATCAAGTCCCTGCTGCGCCGCACCGCATGGCAGTCCACTCAATCCGGCGTCCAGACCGCCTCCCCCACCGAATCCCCCGCCGACATCTACACCTTTAACCACCGCACCATCCGCTTCGACGCGCTCGAGCTCATTGCTCCCCACCGCACCACTCACCTCACCGTCATGGAGGCCGACCTCCTCCGCTACCTCACCGATCGCGCCGGCCAAATCGTATCCCGCAAGCAGATCCTCGAACAGGTATGGCGCGTCCACGAGGACACCGACACCCGCGCCATCGACAACTTCATCGTCCGCCTCCGCCGCTACATCGAGGACGACCCCGCCAACCCCGCGCACCTCACCACCGTCCGCGGCATCGGCTACCGCTTCCTCCCCAACCCCTGATCCAGCGTTAGAATTGTGCTCTTGATGGAGGCACTGTGTTCAGGCCATTGTCACAACTCATTGCGTTCACATTCTGCAGCACTCTGCTATTACCTTATCTGTCTGCGCAGACGAAATCTCAGTCCTCCAAATTCATGCTCGGCGCAGACATCTCCGCGCTCGATGCGCCAAGCCGAGGCCGTCTGCCCGCCTATCAGGAAGACGGCAAACCAAGCGACGAACTCACCATCCTGCGCCATCATGGCTGGACCGCTTTCCGCGTCCGCGTCTTCGTATCGCCAGTCAGGAACGCGCCCAACAACACGCTGGAGGCCGCCATCCCTCTGGCCAAACAAATCAAGGCCTCCGGCGCAACTCTCATTCTCGATATTCACTTCTCCGATACATGGGCCGACCCCGGTCATCAGGAGACTCCTGTTGCGTGGCGTGGTATGGACATTAAGGCCCTGGCAAAGGAGTGGCAGAAGTACTCCGAGGAGACGATTAAAACGCTCAAGGATGCCGGGGCCATGCCCGACATCGTCCAGGTGGGCAACGAGATTACCGTCGGCGCAGACTGGCCGCTGGCCAAACTCGGTCCCGCGACCGCTGCGCCCGGCAGCACGCCGCAACCCTACGACCAGGCACGGCAATGGAAGAACCTGACCACGCTGCTCAAGGCGGGAATCAAGGGCGTCAAGCAGGGAGCAGGCCGCACCCCGCCACGCATCGCCATCCACATCGACAAGGGAGGGCACTGGGACACCACACAGTGGTTCTTCGACCACCTCGACGCCGCCCATGTCCCCTACGACATCATCGCGCAAAGCTTCTATCCGCCCTGGGGCCACGGCACGCTTGACGACCTCTGGGGCAACATGAACCAGTGTGCCCAGCGCTATCACAAAGACTTCATCGTCATGGAGACCGGCTATCTCCCCGTCCGCGTCGCCAACCAGAGCGACATGTTCTGGCCGGTCACGCCGCAGGGCCGCCTGCAGTTCATGGTCGACCTCATCAACACCGTGAAGAAAGCGCCCCACGGACTAGGCGTCATGTACTGGGCGCCGGAGCGCGACCTCTGGAACGACGATGGCACCCCCGGCCCCGCCGTCTTTACCCTGGACAACCTCACCACCCTCACCCAACGCCCCGACAGCCATGCACCCACCGCCGTCAATCCATGATCCGCCTGATCGGGTGCCCCATTCATGCGGTATATCGCATGAGTGGGAGTTTTGCCTTATGGAGGGAGCAGGGCCCTTTAGGCCCCTGAATATATCCTGAGTACGACGTGGCTTTAGTCACGGGTATCTCGTATACGCAGCTCTAGATGTAGAGCGCGCGCTATGGCCCTCACGCACAGTGGCCGTTCAATTTTCCAGCTCCGCCTACTTCTCCAATCCGTTCGTTACGCGGAAGTAGTAGTCCTTCAGCATCTGGTACTCGTCATCGCTGATTGGCAAAAACGAGCCATGCCGCATCCCGCCCGGGAACATCGTCTTGATCGACGTATCTGTCCAGTGCTCCATGTCCGCAGTAAACGCCGCGCCATAGACGTCGCCCGCGTCGTGCGCGTGGTGGTAGTACACCAGCAGTCCACCCATCACCGGGATCGCCGCCGGCGCGTCCGCCCACGCATCCGAGATCGCTCCGCTGCTCACCTGCCACGGCCCCTCCAGCGACGGGCCCGTCGCCATATGGATCCGCTCATCCAGCGGGCTCGTCCTCTCATCTTGAAACAGCAGGCAGTACCGCTGCGCCAAGGTGCCCGAATTCACCAGAGTCGCGTCGGCCACGCTGTATCCCGGATCGAAGAACACCTTCGCCGGCGCAAACTTCTTGAAGTCCGTGGTCGTCGTCGCGTAGATGTGGTCCTCTGGCGAAGCGGTCGCATTCGGTAAAACGCTGCTCGTCCATAGAATCACCCAGTCCTTCTTCGCCGCGTCGTAGTACATCGCCGGCGCGCGCGACGTCAGCGCCCCCGGAATCGACGCCGTCAGCGCCAGCTTGCGGTGTTGCACCCAGTGCACCAGATCGAACGAGCTGGAATAACCGATCCCCGCCGGCACGCCGCCCTTCGACCACGTCCACACCATGCGTACGCTGCCGTCGGGCGCGCGCTGCAGAAACGGATCGCCCATCAGCTCGTCCTTCTCCGTCCTCCGCGCCACGGGCTTGGCGTCGTTCACGAAGGTCCACTGATACCCGTCCTTGCTGATCGCGAAGTAGACGCCCGCCTCGCCGTCCTCCCGCGACGCCGCAAACAGCCATCCGCCGTCCTTCGTATCCCGCTTCAATCCGAAGATGCTGTCGAAGACATTCGTCTTGCCGCTCTTCTCAGGCGTCGCCGCCGAGCTCTGCGCAAATGAAGTGTGTACTGGCAAAGCGGCCAATACGACAACCGCAACCAGCAATGTGCGAATACACCTACGCCAACCTTGGACTACAGTCATCGGGACAGCTCCTTCTCTCCACTATATCTATTCATCTTCCGAATCTCACCCCGCTTGGAGTAAACTACCGCTACAGGAGGCCTTCGGGCCTTGCTGTCTTCCCTGGCCAGGAGGCGTCCCATGTCGAAGTGCACTCAGCGCAGCATCTTCACCGTCCTCATATACGCTGGCGTCGTCATTTTCCTCTTCCCGTACATTATCGGAAGGCTCACCGATGTCGGCTTCTTTGTGGCCGCCGGTCTTGGCCTGGCGGTCGTCTGCGGCATCCTCCGCTGCTGCTGCACCGAGGGCGACTGCACCGAACCAGTCCCTCATAATCCCGAAACTCACAAATCCAGCCTTCGTTAGCGTTGCTCCGGGCTCGTCAGCACCCGGATCGCATCCGCGCGCGCCTTCTCGTACGTTGGTTCTCCATCCGGGTAGAACTCCGCCAATGCCTGCGCACAAGGCGACCCATACACGATCAGGGTATAGCTCCGCTCACCCTTGGCCGCCTTGTCCGGGTAGGCCTTCTTGAACTCCGTCTGGTCCACGTCAGCCGACTCCACATCCAGATGCGGGCGGAAATCCGGGTTATTGCACTGCGCAGGAATCGCTTTCGATGCGGAACTTGCTCGCACCGTCGTCATGATCTCGCCCGGGGGCAGCACAAATCGATACAGAGTGTGATACTGTCCCGGCTGTAGTGGATAAAGCTCGCCCTGCACGCTCCGAGGGCCGACATCAAACTGATCGATCACAAACCCCGAGCTATCGTCCAGCCCGTGTTCCATCCCGTTCTTCTTGGCCGTACGCAACATCCCCATGTCGTGATCAAAATCATTCCATTGCTTCAATCGCGCCTCCAGCAGGATCACGGCGTTGCGTAACGGCCATGGGTTATGAGGGCTAAGCGTCAGCGCCCGCCGAAACAGAACGATCGCCTCTTCATACTGCCCCGCGCCCATGGCTGCTGCCGCAGTCGTGCGCAGTGCGTACAGATCGTTGGGATACGCCGTCAATACGGAGTTGAGCGAGACGTATGCTGTCTTGTTGTTGCCCTGCTTCAAAGCCTCAATCCCCGGCTGCATCAGGGAGTTCCGCTTCGCGCTGTCCGACGGAGAGAGTCGGTTCTCCTCCTCCGCCAGCCCTTTCGCAGCATCCATTCCCGGCGCCGACGGCAGATTCAACGGCATACTAAATCCTGCTGAAGAACTTTGCGCCAGTCCGCTTCCTGCCACCATCGCGGCCACACACAGCGCAGCCCACATCCATAAAATTCCCGGCGTCTTCATATTCGCCAGAATAACAACATCGCCACCAATCCCCAAAATCACAGCAGTGTCTCAGCCTTGTCATTCTGAGCCGGGTGCCCCATTCATGCGTGATTCTGCGTATGAGTGGGTAGACTCACCGTGAGGCCGCCCTCGCCAATCCGTTCAAAATTGCATCCTGCCCGTGTTAAGTGCACTATACTCACTAAGTGTCCGCAACCCAACCATCAACACGCAGCCCTCACCCAGTGCGCCCGTGGATCGCCGTTGCGTTGATGCTCGCCTTCATCTCCCCGCTCGTCCTTCCTCTCTTCGCCGCGACTTCCGACTCTGAAGCATCGCTGCCCGCCTGTTGCCGCAGTCACGGCAAGCACCATTGCGCCATGATGCACTGGATGCTCATGGCATCCAGCGGCCCGGCACTTACTGCTCCGCCCTGCCCGCTCTTCCCCAGTACAACCCCGCCCGTTCGCATCGTCACAGCATTCTTCTCAGCCCCGCCGCTGCCCTCGGTCGAACTGCGCCGCGACCCCTCGCCGCCCGCACCTACTCCGCTCCACGCTCCTAACCTCGCCATCACGTCGCAATCCACCCGCGGTCCTCCCTCCCGCCTCGCCTAAGCGCACTCTCCTTTAAATCCTCACCCTCAGCAGCCGCCGTCGCTACGCGACCGCGCGCCCCAGCCTTGTCACGACCGCGTGACCCTGGATTTCCCATGCGACCTCTCGCCATGCTTCGCTTGAAAGCGTTCCTCCCGCTCCTGCTTCTCTGCCTGCTTCCGGCCTCCATCGCGAGCGCCACCATCTTCTCCCAGCTTCAGGGCATCGTCCACGATCCGCAGCATCGCCCGCTCCCCGCCGCGCATATTACCCTCGCCGCCGCCCACTCCGCCTTCATTCTCTCCACCGTCAGCAACCCCGATGGCGCATTCACCCTCCCCAACATTCCCCTCGGCGACTACATCGTCACCATCACACATGATGGCTTTGCCACCCTCCGCCAATCCCTCACCGTCCACTCTGACACTTCGCCCATCCTTCACTTCATGCTTCAACTCGGCAGCGTCTCCACCTCCGTCACCGTCACCACCGATGCCTCCAACATCGACACCGTCACTCCCACCACCCTCATCGACCGCGTCGACATCGCCCAGACCCCCGGCGCCGACCTTACCAACTCCATGGCCATGATCACCGACTACGTCCCCGGCGCCTACATGAGCCACGACATGCTGCACATGCGCGGAGGCCATGAACTCAGCTGGCTCATCGACGGCGTTGCGGTCCCCAACACCAACATCGCCAGCAACGTCGGCCCGCAGATCGACCCCAGGGACATCGACTCGCTTGAAGTCGAGCGCGGCAGCTACAGCGCCGATCTGGGCGACCGCACCTATGGCATGTTCAACGTGCTCACGCGCTCCGGTTTCGAGCGCAGCCGCGAAGGCGAACTCGTGCTCACCGCCGGAAACTTCTACCAGACCAACGACCAGCTCAGCCTCGGCGACCACAGCGAAAAATTCGCCTGGTATACCAGCCTCAGCGGCAACCGCAGCAACCTCGGCTTGCAGTCGGCGATCTCGCAGCCCGTCAACGACGCGGAGAACGGACTCGGCGGCTTCGCATCCTTCATTTACAACCGAGACCCGGCAGACCAGCTTCGCCTGGTCGCACAGGTGCGCAGCGACTACTACCAGATTCCCGGGGACCCCGACGTCAACGACTGGGAGAACGCTCTCTACAACTCCAGCGGCCTCTCAGATGGCGAGCACGAGACCGACAGCTACGCCGCCTTTAGCTGGCTCCATACCTTCAATTCGTCCACCGTCACGCAGCTCTCGCCCTTCTACCACTACAACCAGGCCAAATACTCCGCCAACCCAAACGACCAGCCCGTCTCCACCACCGCAACTCAGACCGCGAACTACGCCGGTGTGCAGACCTCATTCTCCACTGTCGTCGCCAGGAACTCCCTCTCAGCCGGCCTGTATGGCTACACGCAGCACGAGAATGACCTCTTCGGCTCCGTCTTCAACGACGGCAGCAGCGCCCCTTTCTCCGTGAACCCCATCGTCACCGCAGGCGTTGAGGAGTTGTATATCCAGGACAACTACAAACCGGCACCCTGGCTTACCTTAAACGCGGGCGAGCGCCAGACACACTTCTCAGGTGCAATCGCCGAGAATGCAATCTACCCGCGTCTCGGTATCGCCCTGCAGATTCCTAAACTCAACTGGGTCTTTCGCGCCTTCTACGGCCACTTCTACCAGCCGCCGCCGCTCACCAGCATCACCGGTCCGGCCCTCGCATACGCCCAGTCCAACGGCGACAGCTATGTTCCGCTCAAGGGCGAACGCAACGAGGAGCACCAGTTCGGCCTCCAGATTCCCTTCCGCGGCTGGCTGCTCGACGCCGACACCTTCCAGACCCAGGCCCAGAACTTTCTCGACCACAACAACATCGGCGAATCCAGTATCTTTATCCCCATCACCGTCCAGGGCGCGCTGGTGCAGGCGTGGGAGTTGACCCTGCGCTCGCCGCATCTCTGGCGCTACGGCCAGGCCCACCTGTCGTATTCCAACCAGATCGCGCAGCAGATCGGCGGCATCACCGGCGGCCTCGTCTGCTACGACCCGTCGGATCCCAGCGCATGCCAGCCCGCCCCCGGCTACTCCGCGCTTGATCACGATCAGCGCAACACCCTCAACGTCGGCTTCAACGGAAGCCTGTCCTACGGCGTAAACGCGTCCTTCAACGTCTACTACGGCTCCGGCTTCTCCAACGGCTACCAGTCGCCGCCATCGCCCTACGCAGGCCCCTATCTGCCCTCGCACACCACGGCAGACCTCGCCCTCAGCAAGTCCTTCGCAGAGCGTTACACCGTCTCGGTGAACGCGCTGAACGTGGGCAACACCCGCGTCCTGCTCGACAACTCCCTTACCTTCGGCGGCTTCCACTACAACGACCCGCGCGAACTCTACGCCGAACTCCGCTACCGCTTCAAGTTCTAATCGCTCTCCTCGCTATACACTTATACCCAGCACTCCATGCGCCTGCTCACTCGTTACGTCCTCCGCGAAGTCGTCTCCTATGCTCTCCTGGGAGCGGTCCTCTTCACCTTCGTCCTCTTCATGCGCGACCTGCCCAAGATCCTCGAGCTGGTCGTCCGCGAATCCGCTTCCCTCACCGATGTCTTTCGTATCTTCGCCTACACCCTCCCCAACACACTCACCTTTACCATCCCCACCGCGGTCCTCGCCGGCATACTCCTCGGCCTCTCACGCCTCGCCGCCGACAGCGAGATCACCGCCATGCGCGCCAGCGGTATCGGGGCTCTTTCCTTCGTGCGCATCGTCTCCATCCTCTCCTTCGCCGCCCTCGGCCTCGGCCTGCTCAACACCCTCTATTTCGCGCCCAAAGCCGCCGCCAATCTGCTCAAGCTGGAAGACCAGCTCAAAACATCGCAAGTCTCCTTTGAGGTCCAGCCTCGCGTCTTCTTCGAGGACTTGAAGAACTACGTCCTCTATGTGCAGGACGTCCGCTCCGCCGCCGGCGTAGCCACCTGGCATCACGTCTTCCTTGCCGATCTAACCCAGCCAGCCAATCCCATCGTCATCACTGCAGACGAGGCCATCGCCTTCACACCCGGTAAAGGCGCCCCGCAGGGCCTGCGCCTCCAACTCTTCAACGGCGGTCAGCAGCAGATATCCCCCACCAACCCCAACTCGTACCCCATCTCCACCTTCACATCCACTGACCTGCCCCTCCAGTTCGACTCCCAGGACGACACCCACATATCGCGCGTCGACACTCCGTTGCACGCGCTCGCGTTCCGCAATCTCGTGCAGCGCACCCACTCCACCAGCCCCGCCGACGCCCGCGCGGCGCGCATCGAACTCAACAGCCGCTTCTCCTATCCCCTCGCCTGCCTCGTACTCATGCTCATCGGCGTCCCTCTTGGCCTCTCTTCCAAGCGTGGAGGCAAGAGCACCGGCGTCGTCCTCACTCTCTTCCTGGTCTTCGCCTACTACCTCCTCTCCCTCATCGGAGACGCCTTCGCAAAATCCGGCAAGCTCTCCCCAGCCCTCGGTGTATGGGCCGCCAACCTCATCTTTACAGCCTTCGGCATCCTCCTCCTGCAGCAGCTCGCCGGTACAGGAATTCTGCTTCACTTCTTCAACTCATCCGCCGCGTCTCTGGGCAGGAAGCTCTCTCACGTTGCTCCCGCCAGCATCCGCGCTACCCTCGCACGGTTCACCAGCCCCACGCTCCCTTTGGCCTCCAGCCCACCCGCCGCAGAGCTTATTTCCCCCCATCCAGAGGACGCCCCTGCCGCCCACACCCGCACGTTCCATTTTGCACCCACCCGCCTGACGCTCGTCCAGCGCATGAGAAGCCTCTTCAAAACCAGCTTTCCCCTCCTGCTCGATGAGTACGTCCTGCGTGCCTATGCCGCCAACCTGCTCTTCTCTCTCGTCTCCTTCGCCCTGCTCGTCACCATCTTCACCTTCTTCGAACTCATCGGAGACATCGTACGCAACGGCATTGTCCTTCTCATTGTGGGCGACTACCTCTTCAACCTCGTCCCCTACATTGTCTCTGCCGTCACTCCGCTCTGCTCTCTGCTCGCCGTCCTCATTACCTTCGGCTCTCTCAATCGCAGCTCCGAGCTCACCGCCATGAAGGCCACCGGCATTAGCCTCTATCGTGTCGTCGCTCCCATCTTCGTCCTCGCCGCCATCCTATCCGTTGCCCTCTTCATCTTCAACGAATCCTATCTGCCCGACGCGAACCGGCGCCAGGAGGCCCTCCGGGCGGAGATCAAAGGCAAGCCCGCACAGACCTTCCTCCGCCCCGACCGCAAATGGATCTCAGGCCAATCCGGCCAGCAAGTTCCCGACGCATCCTCCGCCACCCCAGCCCCCGAGCGCATCTTCTATTACCAGGCCTTCGACCCGTATCACAAGGCCTTCGCCAATCTCACCGTCTTTGAATTCGACCCCAAAACCTTCACCCTCGTCCGCCGCATCTTCGCCACCAACGCCCACTGGGACGACTCGTCCGGCAACTGGGTCTTCGACAACGGATGGCAGCGAACCTTCGCCAACCAAACCGTCGCCTCCTACCAGCCCTTCCCCAGCGCCAGCTTCCCCGAGATCCACGAGCAGCCCTCCTACTTCATGAAGGAAGACCACCAGTCGCAGGAGATGAACTACAACGAGCTCACTGCCTACATCGCAGACCTCAGCCAGTCCGGCATCGATACCATCCCCCTCCGCGTTCAGCTCGAACGCAAACTCGCCGACCCTGCCATCACCCTGGTCATGGCCATCCTCGCCGTCCCATTCGCCCTCTCCATGGGCAAACGCGGCAGCCTCGCCGGGGTCGCCATAGCCATCGCCGTCGCCATCTCGTACTGGGTCGTCGCCGGCACCTTTAGCGAACTGGGAAATATCAACACGCTGCCTCCCCTGCTCGCCGCCTGGTCGCCCGATCTCCTTTTCGCCATCGCAGGCTTCTACCTTCTCCTCCGCACCCCCACCTAGCCTGCTCGCCTCGAACCTTGAACCTCGAAGTCCCATCTCTCCCAAAATTAGGTAAATTAGGAAGTGACATGAAAACCATCCTTGCGTTCTCCCTTCTCGCACTCGTCCAAACCGCTGCCACTGCTCAAACTCCGGCGCCAGCTAAGCCCCGCCCCGCGACCGCCGCCAAACCCGCCGCTTCCAGCCCGGCAGGATGCTCCAAGCTCCCCGTTATCTCTCCCAAGGTCCCCGCGCTTCCCGCAGGCCTGCCCTGCTTCAAGCCGCTCTACACCATCATCGCCACACCTCCCTTCAAACTTCTCGATGTCTCTCCCATGGAAGACCCCAAGCTCTCCGAAGCCCTAAAAATTCAGGGGCCCGAGGTCATTACCCTCAGCTATGTCGATACCAAAATCGGCGCCGGAGCGCTCGCCATCCCGCGTAAGTGGTACACCATCAAATACACCGGCTACCTGGTCGATGGCACCGAGTTCGACTCCTCCGCCAAGCACCCGGACCTGGGCGGCACCTTCAGCTTCCAGCAGGGCCCGCAGCCCTCCACCGGCCAGCGCATGGTCGTTATCGGTATGGATACAGGCCTCGACGGCATGCGCATAGGCGGCAAGCGCCGTATCTTCATCCCGTGGGAACTCGCCTACGGACAAGACACTCATCTCAGCATCCCCGGAAAGTCCGATCTCATCTTCGACGTCGAACTCGTCGCCCAGAGCGATTCCGACCCTACGCCCAAGCCGCCCGCGACCCCAACTCCAGCCGCCGCTCCGGCTTCATCAACCACTGCACCGGCTACCGCTCCGGCAGCTACCACCCCCCCGCAGCCCGCCACACCTAAACCTTAACCAGTGTCACAAAGTTTGCCGGGTGCCCCATTCATGACTGTTTTATCGTCATGGGTGGGGCATCGTGCGTAGCACGACCGCACTCGTCGCACCCCCATCCTCTATACTGAATCTCAAGCGCCACCAGCCGGCCGTAAGGATTGCACATGCTCTCCCACTCCATCGAAGCCCTTCGCATGACCGGCATCATGGCCTGGCAGATATTCTGGGCGCTCTCCCTCGGCTTTCTTCTCTCCTCCATCGTTGAAGCCGTCGTCTCCAAGGCGCAGCTCTCCAAGCTCCTCCCCGACTCCTCCCCCCGTACCATCCTCAAGGCCTCCGCCCTCGGCGCGGCCTCCTCTTCCTGCTCCTATGCCGCCACCGCGCTCGCTCGCACCCTCTTCCGCAAGGGAGCGGACTTCATCGCCTGCATGGCCTTCCAGTTCGCCTCCACCAATCTCGTCGTCGAGCTAAGCGTTCTCCTCTGCGTCCTCCTCGGCTGGCAGTTCATGGCGGCCGAGTTCGTCGGCGGTCCCATTATGATCGTGCTTCTCGTCCTTCTTCTCCGCGCTACCCTTCGCCCACGCCTCATCGAAGCGGCCCGCGCCCACGCCAGCCTCGGCCTCGCCGGCCGCATGGAAGGCCACGCCGCCATGGACATGAGTCTCCACGACGGCACCTTCTGGCAAAAACTCACCTCCCGCCGCGGCATCACCGCCACCAGCCATTACTACTGGATGGACTGGTACTCCCTAGTCCCCGACGTCGCCCTCGGCCTGCTCATCTCCGGCATCCTCTCCGCCTTCGTCCCTTCCAGCTTCTGGCAAGCCTTCTTCCTCGCCGGCCACCCCACACTCACCCGCATCTGGGGACCGCTCATAGGCCCGCTTGTCGCTGTCCTGTCGTTTGTCTGCTCAGTCGGCAACGTGCCACTCGCCGCCGTCCTCTGGAACGGAGGCATCAGCTTCGGCGGAGTCATCAGCTTTCTCTTCGCCGACCTCCTCATCCTCCCCATCCTCAACATCTATCGAAAGTACTACGGCCTCAAAGTCGCCTCCATCCTTGCTGTCACCTTCTACCTCGCCATGGCCGGCGCCGCCCTCCTCGTCGAAGCTCTCTTCTCCGCCCTGCATCTCATCCCTGCCCACAGCCAGCTAGCCATCATGAACTCCGCCATCACCTGGAACTATACCTCTGTCCTCAATCTCGTCTTCCTCGCCGTCAGCGCGCTCCTCCTCGTCCGCTTCCTCCGCACCGGCGGCCCCGCCATGCTGCGCGAGATGGGCAACGTCCCCGCCAATCCCGCCGCCGCTCCCCACTCTTGCTGCGAACCAGAGCCCATCCACTCCTGCTGTCACGCAGAACCCGAACCAACTGAACCCAAGCCGACCCACCATTGCCACTAACCATTTCAGCCGTCATTCTGATGTAGCCAAAATCTCTGTACTTCGCTGTTGTTGATTTTTCGCAGTCGTCCTGCGCGCGTCGTTCGAGCGCGAAGGACCCCGACAAAATCCGGAGCGCCAAAGACCTCCCACATTTTTCTCCCAATAAATTCGCACTTGCCTGTTCTACTCTGAACCCATGCTCCTCTACGCCGCTACCACCAATCCCGGCAAGCTGCGCGACTTCGCGCACGCCGCCGCCTCCACCCTTTCGATCCGCATCGAACCCCTCCGCAACCTCGCCGCCATCCCCGCCCCACCCGAAGACGAGCCTACCTTCGAACTCAACGCCCGCGCCAAGGCCATCTACTACTCCCTCCGCGCACCCAACCTTCTCGTTCTCGCCGACGACTCCGGTCTCGAAGTCGACGCCCTCAACGGAGCACCCGGTGTCCGCTCCGCCCGCTTCGCCGCCGATCTTGCTCATCCCACCGATGCCCACGACGACTCTCCCGACCTCCCCAACAACGCCGCACTCCTCACCGCGCTCGCCGCCGTCCCCGAAGCCCATCGCCAGGCCCGTTACCGCTGCGCCCTCGCTCTCGCTCGCGACGGCCACGTCCTTCACACCGCCGAAGGCTCCGTCGAAGGCCTAATACTCACCGCTCCTCGCGGAACTGGCGGCTTCGGCTACGACCCGCTCTTCCTGGTTCCCGAACTCAGCCAAACCATGGCCGAACTCGATCTCTCCGTTCGCCTCTCCGTCAATCACCGGGGCCGCGCCCTCGCTGCTCTCCTTGCGCTCCTCAACCGGCAACCTCCAGCCTCCAACTAACAACCTTTTTCGCACCCTCTGTCCGCTAATCGCGCATAGGCGTCCGTGCGATTTGACCGCTCCATCCGCACGCGAAATAATAACTTGCCACTATCTTGTGCGCACGCTCACACGCAGCTAGTGCGCCATCCCTCTGGCAGGCATCTCTCAGGAGCAGCGCCCATGGCAACATCCGCCCCACCTGCCCCATCGCACGTGTCCGTGCATGGAGTCCAGCCTCTCCGCCCAGACGCCGGCCACTCCTTCCTCTGGCACAAGCTGCACTCCCTCTCCGGCATCGTCCCCATCGGCGCCTTCCTCATCGAGCATATCCTCTCTAATGTTGAAGCCCTCGGCGGACCGGTGGCCTACGGCCAGCAGGTCCGTCTGCTCAACTCACTCCCCATGGTTCGCGTGCTGGAGTGGGCCTTCATCTTCATCCCTCTTGCCTTCCACGCGCTGTACGGAGTCGTCATCGCTGTGCGCGGCCGCGCCACCGTCAACGTCTATCCCTGGGCCGGCAACTGGGGATACCTCACCCAGCGCATCACCGGCCTTATCGCCTTCGCCTACATCATTCAGCACGTCTGGCGTCAGCGCTTCTCCGGAGTCATGCTTCCCGAGCACCCCGGTGCCGCCTTCCACAAGGTCCAGGTTGAACTACATAACCCCTGGATGCTCGCCCTCTACATCGTCGCCATGATCGCCACCACCTGGCACTTCAGCTACGGCATCTGGCTCTTCGCAGCCAAGTGGGGCATCACCCCCGGCGACCGCGCCCGCAAGCGCTTCGGAGTTATCTGCGCCGTCTTCGGATCAGCCCTCTGCATCATGGGCCTCGCCAGCATCTACGCCTTCGTCGGCAATCCGAAGTACGCCAACGCCCCCGCCGACGCCTTCGCCCCAGCCGCCATCACCCAACCCGCTCCCGTCGTCACTCCACCGGCTCAATAGGAATAAAAATGCCCGCACCCCGCATCATCGTCATCGGAGGAGGCCTCGCAGGCCTCTCCGCCGTCATCAAGATCGCCGAGGACGGCGGCACCGTCGATCTCTTCTCCATCGTCCCCGTCAAGCGCTCCCACTCGGTCTGCGCGCAGGGTGGCATCAACGCCGCCAAGGACCTCAAGGGTGAAGGCGACACCGTCTACAAGCACTTCGACGACACCGTCTACGGCGGAGACTTCCTTGCCGACCAGACCCCCGTCCGCGACATGACCGCCCGCGGCCCCGCCATCATCGACCTGCTCGACCGCATGGGCGTCCCCTTCAACCGCACCCACGAGGGCCTGCTCGACTTCCGCCGCTTCGGCGGCACGCTCTATCAGCGCACCGCATTCGCCGGAGCAACCACCGGCCAGCAACTCCTCTACGCGCTCGACGAACAGGTCCGCCGCCACGAGGCCGCCGGCCACGTCAAAAAATACGAAGGCTGGGAGTTCCTCTCCGCCGTCCTCGACGCCAACGGCGTCTGTCGCGGCATCTGCGCCCTCGACCTTCGCTCCATGGAGACGCGCACCTTCCCCGCCGATGCCATCATCGTCTGCACCGGCGGCAACGGCGCCATCTTCGGCAAGTCCACCAACTCCGTCGTCTGCACCGGATCCGCCCAGTCCGCCCTGTATCAACAAGGCGCGGTCTACGCCAATGGCGAATTCATCCAGGTCCATCCCACCTGCATCCCCGGCGAAGACAAGCTCCGCCTCATGTCCGAGTCCGCCCGCGGCGAAGGTGGCCGCATCTGGGTCCCCCGCGACAAGAACGACAAGCGCGTCGCCAAGTCCATCCCCGAGGCCGACCGCTTCTACTTCCTCGAGGAGTGGTATCCCAAGTACGGCAACCTCGTCCCACGCGACATCGCCACCCGCGCCATCCATCGCGTCGTCTACGAGCTGGGCCTCGGCCTGGATGGAAAGGCTATGGTTTATCTCGACGTAACTCACATTGATCGTAAGATATTGAACCGTAAACTTGAAGGCATACTCGAGATCTACGAGAAGTTCGTCGGCGACGATCCCCGCGACGTCCCCATGAAGATCTTCCCCGGCGTGCACTACACCATGGGCGGCCTCTGGGTCGACTTCAACCAGCACACCAACATCCCCGGAATCTTCGCCGCCGGCGAAGCCGACTTCTCCATCCACGGGGCCAACCGCCTCGGCGCAAACTCGCTCCTCTCCTGCATCAACGGCGGGTTCCTCGCCGGCCCCAACGCCATCGCCTACGCCAAGTCCCTCCCTGCCGCGCCCGGCGATGGAGGCCACGCCGCCGAACTCAAGCGTCAGCAGGAAAAGAACGCCGCCCTGCTCTCCAACCCCGGAACCGAAAATCCCTTCAAACTCTGGCGCGAGCTCGGCGATACCATGACCAAGTACGCCACCGTCATCCGCTACAACGCCGGCCTCGATGAAGCGGATGCAAAAATTGTGGAACTATTAGCCCGCTACAAGAACGTCAATCTCTCCGACAAGACCGCCTGGGCCAACACCAGCTTCGCCTTCGCCCGCCAGCTTTACAACATGCTCCACCTCGCCCGCGTCATCGTGCAGGGCGCGCGCCTCCGCGACGAGTCTCGCGGAGCACACTACAAACCTGACTTCCCCGACCGCAACGACGAAAAGTTCCTCAAAACCACCATGGCCAGGTACGACGCCACCACTGCCGCCCCCATCTTCTCCTACGCCGAGGTCGACACCACCCTCATCAAACCACGCCCCCGCAAGTACGACGCCTCGGCCTAATCATTTTTGTTCGTCATTCTGGCGCAGCCAGAATCTCTGTATTTTGCTTTTGCACTTGCTTCTGAGATAGGTCCGGGCTTCAGCCCGGACAATGAGGCAATATAGATCAGGGGCTTTAGCCCCGGAGGTGCGCAATGTCGAAAGCAACCGAAGTCTTTCTCATCATCTTCGTTGCAGCCTGCACCATCGGTCGCCTCGTCTACCAATCGCGATCTGTCCGTCTTCGCAGCAAGACCAAGTAGAAGCAAAGGAACACTATATGCCATCCACCATCCACGTCGAGATCCACCGCCAGGCCACCCCCACCACCCCGGCCCGCACCGAGCGCTTCGCCGTCCCGTATCGCCCCAACATGAACATCACCTCGCTGCTCGGCGAGATCGCGCTCAACCCCGTCACCGCTGACGGCACCCCCACCACCCCCATCACCTACGACTCCAACTGCCTCGAAGAGATCTGCGGCTCCTGTGCAATGCTTATCAATGGCCGCGCCCGCATGGCCTGCTCTGCTCTCGTCGATACGCTGATGAAGGAACACCCCGATCAGCCGATCCGTCTCGCTCCGCTCTCCAAGTTCCCCGTCGTCCGCGATCTCGCCGTCAACCGCGCCGTCCTCTTCGAGAACCTCAAGGTCGTCAAGGCCTGGGTTCCCATCGACGGCACCTACGACCTCGGCCCCGGCCCGCGCCAGTTCCCCCAGACGCAGGAGGCCCGCTACCCGCTCTCCAACTGCATCTCCTGCACCATCTGCATGGAGGTCTGCCCGCAGTTCAGCGAGAGCACCAACTTCGTCGGCGCTGCCACCATCGCGCAGGCCCGCCTCTTCAACATGGACCCCGCTGGCTCCGTCCTCAAAGAGGACCGCCTCCGCGCGCTCGCCGGTGAAGGTGGCATTCAGGAGTGCGGCTTCGCCCAGAACTGCGTCGAGGCCTGCCCCAAGCAGCTCCCCCTCACCGAGGCCATCTCCATCACCGGCCGCGAAGTCCTCCTCCAGCAAGTCAAAGACCTCTTCACCCGCTGACTCGACGAACGTAGAACGGCCCCACTCATTTGAGCAGGGCCGAGTGTTATCTAGTCTCTTGATCTTTACTTCGAAAAGATCGTGCTCCCCGGAATCTTCTCCTCATTGTCCGCATACCGGTTCGCTCCGCGCTTGGCCCCGCGCATCGTCACATTGTCCATCTTCTTCTCATCGCTTTTGAACTCGTTGATCGAGTCGTCACCAGCCGGCTCAATCGCCTCTTGCGACGGCCGCGCCGCCACCTTGCCCAAATCCTGTCGCAATGCCATGGATCACCTCTGCCTGTAAGACCCCATCCACGCCCCGCAGGTTGCCCACTCTCGCCAAGGCACTACACTAAGCAAGATGCCGAACCCGCCCGCCATCCCGCCCGCAACCGCGGCCATCCCGTCCGACCCCGCCGCCGTCCACGCCTCGGCCCTCGTCATCGACGCCCACGCAGACACTCCGCAGCGCTTCGTCGACGAGTCATGGGACTTCACCTCGCCCCTCGCCATCGCGGACCAGCCCGCCGGCCATCTTAACCTCGCCACCGCGCGCCGTGGCAATCTCGCCGCAGAGTTCTTCGCCCTCTGGCCCGATCCCGCGCAGTGTCCCGGCGCGCGCTACGCTCTCCGCACCCTCACTCTCCTCGACGCCGTCCGCGAGCAGATCCGCCGTCGCCCTTCCGAACTCGCCCTCTGCACCTCGCCCAAGGAACTTCTTGCCGCCCGTGACGCCGGTAAATTCGCCATTCTCCTCGGCGTCGAGGGCGGCCACGCCATCGAGAACTCCCTCGCTCTCCTCCGCCTCTACCACGCCCTGGGCGTCCGCTACATGACCCTCACCTGGACCAACTCCAACGACTGGGCCGAATCCTCCGGCGAACTACGCCCCAGAGCTCCCGCCGGCCTCACCCCCTTCGGCCACCAGGTCATCGCGGAGATGAACCGCCTCGGCATGATGGTTGATCTCTCCCACGTCTCCGACCGCACCTTTGCCGAAGTCCTCGCCGTCACCCGCGCCCCCGTTCTCGTCTCACACTCCTCCGCCCGCGCCCTCACCGCCTCCCATCGCAACCTCACCGACGCGCAGCTCCGCGCCCTTGCCGCCAACGGCGGTGTCTGCATGGTCAACTTCTACTCCGCCTTTATCGACGAGTCGTACCGCCAGGCCTGGGTCGCGCAGAAGCCCGCTCTCATCGCCGCGCGAAAAAAACTCGCCGCCCAGTATCCGAAGGGAACGCCCGTCCCCTTCCACATCGCCGACCGTCTCGACCGCGAATTCGCCGCGCGCCTTCCCCGCCCGCCGCTCTCTTCGCTCATCGCCCACTTCGACCACATCATCTCCGTCGCGGGCATCGACCACGTCGGCATCGGCACCGACTTCGACGGCATCTCCGCCCTCCCTGAAGGCATCAACTCCGCCGCCGACCTGCCCAAAATCACCGCCGCCCTGTTCGCCCGCGGCCACTCCCCCGCCGACCTGCACAAAATCCTCGGTGCCAACCTACTCCGCCTCTTCACTGCCACCCAATCCGCCGCCGAAGTTGCACTCGAAGAGTAAGGAATTGTCATCCTGAACTTGGTCAACCGTAACGGCTCGGGATCGTGCTATGCTCCTGTAAACCAGAGTCTGGATAATACAGAACTTCTCCAATATTGTTTCCTTGGGGCTAACTCCATGTTTGGTCTGCGACTCCGTCGGGCACTACTCTTCAGCTTTCTTCTTTCCTGTGATGCGGCTGCTCAGTCGTTGAATATCCCGCCACAGAGCGACGCTTACGGCAACATGAACCCCGTTGATGTAATGCAAGCATCGCAATTGCAGTTCAATATGTTCCTGATTGATAGCCGGGATCCGCACCGTACTGACTTACAGACTCCCAGCGGTTCTGTTTCCAAGTTAGACCTCAAGTCTCCCACGAAGGCACGGCAGGAATACGAGCAGGGCTATCGGCTGCTAATGGGGAATGATCCGCAGGACGCGGTGCAGCACTTAGCCAAATCCATCGCCCTCTATCCGAACTTTGTTGCTGCCCATAACGCGCTGGGCTCCGCCTATCTAAGTCTGGGTCAGAACCAACTGGCTCACAGCGAGTTTACCCAGGCCATTGCTCTCGACGACCACCTGCCTAACTCATATTTGAATCTTGGGTGCGCTGAATTAGCGCTCAAACAATATCCTGCGGCGGAAGAATCCCTGCGCAAGGCCTCCTCGATCGCTCCGCTTGACGTCCAGCTGCAGTTGGCTCTGGCCTACGGAGAATTTGTGAACCATGATTACTCCGCTGTGATTGCCACCGCCAGTCAAGTACATGACCAAAAGCACGAGGGGGCTGCCATGGTTCATTTCTTTGCTGCCGGGGCGTGGGAGGAGCAAGGCAATCACAGCGAAGCGCAACATGAGATGGAGACCTTGCTGCAGGAAGACCCAAAGTCAGCATCTGCGGGCCAGTTTGATCAAATCCTGGAACAGATCAAGGCAGAACAAGTGCCCCTCTCTGAGGCCACGCCGAATCAGCCTCAGAAAGTGACAGTCGCTTCCACTGTTCCGGCAAAGTCAACTGCGGAAGAAGTCGCGCGCCATGCCCAACAACTCTTGCAACAGAAGAACGAAGAGAGCCAGACCTCCGAAGCGGAAGCGGCGGCGCAACCTGTCTGTGTGGATTGCAGCGCGACTGGCACAGTCGAATCGCATCGTGCGCCCATCTCCGGCGCACGTTTACAGCAATCCAGCGCTAATGATCCTGCTGCAACTTTCCGAGTTACCGTAGACGAGGTCACACTATTGTTCGCCGCCACGGATCACGGTAAATCTGTCACCAACCTGGCCGCCTCCGACGTCAAAATTCGCGACGCCGCTCAACCTGCGGGTGCCATCCTCGCATTCCGCAATGAATCCCAGCTTCCCTTGCGGCTTGGTCTGGTTGTCGATACCAGCGACTCTGTCAATGGCCGTCTCTCCTTTGAACAAGCGGCGGCGACTAAGTTTCTGCAAGAGGTGGTCGTCGACAAGGACGATCTCGCCTTCGTCGTCGGCGTCAGCAATTCCGTGCTTCTGGTCCAGGACTTCAGCGCAGACCGAACGCTGAACTCTCACGCCTTGACGCAGCTTGCGCCCGGCGGTGGGACCGCTCTGTGGGACGCGGTCGCCTTCGCCGCAGACAAGCTGGCCACCCATCCCGAAGTCCAACCCGTCGCCCGCATTCTGGTCGTCATCAGTGATGGCGAAGACAACTCCAGCAGCACCACTCTCAAGCAAGCCATCGTGAGGGCGCAGCTCGGCGAAGTCGCGGTGTACACCGTCAGCACCAGGGAAGGCTTACAGGAACAGCCTGGCGCAGTGGTCGGCGATCACGCGTTGCAGACCCTCTCGGAACTCACCGGCGGCACCGCATTTATGCCCGGCTCCGCCAACCATCTCGACACAAGCCTCGCCGATCTTCAGCAGTTCATTCGTGGCCGTTATCTCGTCTCGTACAAGCCCGCTTCTTTCCAACCTGACGGACGCTACAGGACCATCGACATAGAGGCTCAAAAGGACGGGCGGAAACTTAAGATATTTGCACGCAAAGGCTATTACGCCACAGCCGCACCATCCGCTTCATTGAACCGTTAAGTCGGTCGCCCCATTCCATATGCGCGCCCACAGGCGACGCCATCCCTAGTACTTCGCCATCTCCGCCATCGCCTTATACAGGTCCTCCGGCTGCGGCAGAATCGCATCCTCCAGCAGCGGCTGATACGCCACAAACGAATCCATCGCCGCCACTCGTCGCACCGGAGCATCCAGCCAATCAAACAGCTCTTCCCCGATGCGCGCGGCAATCTCCGCGCCGTATCCCCAGCTCAGCATGTCCTCGTGCGCCACAATCACCTTGCTCGTCTTCTTCACCGACTCGGCAATCGACTCCCAGTCGTACGGGTTCAGCGTCCGCAGGTCGATAAGCTCCACATCCACGCCCGCCTCGCGCTCCAGCTTCTCTGCCGCCTGCAGCGCCCGCGGCACAATCGCGCCGTAAGTCACCACAGTCAAATCTTTTCCTGGCCGCACCACCTTCGCCTTGCCGAACGGAATCGCGTACTCCGGCCCCGGATAAGCGCCCCGCCCAAACGTCTCGCGATATAGCCGCTTGTGTTCCAGGAACAGCACCGGATCGTCGCATCGGATCGCCGTCCGCAGCAGTCCCGCCGCATCCAGAGCATTCGACGGCATCACCACCATCACTCCCGGCGTATGCGTAAAAATGCTCTCGCCACTCTGCGAGTGGTAGATCGAGCCTCCGGTAAGGTATCCGCCAATCGGCACCCGCAACACCAGCGGACAGCTCCACTCACCATTCGACCGCCAGCGGAACGGCGCCATCTCATTCCTCATCTGGTGCATCGCCGGCCAGATATAGTCGAAGAACTGGATCTCCGCCACCGGCTTCAGCCCGCGAGCCGCCATCCCAATCGCCCGCCCCACAATGTTCGCCTCCGATAGCGGAGAGTTCCAGCAGCGGTCGCTGCCAAACTCCGTCTGCAATCCTGCCGTCAGCTTGAACACTCCTCCCTTGCCCTTGATCTCTCCCGCCCGCAGCGCCTGCTCGCGCGTCGCGTCTGCCACATCCTCGCCGAACACAACAATCCTCTCGTCCCGCCGCATCTCGTCCTTCAGGCAATGGTTCAGCAGCTCCGCCATCGTCCGTTCGCTGTCATCCGCCGTCGCCTCCGGCTTCGTATCAAACCGCGCATCCGTCGGCTTCAAGTCTTCGGAATACTGGTGCCGCAGAATCGCCTCCTTCGTAGTGCTCGGCAGCACCGCCTGCAGCGCCCGGTCCGCTGCCCGCTGCACCTCTTCGTCCACCTTCTGCTCCAGTTGGTTGATCCCCTCCCCATCCAGGATCCCCTCGCGCAGCAGCCACAACTGCATCTTTGCCAGCGGATCGCGCGCGTTCTCCGCCGCCACCTCTTGCTCGCTGCGGTACTGCCGCTCATCGTCGCTCAACGAGTGGCTATAAGGCCGCACCACATGCCCATGCACTAAAGCCGGCCCGTGTCCCGCGCGGCAGTACGCCACCGCCTCCACCATCGCCCGGTAGCAGGCAATCGGGTCCGTCCCATCGATCTCGGCAAAATGAAAGTTGGGAAAATTCGCAATCAGCCGCGATATGTTTCCCCCCGGAGTGTTCGCCTCCACCGGCGTAGAAATCGCGTACTCGTTGTCTTCGACCACATACACCACCGGCAGCTTCGCATTACTCGCCGTATTCAGCGACTCCCAGAACTCGCCCTGGCTGGTCGCGCCTTCGCCCAGCGACACATACGTCACCTCGTCGCCCTCGAACGTCACATCCTTAAACTCGCGATAATCTCCCGTGTGTTTCTTCGCCGCCTCTGGATGATGCGCAAAAAATCGTCCAGCCTCCGCGCATCCAATCGCATGCATGCACTGCGTCGCCGTCGCCGAACTCGGCGTCACAATATGCAGCTTCGTGCTCGACCAGTGCGATGGCATCTGCCGCCCACCGCTCGCCGGGTCGTCCGCCGCGCCCACCGCCTGTAGCAGTTGCTCCTCCACCGTATTGCCCAGCGCAAGGCAAATCGCGCGATCGCGATAGTAGGGAAAGAACCAGTCGTACCCCGGACGCATCGCCATCCCCGCCGCCACCAGCAGCGCCTCATGCCCCGCGCACGATATCTGGAAAAAAATCTTCTGCTGCCGCTTCAGTACAATCTCGCGGTCGTCCGTCCTCCGCGACAGATACATCAGCCGGTAGAACTCCACCAGCTGCTCCCGCGTCATCCCACCCCACGCGCCCGTCTCCACCTCAACCGCCACCGCACTTGGGTGCCCCACATCTCGCGTCTGAGACGTGGATTCGTGCACCGCTGCCACCGCACTTGGGTACCCCACATCTCGACTCTGAGATGTGGGTTGACGCGTCACCGCGCCCAACTCCGCCGTCTCAACCGCCGGTCTCCGTCCATCACCGTTCGACCCATCGCGACGCGCCATGCAAGCCTCCGATCACAACCTGCCGCCGTCACGATTCTACCCCCAAACCCGCACATCGACCATGAAAGTAATGAGGCTCTTGCAACCCCTCCGGGCGTACAATTCCAGCGTATCGGTGTAGTAAGGAGATACACACAATGACAAGGCGAAATACGATCCTCTCCATTGTCACTGCTTTGCTCGTGGCGAGCGTTCTGCCTGCGCAGCAACCTGCACCACCTAAGGCGCAGCAACATATCAATCCCACGCCTTCAGCCACACCCATCCCTGCTCAAACTACCCCGATAAACGGTGTAACGCCCGCCGACCTTGAAGGCCACCAATGGCGTCTATCGCAGTTTTACGCTGCTAATAAATTGCTCATTACGCTTCCTCTGCGGGTGCCGATTCCATACTTCGCTTTTCGGGATGGAAAAATTGAGGGGTCGGCGGGATGTGGTCAATTTACAGGGACATACCGGGGAACAGACGATAAGCTTGCAATCTCTGCAAAGTTGGAAGACGCTAGCGGAACGCCTTGCAACGGTGAGCAGAAAGATGAAGCATCGAAGATTCTTCACGCGCTTGCCAGCGTGCGTCGAATTAGACCTGTAGACGACGCTCTGTTACTGCAAGATAAGAACGGAGTGCTTCAGGTTAGGCTGGAAGCGATGCGGTCCGGGAAAGACTTATCCGAGCTTTACGATACCTTCTGGCTTCTCAAACAAGTCGAAGGTTCGACACAAGATTTGTCGCACGTTGTGATCTACATCGATCACACCGGGATTAATTTTATTACGCCATCTTATAAGTTAAGTATGCTCTTTCAATACGACCCCCGTACAGGGCGGAAGTTTTTTACGTCCTACGTAAACGGAGGGGATTCGAAGAGCAGCACTTACATTCAGGATCAGCAGGTTGCGAATGCGTTTGAAAACGCACTCCAGAAAATTGCTTCATACGAGACAAAGCAGGGCAACCTGACCTTCTACGACAAGGATCGACAGCTGCTCTTCGTTCTCAATCCGATACAATCCGCCGGAATTGAAAATCGCCAGTGGAGGATAGCCAAGTATCGTGGCGATGCTTCCCCTCAAGCGGATAAAGATGGGCTGATCGATGCGACGGAACCGGCGTCGGTGCTTTTCATGAATGGTCGCGTGGATGGAACGCCCGGAACCGGAACCTACAAGCTTTCTGGTGATGAGTTGTCAGTTAATGCAGGAGGTGTCTATACAGGAGCCTTTATCTTCACACAACAAATCGTTGCCGTTTTGAAGGCTTTCAAAAGCGACCTGCGGATCGAACATCGGGGCAATCAAATCCTGCTGCGCGACAATAATGGACAAGCACAGATATTGCTTGTGCCGTTTTAGCCATCTGCCGAAATAGCTGTTGCACCTCCGTAATCGCCCCTTCGCACCTCGCCTCACTTCTTCGTCACCTTGATCAGCAGTGTCGTAATCTCCTTGCCCGGCTCCAGAATGTACCAGTGCGGCACGCCCGGCGGAATTACATACACGTCTCCCGCAGTCACCGTCCGCGACACGCCGCCCTTGATCGCCGACCCGCCAAGCTCGTTCGGCCCCGTCGACACCGAATCCACCACCTCGCCGCCTGTCACCAGCGTCGCCGTGCCAGACTGCACCACTACAAAGTCCGCCACCACCTGGTGTACCTCCACCCGTCCCGTCGCCGTCCTGTGCGAGATCATCATCGCGGAGTTCTCAAAGCTCATCCTCGCCGCGCCCGCCGGTGGAACGCCCTTCGGCCACAAGGTCAGTCCGCCATCCGCCTGTGCCTGTGCTTGTGTCTGCGTCTGCGCCATCGCTCCGGCCAGGCACAAGACTGCACTCAATCCCACTGCCGCAATCGCAATCCGCTTCATCGTTCCCCCTTTAATCGATCGATAAACTGTACCACCGAGCTATCCGACCAGTCAGCCGCCCCCAGGTGTTTCGATACCATCGTCCCGTCTTTTGCAAACACAAACGTCGCCGGGTATTGATTGAATTCCATCGACGCGGGAATGTCCGCGTCCCGCGTGACATAGAACGGAAGGCTGAAATGGTTCCGCCGAGCGTACGCCCCCACTCTCTCCGCCGAGTCCAGCCGCGACACAATCAAGAACTTTACCTGCGGGTCGTTCCTATAGTGGTCATACAGCCGCTGCACCGTTGGCATCTCCGCCACACAGCCAATGCACCACGTCCCCCACAGATTCAGAAACACCACCTGCCCCTTCGTCGCCGACAGGTGTTCCACTTCGCCGTCCAGGGTGCGATATGTCATATCGCTGGCCGCCTCCGGCGTGCGCTGCAACGCAGGCGGTCTCATTCTCGCGGCCACCCTGTCTTCCACCAGCTTGAACAGCAGCAGCCCCGTGCAAGCAGCGATCAGCAGCAGCGAAAGAAGACCGGCAGCAATGCGCTTCACCAACTTCCCCATCCAGCCTCCGCGACCGCACTCCGCCCATGATAACTCCCGCACCAGTACAAAGGTAATGCTTCCCTTCGCTCACTCTGCCTCACCCCTCCGCGCAATTTCGCCGATGCAGAGTGTAGCGCATGGCACTACGCACCAGCGCCGCAATCTCCAGAGGACAGCCATCTTCTCCCCACTCCACATCGCCTCCTGCAACCCCGCATTCCGCACCGAGTGGATGCGTTGGAAGCTGCGCAAAGTCATCGTCTACACGACCCTCATCCTCACCGGCTGCCTCTTCGCCGACGTTATCGGCACGAGCGCTCAGCAGCTTTCCACGCCCGTCGGGGCCGCTGTCCCGCATCGCTATCTCATCGCCTACCGCAGCGGCCGCATCCCCGACGGAGCGAAGGCCCGCCCCAGCGCCTCCGGCATGCATATCATCCGCGGCAACGCCCCCTTCGGCATTCTTGTCCTCGACACCTCCTCCGACCCCGACGAAGCCGCCACCATCGCCGCCCTGCGCGCCGATCCCGCCGTCGAGTACGTCATCCACGACATTATCCTCTCCGCCCACAACCTCATCCTGCGCCCCATCCTCCCCGCCACCGTAGGAGTCACCGTAGGCACGACGCCTCCAGTACCCTCCCCCGCTCCCACTCCGGCCCCCGACTCCCCATACGACACCTACTACACCTCCTCCCCGCAACAGTGGGCTGTCCTACAATCTGGAGGCTTCGGCGCAAGCATCCCCGGTGGCCCCGCGCACGGCCCATGGGACACCACCATGGGAGCAGGCGTACGCATCGCCATCCTCGACAGTGGCGTCGATCAGTTCCATCCCGACATCGCGCCCAACCTCGCCCTCAACCTCTCCGAGATCGACCAATCCTCCGCCACTGGACTACCCAGCCCCTGCGACGACGGCTCTGCGCAGGACCAGCAGGGCCACGGCACATGGGTCGCCTCGCTCGCCGCCGCCGCCATCGGCCCCGGCACCGGCCTGCTCATCGGCGTCGCCCCCGCTGCCACCATCCTCAACATCAAAGTCCTCGAACGACTCCCCGACCCCTCCAGCACCGCGCCCGACATCGCCACCCAATGTGCCACAGGCCAGGCCAGCGGCCTCCTCAGTTGGGTCATTCAAGGCATTCAGGATGCCATCAATCAGAAGGCCGGCGTCATCAATCTCTCGCTTGGCACCCTGGTCGATCTCGACACCGGCGAGGGAGCCGGTCTCCTCGCCACCTTCGACCGCGTCACCTACGCCGCCAGCCAGGCAGGCTCCGTCCTCATCGCCTCCGCCGGAAACGATGGCGTCAACCTCACCTCGCCCCGTTACATCGAGCTGCCCGCCCAGTCGCGCAGCGTGCTTGCCGTCGTCGCGGCTACCAACCCCGCCTGCGCCGAAAACTTCACACCCTACGCCAATTGTGTCCCCGGCCCCATCACGCTGCCCTACTACTCCAACTTCGGCGCGCCCCTCAACGCCATCGCCGCGCCCGGCGGCAGCTATCCCGACGGCATTACCCCCACCCCCGACACCGCCATTAGCGGCTGGGTCCGCGGAGCCTGTTCCAACGGCCTCGCCAACACTTTCGACGGTCCGCCCTCCGACGGCGCCCATAGCTTCGGCTGCTTCAACCTCGGCCATGTCTCCTACATCCAGGCCATGGGAACCAGCGCGTCCGCTCCCTTGGTCGCCGGGGCCGCCGCCCTGCTCCGCGCCGCCTACCCTACCTGGTCGCCAGACCAGATCGTCTCCGCCCTGCGCTCCTCCGCCACCCCTACCTCTACCCTCCCCTTCGCCCCCCTCCTCAATACCCCAGCAGCCCTCCCGTAAAACAGTTGTTAGTAGCTAATTTGTTATTCTGAGCGCAGCGATGAATCCGAGCATTGGCCCTTGCCGTTGCCTGTTCTTCAGCAACAACTCGCCCCTCTCAGTTCCCCTTCATTCCCTCCTTCACGCTGTGTGCCAGCTTCTCGATCGCATCCGCCTTGCGCACCACGTCCAGCGACAGCGTGTCCTTGTTCGACTTGTCCACCGCCGCCTTCAGTTCATTCGCAAGTTCCAGCAGCTTCGCGGTGTCCGCCACCAGCTTCTTCTGCCGATCGGTGTTTTCCTGCTTCGCCAGGTCTTTCTGCATCTTCTCCACCCGTGCATCCGTCGGCGTCACCGGACCCAGCGGCGGCATCTGTAAGGTCGGCGTGCTCGTCTGCGTTCCGGTTCCCTGAGCTCCCCCTCCGGCGCTTCCCAAGGCCAGCATCAACCCGCAGGCCGCCGCACACACTGCCATCCTGCCAAGCTTCTTCATCGCTCCTCCTCCTTGACCGGCCGCGCGGCCTGCCTCCCATAATCGCATCCCGGCGGCCCTCCGCATCTAACCCCTCGAAACCGCTGGATGCTTGGCCTAGCGGTTTAACACATGCCCGCACCATAATCGGAGATAATTCCCATCATGTTCCTCCTCACCTTCACTTCGCAAGAGAACGCTAGGCTGGCCGGAGATTACGACAGCTTCGCCGATGTTCTTCACCAATGGCACCGTGATCTCCTCGCCTTTGTCCACGGCGATCTTCCGCGCATGGGCCTCATCCTTGTCATCGCATTTATCCTGGCCCGCACAGTCGGCTTCTTCGTCAACCGCATGAGGGACCTGGCCGACCGCCAGACCGAAAGCCCGCAGCGCGCCTCCGAGATCCGCACCGTCGCGGCCATCCTGCGCGCCACCGCCTACGGCATCATCGGCTTCATCGTCCTGCTCCACATCCTCGATGTCTTCAACATCAACCTCACCCCGCTGCTCGCCTCCGCCGGCGTGCTCGGAGTAGGCATCGGTCTCGGCGCACAGTCCCTCTTCAAAGACGTCCTCAACGGCATCTTCATCCTTCTGGAAAACCAGTACAACGTCGGAGACAACGTACGAATCGATGGCCTCACCGGCATCGTCATCGACCTCACGCTGCGCGTCACCACCCTGCGCGATAACGACGGCGCCGTCTACTACATTCCCAACTCCCAGGTAACCACCGTCTCCAACATGTCTCGCGACTTCACCGTCGCTACGCTCAACCTTGCCGTCGACGCATCCGTCAACCCCGACCGCGTCCTCGACCTCCTGCGCTCCACCGCTCTCGCCGTGCGCAACGATCCAGCATTCCAGCAGAGCGCCCTCGCCGATCCCATCGTCCCCGGCGTCGACGCCATTAATGGCCGCGTTGTCACCTACCCGGTCAGCATCCGCGTCGTCGTCAACCAGAGGGACGCCATCCTGCGCGAGCTGCGCCGCCGCATCCTCCAGGCATTCGAGCAGAGCGGCATCCCCCTCGGCACAGACCCCAACAACATCCTCGTTATGCACCACGACGAATCAAAACCAGCCCCCTGATCGGAGCCCGAAATAATAAGCTTGTCATACTGGGCGGGTCGCGCAATCGGGCCCCCAGCGAACTTGTTCGCTGGGGTGAAGCGGCGTGGAGTCGAGTGGGCCCGATGAACTTAATATTACCGAGGCTGCTCGGACCTTTCTAGCAATCAATCCGCCCTTTATCCAATCGTCTCTACCACGCCAGCTGCAGCAGCGACGTCGCCTGCCGCGGCATCTGGGTCACAATCGTCACCGAGCCGCCGCTCACATCAAGCCACTCTGGCGAGGTCAGCAACTGAAGCTGTCCCGCTGCTTTCAGTTGCGCATACTGCTCCGGCGTCGGATCCTGCGGAGAGCCCATCGCCTTCCAAACCGTGAACGCGTTGGAGTGCGTGTCGTCGATGCGGAAGTGCTCCAGCCTCACCCGGCGTACTCCAGCCGGAACTCCCGCGATACGCACCGTAACCTTGGTATCCGCGGCAGGAAGGTCATCGTCATGATAGTTCCAAAGCATCACGGCAGCTTCATTCGCGCCCTTGGTCGCAAACCCATCGATGTCGGGCTGCGTGCGCACTCCGATCCTCGCAATGTCGCCGGACGGAATCTGCCCCGAACTGGTCGTCTCCACCCGGTCGCCGGAAAACATCCCAGCCATGCGGAAGATGTTGAGTTCAGGTTTGTCGATCCCGTTGGTCGCGAGCGTTCGGAAGCCCTCAAAGTACTGCTTGCCTTCAAACTCGAACGCCCAGTTCAGCATGCCCACCAGGTTCGCATGAGATTGCGCCGCCAGGTCGGTCAGCGCCTTCATCGCCACAGCGGTGTACGCCGGATACATCAGGCCATTGCGATAACCGTTGGCCGGGTTCTCCTTGGCGGAGCAGGCAGCACAGCCCTCAGGATCGGCCTCCGACAGGATGATCGGCAGGTTGTGGTACTTCGCCGACGCGACAACCGTGCGGAATCCGCTGGCCGCTGCATTCAGCTCGTTGTTGAGGCCCATGCGAACATGGCCATCCACAAATCGGGCCTGGCCCTTGGGATGGAATGTGACGAAGTCCAATGGGATTGGCTCGCCAGTCCACGCGTTCTTATCGTGCTCGCAGTGTTTGAAAAAATCATTCAGAAAGGTCGTGGCTCGCGTCGATCCAGGTCCGGTCACCGCCGGCCCGCCAACCATCGCAGTGGGCAGCGCTTTGCGAATACCCGCAACCGAATAGTCGTATAGCTTGTAATACTCCGCCGGCGTGCCCTTCCAGTAGCCGATGTCCGGCTCGTTCCACACCTCGAAGTACCACGTCGCAACCTCGGCTTTGCCGTATCGTTGCACCAGGTGCTCGGTGAAGCGTCGCACCAGTTCGCCCCACATCGCATAGTCCTTGGGCGGGCTCTGCACCGAGCCTGTGACCGTCTTGGGATACGGGAGCATATAAGGCCCGTCGCCGCTCGCCAGATCCTTGGGCATGAATCCAAGCTCCACGAACGGCCGTACACCAGCCTCATGGTAAGCGTCGAATATCTTGTCCAGAATCGTGAAGTCGTATACCGGCTTGCCGTTGACGTCCAGCGTAAACACGTTGCTGGAGCTCCACTTCAGACTGGGAACTCCATCGCCGGAGGTGAACAGGTGGTGCGCGCGAATGTACACCGGTACAGGCGACATGTCGTGCAGCTCACCCAGCAGTTGCTTTCCATACTGCATGAACGTGTAGTCCGACTCGTCATAGCCGAACCATCGCCCAATCGGCTTGTATGCGCCTTGCGACTTGGCCAGATCGACCTGAATCGCAGCCTCGGCTGGCGCAGGGGCAGCGGTCGGCGGGCTTGTGGGTGTTTGAGCAACGGCTGCGAAAACCGCGGCGTTCAGTAGGACGATAGGAAGTATGCGCATGGGACCTGTGGCCTCAGAGGGAAAAGGGTCGTTTCGACTGTAGGGAAACAGCGACAACCGCAACATTCTACCTGAGTGCCTCCGAGGCTGGATACTTAGGGCTTGGCAGGCTTGGTCTGAGTAGTGGGAGTGCTGGGCGTGGCGGGAGCGGTAGGTGTGGCAGGCGTGGCGGGAGCGGTAGCGGGAGCCTTGGGTGTCAGCGCGCCACAGTCCGGTCCTATGTAGGTGGACTCGGTTGCGGCGCTCCATTCGATCTTGATGTCGGTACTCAAAGGATGCATGATTCCGCTGAAGTGAAGGATGCCCTTGGTGTGCTCGCTGTCAGACCAGTTGACCTGAAGCGTTCCTTTACCCGTAAGTCCGCCGGAACACACAATGTCGGCACTCATGCCGCCCTGCTTCTTGACCACGTTGACCAACTGGCAGAGGCGGGTGAGGTTTTCAGGCACGATGGCGCCGTAAGTGTCGATCATTGGTTGGGTGAGGCAGACCTGCGAGCTCCGGGGAGGATACGACTGGGCGGAGGGCGAAGCAGTAGTAGTTGTAATAGTCACCTTGTACAGGCCCGGCTTTCTGTCCTGGGCAGCGGCACTGAGGGAAATGGAGAGGAGAAAGGCCAACGTAAACTTGCGCATGGGAAGTCTACGACTCCTGAAGGAAGGATCTATATGATCTTTGCTCAAGTAAGTAATACAGTCGCAGCATCTTGTTAGCAAGTTCTTTTTTACAGGAGTATTAGCAAGTTCCTTTTGCAAGATAGACACCCGCTGAGGAATCAGCCCCACGCCTTCACGCGCTGGGTTTACTGCACCTCATCATGATGGCCGTATGCAGTCGCTCCCGCAGTTCATCCGGAAACTCGTAGACCTCGTTCTGGCGGTAGATGGCAATCGTCTTGCTCGTGGTATCCAGAACCACCTCGCAGTGGGTGCACTTCTTGACATGCGCCCGTACCTCGGTGATGAGGTCGGCGTCCATATGTCCGTCGAAGTAGTCATCCAGTTTGCTCAGGAACTCGGTGCAGGTCACGGCTTCGCCCCCTCGGTCGTCTGTCGGAAGTAGCGGCTCAGCCGCTCCCGCAACTGCAATCGCGCGCGCAGCAACCTCGATTTGACCGCGGGTACGCTCAATCCCAGTGCCTCCGCCGTCTCTTCAGTCGAGAGGTTCTCCACGTCGCGCAGGGTGAATACGGTGCGGAATCCTGGAGGTAGTCCCTGGATGGTCTTGCGCAGAATCCCGCCGAGTTCACTCTGTCCATATAGCTGCTCCGGGTTCGGTCTCCACTCGGCGAAGTCACGCGGGATGGAGCCATCTTCCGTCTGGACATCTTCGTCCATGGAGACGGTCTTGCTCGTCTTGCGCTTGCGCAGGCGCATCAGGCTTTCGTTCACGGCAATGCGCACCAGCCAAGTAGAAAACTTGGAGTTGCCCTGAAACTGGTCTAGCTTTTCATAGGCCTTGAAGAATGCATCCTGGGTAATATCTTCCGCGTCCTCGCGGTTTTGTGTGATGTGATGCGCAACCCTGAATATCTGTCGTTCATATTGCCGGACCAACTGCTCAAACGCCGCCGTGTCACCCTGCTTGGCGCGCGCAACCAGAGCAACGTCAGGGTGGACAACTTCCGGGGCTGGGGATTGGATGGCAGGCATAGGTAAAAGTTGCAATTGTACGTCAAAATCAATACTGCCCGAATAAGGCAGAAACGGAGAATGCGCGGGATCACTCACCGCAACTTGTACAAGTGTAAATGCGCCGCCATGTTGCGGGCAATGGGAAGTAGTCGCCTGAAGGGCTCGACTTCACAGCCTGTCCCAAGCGAAGTCGAATGGATGCCGAACAATGCATTTTAGCCTCTTGTCCTTTGACCGCTTTGCGATCCAGGGACGACAGACGGATGTACCTCGAGTGGTTCGCGCTGGGGCGTTGAGCGCATGAAGACGGAAAGCATCTTACAGTTAACCTGTAGGCTTAGACGCGTTGCGGCGCAGGCGAGTGTCCCCCGGCCGTGATGCAATGGGTAGAGGATGGTTGGAGAGTAAATCAATGCTGCACCGAAGGACATTAGTTCGAATGACCTTGGTTTCGGCTTGTCTGCTGTGGCCTAGCACCATCCTTCTGGCACAGTCCTCTGCTGCACCAGGGGCCGGCGCAGCCTCGTCGGCGCCTACCCCAAAGAAGCCCCCGGCCTCAGCCACCACGAAGAACAAGCCCGTCGCGAAGAATGCTCCTGGAAAGAACGCTCCGTCCAAATCCTCACAGCACTCGGCCAAAACCACGACCCTCCACAAGAAAACAGCCGCCACGACCGCCGTGTCGAACTCAAAATCGATGAAGCCTGCCGGCAGGCGGGCCCGCTACAAGCCGCCCACGGCGCGCAGCATCAAACTCACCAAGGCGTTTCTCGCGTCCGAGCAGTTGCGGCCCATGGCCCAGCAGCTTGCCGCGGCCAGTTCGACCGCCGCGTTCGCCGGAGTATTGCACTACGCGCAGACCCATCCCGGAGAGGGAGCGGCAGCGGCCTATCTTGCCCTTGGCCACGCCTACATGCAGGATCATCGCTACGCCGATGCGATCAGCGACTTCAACCAGGCCAAGCAGGCCGGCGAGGCGTTGGCCGACTATGCGGACTATCTTGCTGCACAGGCGGCCATCCAGTCAGGCCGCGCAGGGGACTCCTACACGCTGCTCGACCATTTCACAGATCATTATCCGGACAGCATCTTCGCCGCCACCGCGCCCGTGCTTCTGGCCAGCGCACACCTACAGCAGAACGATGCGCAGGGCGCACTGAAGGTGCTCACGCCGCTCGAGAATTCGCCGCAATCGCAGCCGGTGAACTTTCACTATACCCTGGCGCGCGCCTATCAACTGGCGGGGGACACTGCTCACGCCGCCCCCATCTACCGTGTCATATACGCAACCCAGCCGTTCACCTACGAGGCCACGCAGTCGGCTGCGCAGTTGCAGGTCATGGGCGTTCCGCTTAGCGCCGCCGAGCGCAAAAGCCACGCCGACGCGCTCTTCAACGCCAAACGTTACGGCGAGGCTGGCGCGGAGTACAACGCCATCGGCAGGAACAATCCGCAACTCAGCCAGGCCGACCGCGAGGCGCTGACCATCTATGCGGCACTCTGCGACTTCAAACTGAAGCAATTGAGCCGGCGTGACATCGAAAAGCTTCCCGATACCAGCGACGACACTGCCGCCCTCAAGCTCTATATGTTGGCCGAGCTCTCGCGAGACGAGGACGACCGCGCCGGTCACGACGCGCTCATCGCCCAGTTGGTCGAGCGCTTTCCCACCAGTCGCTGGCTGGAAGAAGCGCTCTACTCGGGCGGCAACATGTACCTGCTCAAGCGCGACGCAGGACAGGCAATCTATCACTACTCCACCCTGGTCAAACTTTTCCCCAACAGCTCATATGCACCTTCAGCCCACTGGCGCGCGGCCTGGATGAACTACCGCACGCGCAACTACGCCGAATCGGCGCGCCTGATGGATGAGCAGATTGAACAGTACGCCGGAGGCACCGAGATTCCAGCCGCGCTCTACTGGCGCGGGCGTATCTACGAGGACGAGGAGCATAACTTCCCTCAAGCGGTAAATTACTACCGCAGGCTGGTCGACCTCTTCCCCGACTACTACTACTCGTCTCTCGCCCAGCAGCGCATTGCCGTGCTGGGAGAGCAGCCACTCACACCGCCCTCCCCTGCGCTGAATGCCGCCAAGAAAGGGCCGGATCCGGATCTGACCGGCGACCTGCCGGAGAATGACATCCATCTCATTAAGGCGCGCATGCTCGCTAATGCAGCATTGAACGAATACATTGGGCCGGAGATTCGAGCCGGTACTTCTTCCGACGAGTGGGGCGCCCTCGCGCAGGCCGAGATCTACGTCTCCTTCGGCGAGTACACGCGCGCGCTTCAGTCCATGAAGCACAGTGGAATCTCGTTCTTTACCTTGCCCATGGACCACGTGCCTGCAATCTACTGGCAGCTTCTCTTTCCGCAGCCATACTGGAAGGAGTTGGTGGCCGACGCGGGGAGCAATGGGCTCGATCCATATCTGGTCGCTTCGCTGATCCGGCAGGAGTCGGAGTTCAACGCCGCGGCCGTCAGCCCCGCCAACGCATACGGTCTAATGCAACTACTTCCGTCCGTGGGAAAGTCGTTGGCCAAAAAACATGGGATCAAGGGATTCTCCACCAGCCAACTGCTGGACCCAACCATCAATCTCGAATTGGGCACCTTCAACCTGAAGCAGGCCATCGACCGCTTCGGTGGCCAGGTAGAGTACGCGCTAGCAGCCTACAACGCGGGCGACACGCCGGTGCGCCAATGGCTCGCCAGCAATGACTACAAGGACGTCCCAGAGTTCGTCGAGTCGATCCCCTATTCCGAGACACGCGAGTACGTTCAGGCCATCATGCGAAACCGCGAGATGTATCGCGCCCTCTACCCCGCTCGATAGATCCTGCCTGTGCAGAAGCCCGGTCGGCCTTTGCAGTCGACGGGTTCGTCCCAGGCGCTCATCCATCTCGCGTGTAGGTTACGATGTGGAAGGCAACCGCAATGCCCGGATGGTGGAATCGGCAGACACAGCGGACTTAAAATCCGCAGACCATAACAGGTCGTGGGGGTTCAAGTCCCCCTCCGGGCACCATATAATCAATTATTTATAGAGATTCAGGACATCGGCGACTGACCTTTATTTTTGCTTGGTGGCACTTATGGTGGCACGTTGCTAGACTAGTGTTCATGGCGCGAAAAGAGGTCAAGAAAGTACGCGGTGTCTATGAGAAAGATCCCGGTTCCGGGATCTGGTGGATCTGCTACAAACAGGGAAATACGCGGAAGCGCGAGAAGGTGGGCTCTCGCGGAAATGCCATCTCCCTATACCAACAGCGGAAGACAGAATTGCTGGCTGGCAAGAAGCTCCCGGCCAATCTGAGGAAGGCCGCCATCACCTTCGCTGAGTTGGCGAATGAGGCCGTCGCATGGTCCGCAGAGTTTCATCCGAAGGACATTCGCACGGTTCGGAATAGGATGGCAACGCTGGTCGCCAAGTTCGGCGAACGACCAGCAGAAGACATCGAGCCGCTTGAAATCGGCAACTGGCTTACATCGAATACGCAATGGGCACCAGCCACGAAGAATAGGTTTCGGGCACTCATCAGCCTCGTCTACCGCCAGGCGATGCGGAATGGCAAGACAGCTCGAAATCCGGCAAGGCTTGTCGCGGCAAGAGTCGAGAACAATGGCCGCACTCGCTATCTGCTCGACGACGAGGAGCGAGAGCTTCGGAAGGTTATGGCGGTCAGATATCCGCACTACCTCGATGTGCTAGTCGTTGCCCTCAATACCGGGATGCGGAAGGGCGAGCAGTTCAGCTTGACGTGGGATGCGGTCGATTTGGAGAGCCGGAAGATCAGGCTGATTGAAACAAAAAATGGTAGCTCCAGAACGATTCCTATCAATACTCCATGTCTCACGGCGCTTAATAATCTGAGAGCGACCAGCCGAGACAAGCGGAGCTTTGTCTTCCTCCTGCCCTCGGGTGGGCCGATGAAGGAACCCCGCTCATGGTTCACCGAGGCGCTGAAAGATGCCAAGATTGACGGGCTGCGTTGGCATGATTTGAGGCATACGTTCTGTAGTCGGCTTGCGATGGCGGGGGTAGACATCCGAACGATTGCGGCCCTGGCCGGACACAAGACTTTGCAGATGTCGATGCGTTACGCGCACCTGGCCCCCGCGCATAATCTGGACGCAATTGAAAAGCTGATTGCCGTGGCTTGAGTTGCGCCACTTGGTTGCCGAGTTTGGCAAAAGATGCCGCGATTCCAAGTCAAGCTGTCGAATCACCCGACGAGGCGCTCCGGGTGGTCCGAGCGGGAGAATCTTCGCAGATCTGAAAGCGGGATGAGGACTCGTGTGCCGATCCGTCGAATGAGAAGCTGTTTGTTTGCGACCAGGTAATCGAGGGCGCGGCAACTGATGGAAAGCATCCCGGCGGCCTCTACACGCCCTACGAGGAGCTTCTCATCTGGCGAAAGAGTAGCGCGGCCCGGAGGCTTGCGCTCGGTGACGTTGGGCCGGTTGCGTTCGACGACGTGTACTTCTTCCATAGGTGGCCTCCGTTGGGGCCTACGGCATCGACTCGCCCGTAATGCCGCACTGCCTGCATTAAGCATGGGACTTCCAGTGAAGCCCGTCCAATACGTATTCCCTATGGCTCAAGAGGCTGCACCTATGGTGAAAAGGCAACTCAGTCTGGCAGGCTTTGCAGAGATTGCCAGCAAACAAGCGAATCGGATTCGCTGGGAGACGGAGTGCGAGAGCTTTCTTGTCCGTAGGCGGCAGATCAGCCATAGTCTGCGCCTATCGCAAAACGTTATTTCTGATTCTGCGACAGGCGGGAGACTCCCCAGAACCCGATTTGATAATGGGTTTCTCTCGTCTCGTCTCGTCGCCGTCGCCGAGGCTGTGCGGATGTGGGAAGCGTCCTTTGCTTTCCACATCTGCATAGCCTGTTTTTCTTCAGAATCCGTGGGAATACCTGGTTCCTCCCC
>DATKGA010000138.1:0-4422 GCA_035510935.1 Acidobacteriaceae bacterium
GGGGGGAGCCCGGACATTACACAATGGGCAATGATGCGGGCTTTAGCCCCTGGGATACGCCCTTCGCGCACCAAAATACTGTCATTCGCAAGCGCCGAAGGCGCGTCCCATACCAGCCTTGGGCGTAGCCCAAGGGTATAGACCCAGACAAACCCACAAGGGCTGAAGGCCCGCCCTATACCTATCTTGATAATTCACGAACCGTAGCTTCGTCCGCGATATACGGCAGAACCTCACTCAGCGGAATCGCAATCTCATCAGCGCACGAACGGATCACATGCGGGAAATCCGGAACAACTACAAGTGCCCTTCGACTACGATCCAGCCACAGTTCGTAGCCGTACGAAATATCATCCTTCACTGCGCTAACGCATTGCGGATCATGCTGCTTGTACCGACTAAGGTACAGAAGCTTTAGCTTCGCAGTCGGAACGCCTTGGGGTTTACGCGGCACAGAATAGTCGGGAACAGGCAAGAAGCCGTCCATAAAGAATTGCTTCCTGTCGACCTCATGACCAGTCAGCAAATCAATCGTGAACGGTTCCGGCAAATTGAGTTGAGGGTAAGGAGCACATTGCCTAACAGTCACGCGCGCATCGACGCTCAAGAAGTGAGGTGTTAGATACGTTACACGCATCGTCTCTCAATCCTGAATGTTTTCGCCAGGGGACTGATAATGCGATACGTTCGCACAGTTTCGTAATGTCTTCAAATCCTGATTTTCTCTATCCGTCAGAACCGCATTCACCTGTCGCTGCACCTCTGCATCAGGCAATCCGTTAACTCTTGGGAATCGTAACAAAGGAGTTCTGGACTGCATCGGACTTGCAACCACTACTGCGGTCGCATTTCTCTGGCCAAAGGACCTGCTGCTAAACACAGCTAGACAACATACAACAAGAAAAACCGACGTCTTCGTCCGCAATCTGTCCATCACGCAAACAACGTCAACTTTATGCACGCATGCCTACCACGCGTGGTAGAACCCATCCCGTTCCATCACCCGCACTTCCACCCCAAACAGCGCGCTCAGCACCGGCGATGTCAGCAGCTTCTCCTTCTTCCCATCCGCCACAATCCGTCCTTCTCGCATCAGGATCACCCGCCCAATCTCCGGCAGAATGTCCGCAATGTGGTGTGTGATCAGCAGAATCCCCGTTCCTTGCTGGGCCAGCCTCCGCAGCATCGCGCGCAGCCCCTGCTGCGCCGCCAGGTCCAGCGCATTCGACGGCTCATCCAGCAGCAGCATCTCCGCACCCGACCCCACCAGCGCCCGCCCAATCATCACCCTCCTCCGCTCTCCAGCGGACATCTCCCCCACCAGCTTCTCCGCAATTCCCACCGCACCCACCAGCTCCAACACCTCCTCCGCCCGCGCCCGCATCGCCGCCGTCACGGCTAAATTCGGCCACAGCGTCGAGCTGGAGAAAAAACCCGTCAGCACTGCATCCCGGCCCGTAGTCCGCAGCGTCGGCCGTCCCGGCAACTCATCCGAAACAACTCCCAGCCGCCGTTTCAGCTCCGTCAACTCCCACCGTTCGCGCCCGAAGAGGCTCACCCGCGTCCCCTCCCGCGCCAGCGGATAGCACTCGCATGTCATCGTCTTGATCAGTGTCGACTTGCCGCACCCGTTCGGCCCCAGAATGGCAATCTGCTCGCCCGCCTCCACCCGCAGATTAATCCCGTGCAGCACCGTCTTTCCGCCGCGCGCAACATGCACATCCGCCAATTCAAGAAAGGGCTGCATAACCTCCAGAATAATCGCTCCCGACTCATACTCATCATTCCGCCCTTTATAATCGACCCCAACCTATGCCCTCCCTGGACAATCCGATCGCGCAATCCCGTACTGCTCGTATCGGGTCTGTTCTTCTCTACGTAATCGCCCTCCTATGGTGCGTCTATTGGTTCGTCCACGCCTGGCACTACTGGGAGGACGATGCCTATATCCATCTCGAATTCGCGCACAACCTGGCCGCCGGTAGTGGATTTGCCTTTAACGGCCGCGTCGTAGACGGGGACACCGCGCCCCTGTGGGTCTTCCTCCTCGCAGCAATGCACTCCTTCGTCCCCGACTGGCTGGTAGCCGGCAAACTCCTCACCGTCCTCGGCACAGTCCTCGGACTCACCGGTGCGTATGCCTTCGCCCGACGCCTCGCCGCCTCCATCCTCCCGCCGTGTACCACTGCGGATACCTTCCCCGCCGTCCTCATTCTGCTCATCGTGGCCAACCCCTACTTCTGTTATTGGGCTTTTTCTGGAATGGAATCCGTCGCCGCCTTCGGCCTCGCTTTCTTTGCCGTCCTGGCCGCCACACGCAGCCACCCCACACCAAGTACCTTCCTCACCGCCTGTCTGCTCGCCGGCATCGCCCCTCTCCTGCGGCCCGAGATGTTCTTCCTCTCCGCGCTCCTTATTCTTCCCATCCTCGGTCAGTGGCGCCGTCTTCCCGGCAAGCCCAGCTCGCCCGCCAAACTTGCTTCCTTCGTTATCGGCCTGTTCCTTGCCGTCGCCCCGCTCGCTCTCTGGTCTCTGTACTCGCTCCACGCCTTCGGTCATATGCTTGCCAACACCAACGCCGCCAAGCGCGCCGCCCTGGCCGACTCGGTCGTCCGTCATCTCTTCTCCATCTACTTTGCCGGACTCCCTCTCATCCTCTGCGGTCTCTTCGCTGGCATCCTCTTCCTCCTCCTGCGGCCCTCCGCGGTCTACCATTCCCTCAGCAACGCAATCGTCTCCGCCCTCCAATCTCCACCCGAACCCACCACCGTAGCTTCGCCATACATCCCCACGCTTCCCTTCGCCGGTTGGATATTCCTCCTCTGGCCCTCCATCGCGACCCTCTTCTACATCGCCAACCACACCTATGTGCAGACGCGATACATCCTCATCACCGCTCCCGGCCTCACCCTTGTCATTCTTCTGCTTGCTCTCACTGTCTCGCCGCGCTCAGGACGCATCCTCTACCTCGTCGCGCTCGCTGCTGCCCTTGCAGTCAGCATGGTTAACGCCCGGCTCTTTATCCGCAACAAAGCTCTCAACTGCCAGACCACCCAGGATCTTGCCCTCTATATCCGCGACCGCCTCCCACCCAACGCGCCCGTCGCCGCCTACTCCATCGGACAGATCGCTTTCGTCTCCCAGCACCCCATTCTCGACATCAGTGGAATCACGCGCCCAGACGCCGTCCCGTATCTCGGCGCGCCTCCCCAAGCCATGCTGCAGTGGGCTCGCTCCCAGGGAGCGCAATACTGGATTGGTAAGCAGCCCACCCCCGACGCTGTCCTTGTCCACTCCTCCACCGCCAGCTTCGTCGGCTGGTCCCTGCGCCCAGCACGCTACTCAACCTCCTTCCAGCTCGAACTCTGGAAGCTCCCCGCCGCTCATGGATTGACCCAGTAGACCACTGGTATGCAGCCGCGCCGGACGCATGCAACACAGAAAAGCCCGGCTCGCAGCCGGGCTTTCACTTTAATCCGTCGAACAAAATCCCCTACGTCGTAATTTCCACCCCGCGCCAGAAGGCCACATGGTGCTTTACACTGCGCGCCGCCGGCTTCGGATCCGGGTAGTACCACGCCGCATCCGGGTTCTCCTGCCCGTCCACCACCAGCGTGTAATACCGCGCCTGGCCCTTCCAGGGGCAACTCGAACTCGTCGAACTGGCCCGGAAGTACTCCCGATTCATGGATTCATCCGGGAAGTAAATAACTCCCTCAACCGTCTCAACCTTATCGCTTTCGGCCAGGGTCTGACCATTCCATACTGCCTTAGCCATAGACTAATCCTGCATTCTTTTCAATATGTTACAGCCTTGACAGAGACTACCCGCCAGCCGCCGTGAGCCCCTTGGCTCAAACCTTACCACCGTCTTTGTAACAGAATTGACAACAAAACGGAAGTCCATCTCCGCGGTACCCGGCCTCGAATCGCCCCCTTCACAGGCCGACTCCGCAAGTTCTAGTGCTCCATAGCCCATCCGCTCGACGCCCGCAGCCGTCAGGATGGAACCCTTCAGGCAGTCGGCTGTTGAGGTCCAAACCTCACCTTCATCGCCTCATACATCCTCCGGGCCGCCGGATACTTGTCGATCAATGCCGCCGTATGACGCATAAATCGATTGCCCGACTCCTTCTCCGTCTCTGCATGGAAATGGTGGAACTTGGCATACAGCAAGATGCCCTCGCCGTTGCAATCCAGAAACAGGTCCGCATCCACCGCGCCGCGAAGCACAAAGGAGGCCGCCATCTCCCAATAACTCAACACCTGCCGCCAGTACACATTCTCCTTCGCCGTCGCGTCGCGCGAAACCGCCCTCAGTTCTTCCAGCGTCTTCGGCTGAAATTCAAACACCATAAAATGACGGGCCTTCCGCAGCGCTTCCTCGCGCCGCAGATCATAAAGCCGCATCACCACCTCTGC
>DATKGA010000139.1:0-5321 GCA_035510935.1 Acidobacteriaceae bacterium
CGCCGGCTTCGTCCAATCATGTAAACTAACTTAGGATTCACGCCGCGCCTCTTCTCCTCGATTCATCCCCACGAGAAGTTATTCAAAGTATGTCTGCGCGAGCGGAAACCAACAGATTCGACACCAGGAGAAGTGAGCAAAATGGCGAAGATTGCCAAGACCGGCGACCGCAAGAAAGCAATGGACACCAGCAAGAGCACCGATTGTCCCAAGTGCTCCAAACCAACCCGCATCGTCAAGCGCGTCAAGGACCGTGAGCGCGGCATCCCCGGCGGAGTCTACATCTCGTGCTCGGTCTGCGAGTTCTTCGAGAAGCTGTAATTAGGCTGCGGATAAAACCGTTCTTGTCTTTCGGAGGGAGCAGGGGGCTTCAGCCCCCTGAGTAATGAGATGGGATCAAGGGGCTTTAGCCCCGGGCTTCTTCCAGAACGGCAATCAACCCTTTTTCCTCAGCCTGTCTAAGCCCCGAAGTCAGCGCCGAGCCACAAACACCGTAGCCACCTGGTCCTCATACACTAGCTGGAAACGCGGGTCCATCCGCATTATCTGGGTCAGCGCTGCCTTTGCCGAGCCAATCACCAGCCCTGCCGACGTCAACTGCGCATCGGTACTCCAGTCCGGCTCCGCGTTCCAGGTCGCGATGGAGCGGTCCAGCCGCTGGTCTCCATAGAAGGCCGCGCGGCCGTCGATGCTCACCGGCATTCGCAACGCCCAGATCAGGTATCCACCCCAGTTGTAATCGTTGTACAGCGGCCCAGCATAGCCCTTCACCTTCACCGCATCCACGGCATGGACGGGCATGCTCTTCGCCAGCTCTGTTGCAAGCCGCGCGTTATTCACCTGCATGATACGAAAACCCACCGGCATCGCAAGCACCGCTGACAACAGCGCAATCGTCGTACCCAGCTTCGGCAGGCGGATCGCAGCCGTCTCGCTGCCCACGATCATTGACGCAATAACCACCACTCCTACTACTGCCATCACCCACACATCGCGCTGCGAGCGAAAAGCGAGTACAGCGGCAAAGCCCAGCAACGCAGTCTCGAACGGAAGAAACCGCCGCTGCCAGGCCAACGCAGCCGCACTCCCCAGCGCCAGCAGCAACACCAAATAGTCTGAAGTACTGCGGAAGGGAAGCGCCAGCAGTTCGGAAACCTTGTTCAACGCGCCTGCCTGCGTCGCAAGCTCGTACGCTTCCTGGTAGATGCGCCAGCCAAACGGATTCAGCAGCGTAGCCAGCACGCTGCCCGCCAGCGCCAGCCCCATCCACTTTGATCGCAAACGCGCACTTGCGTTCGTCCACCACGGCGCCACAAGCGTCTCCACCCATGCCAGCCCCAGCACAAGCAGTCCATCGATGAATTGAATATGAACGTTCGCCCACAGGGCAAAGATCGCCGGCAGCCATAGCAATTCGCGCACTCGCCCAGTCTTGCGCGCCTGCATCAGGATGTCTACTTCCAGAATGAAGAACAACACGGTGAACAGCCAGGGCCTCGGCGAATAGAGACGGCCCATGCTGTAGCACGCGGCAAAGTTCAGCAGAACGTCCAAGGAAAAATCGACCTGCAGTCGGCGTAGCAGGTGGAAGATCGCCACCGTAATCGCCAGTATCATTCCGCTGGTATAGGCCACAATGCCCACCATTCCCAGCCATTGATACAGTTTCGCCGCCACGAGCTCGAACACCCAGCTATAGGCCAGCCACGTTGTCCCTGCCTGATCGCTGGAGTACGGATCGATGCGCGGCACGGAATGCTGCGTCAGGATCAGCTCGCCTGTACGCAGGTGCCACCATATGTCCGGATCGTTGACAATCGCAGTATGGGCACACATCAGCGCCGGGACCGCAAACAATACCGCCAGCACCAGTGTCTGCGCAACCTGGTCGGCCCTCTCGTTCTTTCTCTTCCGCGCAGAACTCTCCGTCGTAGCCTCATGCTGGGTCGGCAAAATCTCTTCGTTCTCCTCGGATGGAGTAGCAGGCGCGGCTGGCGGGTTCGTCACACCCTCACTATATCGTCTGCTCCCACAAACCCAATCCCACGAATGGGTACGGCCCAATACCGTAGCCGGGTGCCCCATTCATCGCGTTCTATGCACTGAGTGGCAAGCTTCTAGTTCACTTGCGCGCCACAAACACCGCCGCCAGTTCGTCCTCATACGCCAGATGGAAGTGCGGGTCCATGCGCAGCGCCTGGGTCAGCGGAGCCTTCACCGGCGCAATCACCAAGCCTGCTTTCGTCAACTGCGCATCGCTCTCCCAGTCCGGCTGCGCGCTCCAGGTAGCAATCGAGCGGTCCAGCCGCTGGTCGCCATAAAGGTTCTGGCGTCCGTCGATGCTCACCGGCATCCTCAGCGACCAGATCAGATAACCGCCCCAATTGAAGTCATTGAACAGCGGTCCGGCGTAGCCCCTCGACTTGACCACCTCCACCGTCTGCACCGGCAGTCTCTTCGCCAAATCGCTCTCCAGCCGCGCATTGTTCACCTGCATCCTGCTAAATCCCATCGCCACGGCAAGCACAGCCATCAGCACTGCGAGCCCCGTACCCAACTTCGGCAACCGGATCGCAGCCGTCTCGTTGCCGGCGATTGTGGAAGCCAGAATCGCCGCCCCAGCGACTGCCATCAGCCACACATCTCGCTGTGAGCGGAACGCCAGCGCTGTAGCGAAGCCAAGTAGCGCCATCTCGAACAGAAGAAACCGCCTTCGCCACGCCAACGCGGCCGCGCTTCCCATGGCCAGCAGCAATACTAGAAAGTCCGCCGCATTGCGGAAGGGAATCGCTTGTAATTCGATCACCTTGTCCAGCGCGCCTGCCTGCGTCGCCAGCTCATACGCCGCCTGGTAGATGCGCCAGCCATACGGGTTCGCCAGTGTTGCAAGCAGGCTGCCCGCCAGCGCAAGACCCATCCAATTTGGCTGCGCACGCGTCTTATCGCCCAATCCAAAGCGCGCGGCCAACGTCTCTGCCCAGGCCAGCCCCAGCACAAACAGTCCATCCACAAACTCAATATGCAAATTTGCCCACAGCGCAAAGATCACCGGCAGCCATAGCAGTTCGCGCAGCCGTCCTGTCTTGCGCGCCTGCATCAGGATGTCTGTCTCCAGCGTGAAGAACAGTATGGTGAACAACCACGGTCGCGGCGTATACAGATGCGCCATGCAGAAGACGCAGGCAAAGCTCAGCAGTATGGCGCGCGCGAACAGACCCTGTAGCCGCCGCACCAGGTGGAACATCGCCACCGTAATCGCCAGAATCATCGCGCTGGTATAGGCCACAATGCCTGCCAGTCCCATCCAGGCAAACAGCTTTGCGGCCAACAGCTCGAACAGCCAGCTATAGGCCATCCAGGGCCTTCCCCCCATTGTGCCGGAGAAGGGATCGGTACGTGGCACCGCATGGTGCTCCAGTATCCACTCGCCCGCGCGCAGGTGCCACCACAGGTCCATATCGCTCACAAACGCCGCATGGACGCACATCAGTGCCGGGGCCGCAAACAGCATCGCCAGCAGCAGCGTCTGCACTACCTGCTTGGAGACCGGGTTCGACGCCGCAGCCTCCGCCGGCTCAATGGGCAGACTCTCTTCCTTCCCTTCGGACGGGGTGGCAGGCGCGGCGTCTGGGTTTGTCACACCCTCACTATATCGCCTGATCGCACAGCCCCTATCCCACGAATGGGTGCTGGACATCGATCCTCTACAGCACGCTGGCAATCTCCGCCAGAATCCCCGTCGCGGCCCGTGCCGGATCCGCAGCCTGCGTGATGGGTCGCCCCACTACCAGCATCGTCGCGCCACGAGCAATCGCCTGCGCCGCGCTGGCCACTCGCCTCTGATCGTCCCCGCCTCCCGCTCCCGCCGGACGAATCCCGGGAACCACCAGCCGCGCTTGCTGCCCCATCGCGGCGCGCACTGTCTCAACCTCCTCGGCCGAGCACACAAGCCCGCCGATCCCTGCCGTCTGCGCCAATCTCGCCAGCCGCAGCACCTGCGTGGCAGCATGATCCTCCACCCCAACCGCACGCAGGTCCGCCTCATCCATGCTGGTCAACACCGTCACCGCCAGCAACCGGGGCGCTCCCGGCGCGGTGGCCGCCTCTGCCGCCGCCCGCATCATCGGCTCGCCGCCGCCCGCATGCACCGTCAGCAGGGAAGCTCCCACTCCCGTTACCGAACGCACCGCTCCGGCCACCGTATTGGGGATGTCATGCAGCTTCAGGTCCAGGAACACCTCATACCCACGCTCCCTCAGCCCTTCGATCACCCGGTTCCCGGCCGCGTAGTACAACTCCATCCCCACCTTGAACCAGCGGCAGCAGCCCTCCAGCCGCTCCACCAGCCCCAACGCCTTCTCAGCGGAAGGGAAGTCAAGCGCCACAATCAGCCGGTCCCGCGGATCAGCCCGCTCGCATACATCCCGGCCAGCCGTGGCAATGCTTCGCGCTTCCGTCTGCGCCGGTGTAGGAATCGTAGCGTCGTCCATAGCCCCAGTTTAGTGCAATTTCAACCCGCATGTTCCCTATTACCCGAGGCTCTTTACTGTTTTTGTTTGTCGTTTCGCAGCGAAGCGGATCCCCGGCCAGCACATTTGCGCCGTGGGAAGGGGGAGCGGAGGAATCTGCCTCCGTCGTTCTGGTCTTAGTGTTTTCTGTTCTTCGGAGGCAGAATTGGCCTCCAGCCCCATAAACAATGGACCGTGCATACTGCCGCGAGTCAGGGGGCAAACGGCAGCAACTCCACCACCGGAACCTGTAGTTGAGCCAGCAGTGCCTGCGCGAGGTTCGGATCGTTGCTGCTGATCGGTTCCAGTCTCACCTGGCCTAGCCCGCCCATTCCAAGCGACTGAGCCGCCGCGTAGGACAGATCGACAATCCGATCCTCCGGTACGGGGCCGCGATCGTTCACCCGGACGTAGGCTGTCTTATGGTTCCTAAGGTTCGTCACCCTCAGCCATGTGCCCAGGGGTAGGCTACGATGAGCGCAGGTCATCCCGTTCATATCAAAGCGTTCTCCACCTGCGGTCGTCCGCCCCTGGAACTTCATGCCATACCAGGAAGCTATGCCGATCTGATACCAGCGTTTGGGTTTAATGCTCGCCTTGGGCTTGGCTTTGGTGATGGGGGGGGTGCTGCCGGAGGCAGGGGTGGCCGTGCCGGATGACGTACCATCCTTGGCGGACGCACTGATCGCCATGCCCAGGACCAGAAAGCCGGCAGCGAACTTGCGGACTGATCTTTGCTTCCCTGTGAATCCAGTTCTGAAAGAAGTCCTGTTCATTGGCACGCTCCATCTGTTATTGTCTTTGCCAGTGCAA